>CANRJV010000016.1 GCA_947631045.1 uncultured Bacilli bacterium
ATAATAGACTCATAAAAAAGGAAAGGATCAAAATGAGGATTATTAAAGAATCTTCTGATACGACGAGAAACAGAGTCGAGTTGAACCAAAGAGAAGTCACCTTTTAAATGTTTAGCAATATCGATATTAACAGAAGATTCAGAATTAATCATACCATAAATAATATAAGGGATAATATTTAAAGCAGGCTTATGTAAAAAAGGACAAGAAATATGTAAAAATTTTCTTAAATTAGTTGCAAAATCATCTTGAGTATTATATATTAAATTCATAAACAACCACCTTTACTTTGTTCTAAATAAATTATAATATAGATGGTTGTTTATAAAAAGGAAAATAAAAGGTGCTTTACAAAAGGAATAAGCATCTTTTTAATTTACTAATAAAAAAGTTCGGGAACTTCTTTTTTAAAAACTGTCCGGAGGTAAGTAATAATTGGCTAGGAAGCAAATGCTTCCTTTTTAAGTGATATTCGACAAAATAAAAGAAAGTTCGACAAATGTTGTCAAAACTTTCTATAAATTTTAAATATTTAATTAGATAACCAATTTGATATATCTATAATTTGAATTCCCTCATATTGATAGTTGTCGTGTTTAGTTCTTGCTATTAGTATTTTAGGATAGGCATCTTTTATTTTTAGCAAAGGATTAACTTCACGTTTAAATACATCATTTTCAAAATCATTTCCTATATCATCTGCTACTTGAATATATAATTTTTCATTTCTTTTCATGGCAACAAAATCAATTTCTTTTTCATGCAAAACTCCAACATATACTTCATATCCTCTTCTAATTAATTCCATTGCTACTATGTTTTCATACATATTTCCATAATTCATATTTTTGGTACCTTGGATAGCATATTTTACGGCATGGTCTGATAAATAATACTTATCTTGAGTAGATAAATATTTTTTGCCTTGAATATCGTATCTTCTTATTTTATAAAAAGCAAAAGCCTCACATAAATATTTGATATAAGAACCGACAGTTTTATCATTAGCGTCAGTTTTAAAAGTATTTAAAGTATCAGTAATACTTCTATATGATGTAAGTCTAGCAATATTATCAATTAAAAAATCACTAATACTATCTAATAGAGGTATATTTTGAATTTTATTTCTTTCTACTATATCTCTTACAATCATTGTTTTATAAACATCCGCTATATAATTATATTTTTTATCTAAATCTTTATATAAATAAGAACCAGAGAAGCCACCTTCTAAAACATACCTATTAAAATTTTCTTCGTTATTTTTTAAATTATAATATTCAAGAAATTCTTTATAGGAAAAAGGATATATTTCAATGCTATATGTTCTACCAGTAAATAAAGTGGCTAAATCACTTGATAAAAGAAAAGCATTAGAGCCAGTTATATAAATATCATATTTATTTTCCGCATGAAAATTATTTATAGCTTTTTCAAAATCATTACACATTTGAACTTCATCAATCATAATAAAGTTATTCTTTTTAGAATCATATTTTTCAGAAACATATTTTATTAATTCTTTATACTCTTTCAAATTATCAAACTTATCAAGATTATAATCTATATAAATAATATTAGAGTTTTTGTCATTTTCTTTAACATAATCTATAAACATATTTAGTAATTGAGATTTTCCACTACGTCTAACTCCCGTAATAACTTTTATATCAGGCGTACCCATAACATCAATTATATCATTTAAATATTTTCTTTTAATTATTTTCATATATAAT
Organism: uncultured Bacilli bacterium; assembly: GCA_947631045.1. GTDB lineage: Bacteria > Bacillota_I > Bacilli_A > RF39 > UBA660 > SIG200. The sequence goes on from CANRJV010000016.1 coordinate 1,737, forward strand.
TAATCACCTATTAACATTATAACACTTATTTCGCAAAATTCAATTTTTTTGCTTTTTGCGAAATGAATATTATAATACTTTTTTTCGAAAAGTATAAAAAAAGACGACTATCCTTATTCGAATTGAGTTTCGAATAGGGTAGTCAACTATCTAAATGGGCAACGATTTCTCGTCTCCTAATTAAGATTATACCATATTTTTATATATATATGACAAATAGCATGAAAAAAAATCTCTCTTGGAGATTTATTCGGAAGTGTCAATGGTAATCCATTCTGTTGTTCCACATTCAGTACATATTTGCGGAACTAAAACTTTTTTGCCTTTAGGTAAATCTATCTTTTTTTCTAAAGTTACACATAACATGCCACTTTCTTCATCGATATAACATCTACCTTGGATTTGGGCTTCTTGACACTTGCTACAACCTGGTTTTTTCATCATATCACCATTTATATTATGGTTTTAAGAGACTACAATTATTCGTCAAAATAAGGTATAATATTTGCAGGTGATAAAAATGGAATATAAAGTTAAGGCTCGGGTTAGTAATCGCCATGTTCATTTAACTAAAGAAGTATATGATAAGCTTTTTGATGAAGAAATTACCATTCGAAATAATTTAAATCAAATTGGGGAATTTGCTTCTAACGAGACGCTAACCATTAGAGTAGGTGATAAAAAAATTGAGAATGTTCGCGTCTTGGGACCCTTTAGACCATATAATCAAATTGAAATTTCAAGGCTTGATGCCAGAGGTCTCGGAGTTAATCCTCCAGTAAGAAGAAGTGGCGATTTAAGTGACAGTTTAAATGTTACTTTAGAAACTTCTAAAGGGAGTGTTACGGTAAATGGTTTAATTATTGCCAATCGTCATGTCCATGTTAATACTAAAGATGCCAGTAAATATGGTGTAACTGATGGTGATATGGTTAAAGTAAAAATAGATGGTGAAAAAAGCGGCCTAATTGATGTTATGGTAAAAGTTAGTGATAATGGATTTTATGAACTTCATTTAGATACGGATGATGCTAATGCATTTTTACTTAATGATGGCGATGAAGTAACGTTAATTATCTAAATAAATTTTTAAAGGTTGGGATAATATGAAGTGGAAAATTGGCAATGTTGAAATTGAAAATCAATTTGTTTTAGCCCCAATGGCGGGAGTTACAAGTACAACTTACCGGCGGATTTGTAAAAAAATGGGGGCTGGTCTTGTTGTGGGCGAAATGGTTTCCGATAAAGCATTAATTTATGAATCCCAAAAGACTTTGGAACTTTTAAAGATGAGTGAAGAAGAACGACCAATTTCCCAACAAATTTTTGGCTCTGATCCCGAGACAATGGGTAAGGCTGCTAAAATGGTGGAAGAGTATATGCACCCAGATATTATCGATATTAATATGGGATGTCCGGTTCCGAAAATTGCTATTAGAAGTAAAGCCGGAAGTAGTCTTTTAAAAGACCCAGAAAGAGTAAGGCAAATTGTCCGGAGTGTTGTTGCAAGTGTTTCGGTTCCTGTTACTGTTAAAATGCGTTTAGGTTGGGATGAGAAAAGTATTAATGCCGTGGAAATAGCCAAAATTTGTGAAGAAGAAGGGGCTAAGGCTATCTTTGTTCATGGGAGAACAAGAAGTGAAGGCTATTCGGGTAAGGCTCATTTAGATGAAATCAAAAAAGTGGTGGAAAGTGTAAAGATACCAGTTATTGGTAATGGCGATATTACGGATTGCTATAGCGCTAAAAAAATGTTAGATTATTGTGGATGCCAAGCCGTCATGATTGGAAGAGGGGCTTTAGGTAATCCGTGGATTTTTAAAAGTTGTCTTGATTATGTCGAAAAAGGTATATCTCCTAAAGAAGTATCTAAAGCAGAAAAAATAGAAATGATGCGGTATTTTACGGAAGAATTAGTCAAAGAAAAAGGCGAAGTAATTGGCATTTTAGAACTTCGGAGTAATCTTATGTATTTCTTAAAAGGAATGCCTAATACCAAAGAATTAAAACTTTCTTTGTGTAAAGCCAAAACCAAAGAAGAAGTCTTAAATTTATTAGATGAATATGAAAAATTAGAAGAAAGGTGAATGAATTAATTTTGGCTAAAGAAATTATTATTTGTGAAGATAGTTATAAAAAAAGTATTTTGGCAAAAATGACTCAAAGTCATACTTTTTCTGATGTTAAATTTTATCCTAAAAAAGAATTTTTTCAAGAATATTTCTTTACTTATAATGAAGAGACAATTGCTTATGTTGTCAAGAAATTAAATGTTAAAGTTTCGATTGCCAAGATGTATTTACAAAATTTATTCTTTTTAGAAGACAAAGAATATCGCCATTCTAAATTACAATTTTTAAAAAATTTAAAAGAAGATTTAGATCAAAAAAAATTATTAATTTATAATCCTTTATTTAAAGATTATTTAAATGATAAAAAAATAAAAGTAATTGGTTATTTAACTTTCGAAAAATATGAAGAAGAAGTCTTTCATACTTTAGGAGTCGAAATAATTAAAGAAAAAGAGGAAAATAATTTAAAATATGTTTGGGCTTTAAAAGATATGGAAGAAGAAATTACTTTTGTGGCGAGAAAAATATGTCAGTTAATTTTAGAGGGGGTTAGTTTAAATCAAATTAAATTAATGAATGTGCCTGAAGATTATTATGATGCTTTGGAAAGGATATTTGCGTTTTTTCATATTCCGGTAAAAATACCTTCTAAAATTAATTTATTAGGTTATGAAGGAGCTTTAAAATTTTTAAATGCTTTAAAAAAGGGAATAGATATTGAAGATTATGATTTTGGAAATATGAGTGAAGAAATTCAAAATAAAATCATTAATATTTTAAACAAATATGCCTTTATAAGTGATAATAATCTTCTTTATGATTTAGTTTATGAAGAATTTAAAAATACTCATTTAGATACTTTGACTTTTGAAAATTATGTGGAATTACTGAAAGTTTCTGATTATGTTTCGCCTTCTTTTTATGTTTTCTTAATGAATTTTAATGCGGGTAGTATTCCGGAATATAAAAAAGATGAAGACTATATTACCGATTTTTTAAAAGATGAAGTGCATCTTTACAAGACTACAGATTATAATGAAAAATTAAGAATAAATGTAATTGCCAAAATTAAAAGCATTAAAAATCTCACCATAACTTATAAATTAAAAGATAATCGGGGCGATGCTTTTCCTTCGAGTTTAGTCTCTTTACTTTCTTTAGAAGAAAAGTTTTATCATGAAGATGAAACAATTAGTTATGCTTCCTTAAATGATAAAATAAAATATGCTAAATATCTTGATGAGATGACTAAATATGGCAATATTCATCCTATTTTAGGTTTATACAAGAATAATCTTCCGAATTTTATTTATCGAACCTTTGATAATTCTTATAAAGGCTTAAATGAAGATAGTTTAAAAGATTATTTAAAAGAAGGCTTAACTTTATCTTATAGTTCTTTAAATAATTATAATAAATGTTCTTTTCGGTATTATTTAGAAAATATTTTACACTTAAATCCTTTTTTAGAAACCTTTGATACTTTTATTGGTTCTTTATTTCATGATGTTTTAGAAAAATGTTTAAATAAGGGCGGAAGTATTTCTCAAGAAGTAGATAATTACTTAAGAGAAAAAGAAAAAATTTTAGATTCTAAAGAAAAATTTTATGTTACTAAAATTATGAAAGACATGGAATTTGTTATCAATTATTTACGGGAACAAAAAGAAGATATTTTATTGGGAGAAGAATACCACGAAAAATATTTAAGCATTGATAAAAGCAGGAATATTCCTATTCGGTTTGTGGGTATTATTGATAAAATTTTATATGAGAAAAAAGATGATCAGACTGTTGTAGCTATCGTCGATTATAAAACGGGTAAAATTGAAAGTGACATTAACTATGCTTTATATGGTTTATCTTTGCAACTTCCTATTTATCTTTATTTAGTTTCCAAATCTCATCTTTTTGAAAGGCCTTTATTTGCCGGTTTCTACTTAGAACATATTTTGGATAAAGATTTAAAAAGAAGTGATGATTATGAGAATGCCCAAAAAGAGGCTTTAAAATTAAAGGGGTATTCCAATGCTGATGCCAATATTTTAGCTTGCTTTGATAAACATTATATGGATAGTCATTTCATTAAAAGTTTAAAAATGAAAAATGATGGTAATTTTTATTCTTATAGTAAAGTTTTAAGTAATGAAAAAATTACTAATTTAATAAATTTAACCGAAAATATTATTGATGATGATATAACTAAAATCTTAAAAGCCGAATTCCCAATTAATCCGAAAAAGATAGGTTATGCCAAAGATGTGGGTTGTCTTTATTGTCCTTTTGGGGATATCTGTTATAAAAAAGAAGCGGATTATGTCATTTTAGAGGAAGTTAAAAATTTGAATTATTTAGGAGGTGAAGCCAATGCCGAAGTGGACTAAAGAACAACTCCAAGCCATTAAAGAGAGTGGCAAAAATATTATTGTTTCCGCGGGAGCTGGTTCGGGTAAAACAGCAGTCTTAACCGAAAGAGTCTTAGAAAAGTTAAAAGATGGGATTAAAATAAATGAACTTTTGATTTTAACTTTTACCAATGCGGCCGCCGGAGAAATGAAAGAAAGAATCCGGGCTAAAATAAATAAAGAAGCCTCTTTACAAGATAATTTAGGATTATTAGAAAGTGCTTATATTACCACTTTTGATTCTTATACTTTATCTTTAGTGAAAAAATATAATGATATTTTAAATGTTAGTAGTAATTTACAAATTATTGATGGCAGTATTATAAGTATTTTGAAAGAAGAATTTATGGAGGAAGTCTTTCAAGAATTATATGAAGAAGAAAATCTAGAGTTTCAAAATTTTTTAGATGTTTTTACGATTAAAAATGATAAAAGTATTAAAGCATCGCTTTTAAAAATATATGAAAAATTAACATTAATTCCTTCCTTAGATAATTTTTTAGATACTTATCTAGATACCTATTTAAATGAAGATAAAATAAATAATTATATTTTAGAATATACGAATATTTTAAAAAGTAAAATAGATGAAATAGAGCCGAATATTCTTTTAATAGAAAATATATATCCTGATTATGCCTGTGTTTTAGGAACCTCTTTAAATAAATTAATAACCGCTTCTTCTTATGATGAAATAAAGAGCGCTTTAAATAATCCTTTACCAAGAAGACCAAATAATAGTGAAGAGATAAAAGAATATAAAGAGAATATTGATAATATTATTAAAGAATTAACCAAAGAATTAAGATTTAAAGACGAAAAAGAAATAAGAGAAAGTTTAAATTTAACCAAAGAATATTTAAAAATTATTATAACTATCTTTAAAAGATTTAATCTTAAATTAAATAATTATAAAAAGAGTGGGGATTTATATGAATTTAATGATATCTCTTTAATGGCGATTAAATTATTAAAAGAAAATGAGCAAATTAAAGAAGAAGTTAAAAATAGTTTTAAAGAGATATGTATTGATGAATATCAAGATACTAATGATTTACAAGAAGAATTTATTAGTCTTATTCAAAATAATAATGTTTATATGGTGGGGGATATTAAGCAATCTATTTATGGTTTTCGAAATGCTAATCCGCAAATATTTAAAGAGAAATATGATGAATATAAAGATGGTTTAAAGGGGATAAAAATTGATTTGTTAGATAATTTCCGTTCCCGTGAAGAAGTAGTTATGGCGATTAATGAAATATTTTCCCTTATTATGGATTCTCCAATTGGGGGAGCTAACTACCAAAAAGAACATCTAATGCGCTTTGGTAATGAAGTTTATACTAAGAATAAGAAAGAAGACAATAATTTAGCTATTTTAAATTATCCGAAAAATTCCGAATATAAAAATAATGAAATTGAAGCCTTTATTATTGGAAGAGATATCTTAAGTAAAATAAATAATCACTATCAAGTAGTCGATAAAAAAACTAATACTTTAAGAGATGTTTGCTATGATGATTTTTGCATTATTATGGATCGAGGAACAGATTTTCCGCTTTATAAAAAAATATTTGAATATTTAAATATTCCTCTTTCTATTTATGAAGATAAAACTTTAACTAAAGAAGTTGATGTTAAATTAATCAATAATTTAATTGGGTTAATTATTAAAATAAGGGAAGAAAATTTTGATACCGATTTTAAATATTATTTTATGAGTGTCGGACGAAGTTATTTATTCTATTATTCTGATGCTTACTTATTTGAAGTTATGAAGAGTGGAACTTTTAAAGACACAACTTTATATGCGAAAGCCCAATCTCTTGCTTCTTTAATTCCATCTTTAACTAGTTATGATGTTTTAAAATTAATGATTAAAGAATTTAATTTTTATGAAAATATGATTAAAGTCGGGGATGTTAAAGAAAGAATTATCAGATTAGATAATTTACTTAATATGGCTAAAAATTTAAGTAATATGGGTTATACTTTAAAAATGTTTCACGAATTTATTTTGAAAACTATCGAAAGTAAATATGAAATAAAATATCCAGAGCCTAAAGAAGATGGTTGTAGTGTTAAGATTATGAATATTCATAAGTCTAAAGGGCTAGAATTTAGTCTTTGTTATTTTAGTGGTTTTTATAAAGAATTTAATTTAGAAGAAATCAAAGATAAATTTACTTTTGATAAATCTTATGGTTTAATTGTGCCTTTCTTTAAAGAAGGAGTAGACGATACTATTTTATTTAGTCTTTTAAAAAATAAATATTTAAGAGAGAGTATTTCGGAGAAAATTCGTCTTTTATATGTGGCTTTAACAAGAGCTAAAGAAAAAATAATGATTGTTTGTCCTTTAGAGATAAAAGATAAAGTTCATGGCATAGTAGCTGATATGATTAGAAGAAAATATAATTCTTTCTTAAGTATCATGAATTCGATTGCTAAAAATTTAGAAAATTATATTGTTAATGTCGATTTAGATAAATTAAATTTAAGTAAAAAATATTTATTTGAAAAAGAAATAGCTTTAAAAATTCCACAAGATAAAAGAAAAATAACTTATCAAGAAATTGAGATTCCTAATCATATTATTACTGAAGAAAGAGCCTCTAAAAAAGAGATGTCTTTAAGAAATGCCCGGGATTTAAAGAAGCTTGCTTATGGTAAAAGTATTCATAAAGTTTTCGAAATGACCGATTTCTTAAATATAGATAAGAATAATCCTTATTATGAGATGATTAATAATTTAGTTACAAAATTAAATATTACAAATGATACTAAAATATATAAAGAATATGAATTTATGTATACAGAAGATGATATTAATTATCATGGTATTATCGATTTACTTTTAGAATTTCCTAAAGAAATTAAGATTGTCGATTATAAATTAAAAAATATTGCGGATGATGCCTATCAAAAGCAACTCCAAATTTATTATAATTATGTAAAAATGATAACATTTAAAAAAATTAGCGTTTACTTATATAGTATTGCTAATCAAAAATTAGAAGAAGTATCTTTAAAAGAAGAAGTTAAAGAGTAGGTATTTATTTGACAAAGAAGTGAAAATAAACTATAATCGTAAAGCAAAAGAAGGTAAATTATGAAAAATAAAATAAATAAAAATGAAGGGGCTAAATTAATCGCGGGAGCCTCAGCCTTAACTGTTTTAGTTTCTGCGTCAGCTGCTATTATCCATGTAATAGAGAAATTGAAAGATATGATGAAGAAGATATTTATATACCTAATGGGGTTAATTTAAATGCTTATCTCTATGCTTATCAAAACAATAAAAATGTCGTTAAAATAGCGAATGATTATTATGAGTGGAATCCTTTAAGGCATCATCAAGTAACGGCATCTAAGGACAAAGATGGTACTTATAATTATTTACCAGAAAAAGGCGATATGTTAGCTTTTAACATGAAAACTGGATTACCAGAATCTGTATCTATTGAAGAACTTAAATTACTTACTTTAGAGGAAAAATATGAAGTGCCTTCAGATCTTTCTGAAGGTGGTCAATATGTTTATGATACCTTAACAGGTAAAATAACTTATCAATATTATGATAGTAGCTTAAATGAATTTGTTTTTTATGAGATAAAAGAAATGTCCAAAGAAAATAAACTGCTCAGATGAACAGTTTATTTTTTGCCTAATAATTTTAATCCTACTTCGTTAACTGGTCCAGCTCCAATGGTAATAACCAAATCATCTTTTTCGAGGTGCTCTTTTAAATAAGTAACTATTTCCTCAAAGGTAGGAAGATAAATGACATGCGGATTATCTTTTTTGATTAAATCTACTAAATCACTTTCGTGAACATTATAGATATTGGTTTCTCTAGCTGGATATATTGGAGCAATAATAACATTATCAAAGTTTTTTAAAACTTCCGCAAATTCTTCTAAATGTTCTTTAGTTCGGGAGAAAGTATGCGATTGGAAAATAGCCCAATTTTGATGACATTTAATATTTTTGGCAGATTTTAAAGTTGAATTAATTTCGGTTGGGTGATGAGCATAATCATCATATACTAAAATATTATCTTGATAGGTTCCTAGTAATTCGAATCTTCTTTCAACCCCATGATAAGTATTTAATCCTTTAATAATGGCTTCTTTATCTATGTTGTGTAAAATACAGATGGCAGTTGCCGCTAAAGCATTATAAACATTATGAATTCCTAAAACATTTAAATGCAAAGATAGATAAAGTTCATCATTATAATAAATATCAAACATTGGATGACCAAATTCATCAAAGGTTATATTTTGAGCTTGTAAATTCCCTTTAGTATTAATACCATAAGTAAGAATATGAACATGGGAAGGAATATCAATACTCATAGTATTCTCATCATCACTATTTAAAACTAAACTTCCATTTTCGGGTAAAAGATAAGTATATCTAGAAAAAGAAGCTTTAATATTTTCTAAATTATGAAAATAATCTAAATGATCATCATCAATATTTAAGATAACTTCACTAGTAGGGAAGAAAGATAAAAAACTATCTTTGTATTCACAAGCCTCCATAATAAAGTAATCTTTGTCTCCAACATAATAATTGGCTTTTATCTTGGGTAAAATAGCCCCAATTTGGATAGTGGGGTTTTTGGCATCTTCTAAAAAAGTGGATGCAATCATACCAGTAGTGGTTGATTTGCCATGGGTTCCCGAAATACAAATAACATTCCGATATTCTTTCGTTAAAAGGCCTAGGAAAACCCCTCTTTCATACATCTCTTTATGAAGTTCTTTAGCCCTTACAAGTTCCGGGTCATTATCGGAAATCGCGGCCGTATAAACAATAATATCAGCTTCATTTATTAAATCTGGGTTACTACCAATTGTTACTTTGATGCCTTTTTCTTGAAGCATTAAAACATTTTCGTTTTGCTTGGCATCTGATCCAGTAATAATAGAACCATGGGAATAAAGAATCATGGCAATGCCACTCATAGATATACCGCCGATGCCAATAAAATGAATTTTTTTATCTTTAAACATACACATCTTCCTTTGTATAAATATATTATAATATTGTTTAAATTATCTGGCAATAAATAAGAATTAAAAACATCAAAAAAGCCAAAAGCTTGCTTGACAAAATTTGCACTGTAAATCGAACAAAAAAATTTTAAAAAATGATTTTGAAATTGAATAGCGGTAGAATCTAATAAGAAATGTTTTTTTTATCAAAAATTTCAATTTTTTAAAATTGTTCGATTGACAATTTTAAATTTTTTTCTAAAAAAAACATTGCTAAAAAATAATAATGATGAGTATAATAGTCTTATAAATGGGAGAGGTAAAAAATGATAAAGGAAGCAGTAGAAAATGATTTGATTGTTGTTAAAAGAAGTGGCCAAAGAGTGCCTTTCAATGGGACAAAAATCGCTTTAGCTATAAAAAAAGGCTACGATAGCGTTTATCCAGAATACGACGAAAAAATTGTTAACAAAATTTATGAAAAAGTTTTAAAAATAATTGAAAAGGAATATACTGATAGAAAAACAATTGGAATTGAAGAAGTTCAAGATATAATTGAAAAAGAACTTCAAAAAACAGACGAAGCTGTATATAAATCTTTCTCCGAATATCGGGAAAGAAGAGCAGCTTCTAGAGAAGTATTTGCTGTTAAGCAACAACATAAATTTGTAAAAGCTATTGAATCTTTAGGATTAAAAAGTTCTAAAGAAGAAAATTCAAAAAGAGAAAATGCCAATGTTGATGGCGATGGTCCAATGGGAACAATGCTTCATTTTGGTTCCACCGTATCGCGAGAATTTGCGAAAGCTTATCTTATGGATGCGAAATATGCGAGAGCGCATGATGAAGGCGCTATTCATATTCACGATTTAGATTTCTTAGCGATGGGAACAACAACATGTAACCAAATCGATTTAGATAAATTATTTAAAAATGGTTTTACAACAGGACATGGTTTTTTAAGAACCCCAAACGATATAATGAGTTATACCGCTTTAGCAGCCATTTGTATTCAAGCTAATCAAAATGATCAACATGGTGGCCAAAGTATTCCAATGTTTGATTACTATATGGCTCCAGGAGTTAAGAAAACATTTAAAAAGCAATTAAAACAAATGCTTTATGATTATTTAGATTTAGAGGGCTTTTTAGGAGAAATTGATTTTGATAAAGTTGTCGATGTTATAAGTGCGCTAGATACTATTGAAATAAATCCTAAAGAAGTATTTAAAGAGTATATAACTAGTGAAAGATTAGAAGAAATATTTACGAAAGCTTATGATAAAGCTTTAGTTAAAACAGATCGAATTACTTATCAAGCAATGGAAGCTTTCATTCATAATTTAAATACGATGCATTCGAGAGCGGGAGCCCAAGTTCCATTTTCATCTGTTAACTTTGGAACCGATACATCTCCTGAAGGAAGAATGGTTATTAAAAACTTCTTATTAGCTACTGATGCGGGATTAGGACATGGGGAAACTCCAATCTTCCCAATATCAATATTTAAGTTAAAAGAAGGGGTAAGCTATAATAAAGAAGATCCCAACTATGATTTATTTAAATTAGCTTGCAAAGTATCAGCTAAAAGATTATTCCCTAACTTCTCCTTCTTAGATTCATCTTTTAATAAACCATATTTAAAAGATAATGATCCAAAGACCGAAGTTGGTTATATGGGATGTCGAACGAGAGTAATCGGTAACATTGCTTATCCTGATAAAGAAATTACACCAGGAAGAGGTAATTTATCATTTACCACGATTAATCTTCCTAGACTTGGAATAAAACATGGTATAGTTGATGGTACTAGAACTAAAGCGGACATGAAAGGATTTTATGCAGAACTTGATGAATTATTAGATTTATGTAAAGGCCAATTACTCCAAAGATTTGATATTCAATGTAGTAAAAATGTTAATAATTTTAAATTCTTACTTGGAGCTCATGTTTGGTTAGATTCTGAAAAATTAGAACCAGGTCAAAAAATAAGAAAAATTTTAAAACATGGTACTTTATCAATTGGCTTTATTGGTTTGGCTGAATGTTTAAAAGCCTTAATTGGCGAACATCATGGCGAATCCGAAAAAGCCCAAAAATTAGGATTAGAAATTGTTAAACATATGCGGGATAAATGTGATGAATATAGTAGGGAAATGAAACTAAACTTCACTTGCCTTGCCACTCCGGCTGAGGGTTTAAGTGGTCGTTTTGTGGGAATTGACCGTTCCATATATGGCAAGATTAAAGGAGTAACGGATCGAGAATATTATACGAACTCATTCCATGTTCCAGTTTATTATCATACAACTATTCAACATAAATTAGAAGTTGAAGGAAAATATCATCGTTTAACTAATGCAGGTCATATTTCTTATATTGAAATAGATGGCGATACTGCCAATAATGTGGAAGCATTTGAAAAGATAATTCGTATCATGCATGATTGTGATATTGGATATGGGGCTGTTAACCATCCAGTTGATCGTGACCCAGTTTGTGGTTATGTTGGGGTTATTGGTGACGTTTGTCCAAAATGTGGGCGGAAAAATTTCGAAGGGGTTCCATTGGAAACTATAACGAATCTTAATTGTGATTGCTAAAATAAAAAAGGAGGTAATAGATTATGGAAGCACAAGCAAAAAGAGTAAAAACTATAGGGGAAGGCGTTGGATTTGAAAGAATTAGAAGAATAACTGGTTATTTAGTAGGAACAACTGAAAGATTTAACAATGCTAAGAAAGCCGAAGAACAAGATAGAGTAAAACATACTGGTCTTAATGTTCATGAATTAAAAGACACTCAAGATTCTACTCCCAATGCTGCGTAATTAATGACAATTAGATTAGCGGCACCACTTCAAAGTGATAGTGTCGTTGATGGCTTTGGCGTAAGGACAGTTATTTGGACTCAAGGGTGCTCGCATAACTGTCCTTTTTGTCAAAATCCGCAAACTCATGATTTTACTGGAGGAGCAGAATTTACGGTTCAAGAGATATGTGAAGAATTAAAAAATCTCCAAAATCAAGATGGGATAACTTTAAGTGGGGGAGACCCTTTATATCAAATTGAACCAGTCTTAGAAATTGTTAAATATGCGAAAAGTATTAATTTAAATGTTTGGTGTTATACGGGATTTACTTATGAACAAATATTAGAAATGAGTAAGAAAAATCCTTTATATCGGGAATTTTTAGATTATCTTGATGTTTTAGTTGATGGCCTTTTTGTTAATGATTTAAAAGATTTAAATTTATTATTCAGAGGCTCTAGTAATCAAAGATTAATTGATGTCCCTAAAACTTTAAAAGCTAGTAGAATTGTTTTAATTCCCGAAAGTGATGGAATTATGGAGACATTTCAAAAGAAAGAAAAGACTTATATTTAGGTCTTTTTTTCATCACCAATAAACAATTTTGGCATATAATATAAGTGGCAATAAATAGCCATAAAAAAAGGAAAAAATAAATCCTTTTTAAATTAGCTAAAAAATAAGAATAAAATCGTGTCGACTTTGCCTTAATTTGCTTGAATATTCGTGGTATATATGGTACAATATCTTTGCTTTGAAAGATACAAGCAAAATATTGTATTTTTTATAGGAAAAGGGGGAATTTTAAATGTTAAAGAAAATTTCTAAATATATAATAACTTCATTTATACTATTTTTAATACCATTATTGGTTTATGCCGAGGATGGTCTTGTTTTAAGTGTGAGTGATATTGATTTAGAAGCAGGTGAAGAAGTAGAGGTAACAGCTATTTTACCGGATGACGTCAAATTATATGCTTTTATCGCTTCATTAAAATATGATGAAAATGTTTTTGAACGTCTTGATAGTGAAGATTTTACCAGCAATTCTTCTTCGGTTGATATTAGTTTTAGTGAAAATACCAATAAATTTGGTCTTATTAACAAAAAAGGAAAAGTATCAGGTGATTTATTTACCATCACTTTAAAAGTTAAAGATGATGCTAAAGCTGGAGATACTAATATTGCTTTAACGAATATCTCTGCTAGCGATGGTAAAAAGCCAATTCCTTTTGATAGTGTTACAGCTTCTTTAAAAGTTACGAGGGATGCTTTAGATGATGAAGTTATCACGAATAATGAAGCCAATACAATTGTTGAAGATAATGAAGAAATTATTAAAGTTTTTAGTAATAGACCAATAATCTATGCTTTAAGTATTTTATTTATAGCTCTTTTAGGAGTAATTATATATCTTCTTATTAAGTTTCGAGATAAGAAAATAATTATTATTGTTCTTTCTGTTGGTGAGTTAATTGTTCTAGGTATTCTAGGAGTTTTAATCAGCTTAAATTTAAGTAAAAAAGATGTTAATAATGATGGTGTTAAGGATTATAATGATGCGAAAGAAATTATTGATTATTTAATTAATATTGAAAGTAAAGAAGAAACCGAAAAAACTAATAATAAAAAGCCAAGTACAACCAATAAAGAAAATAATTCCGAAGGAGAAACTTCTAGTAAGGAAGATAATAATAGTAATGATAATTCTAATTCTAATGAAAATCCTAATATTCCGGATTTAGATACGAATAATGATGGGAAAGTGGATGTTAATGATGCTGGACATGTTGCTGAAGAAGTTAAAACAACAGTTAAGGTAACTGATGCTTCAAATAATGAAGATTATTATACAAATAAGGGAGATATTGTTCTTAATTTTAAAGCGGATATTACCCCATCGGATGTCAAACTTTACAAAGTTATGATTAATGGGGAATATTATGATGTTAGTTTTGATGGCAATATTTATTCAGTAGAGATTGTTTCACCAACTGAGCCTGGTATTCATAAATTTAAAATGACGAAGGCATTCACTGATAATGATAAAGAAATTGATGTAAATTTAACTTTTGAAAGAGAAGTTTTAAAAAATATTCCAGCAGTTTCTAATTTTAGTTATGATAATGATGCTAAAAGTTTAAAATTTGAGATATTAGATGAAGATGAAGTTTTTGAAGAAGGCTATGCTCTTATCTATAATAATAAAGATGAAGAAATTAAAAAGGAAACTGTTTTTGTCGGCCAAAATGAAATTAAAGATTTAGAATTAGAAGAAAAGAAAGAATATAGTATTGTTATTAAAGCTAGTTATGATTTAGATAGTGATAAAAATAATGATCAAAATAATTATATCGAAGAGATAATTTTTGATCATGGATTTATGTTATTACATGATTATAATTTTACTTTAACTAATGCTTCCATTACCGATTCTTTAACTCCTGGTGAATATCCAATAGTTTCTTTTATGAGTAGTAATAGAGTTAATGCTAATGTGGAAACAGCGATGATTAAAGTTAATGATAAAGAGACTCATGAATATGTTATTACCAAAAAAGATGGTGATAATTATGAAGTTGAATTAACTAATGCGGATATTTCTTTTGGTAAACATACGGTATTTTTAGAGAGTGTAGAATTGAGCACTTTAAAATCATTTAAAAATACGGAAGATTATCAAGTTAATACTCTAACTTATAATGTTTTAAAAAGGGCTCCTAAAGCGGAAAATATTAAAGTAACAAATGATAGTACTAATAAAAAAGTTAATGTTTCCTTTAAGTTAACTGATGAAGATGAAACTTTTGATGGCCTTACAATTGTTTTAGTAGATTCGGCGGGTAAAATAATTGATCAAAGAAAACTTACTAATGAAGAAATAAAAGATCATGAAAGTCATAATAGTGGTTTAGAACTTTCTTATAAAAATGGTACAGATGGCTATTATACAGTTCGTTTTCTCGCTGATTATACTTTAGGAGATAAGTATAAATATACTAATCAAAATATTGGAGAAGAAGTAGTAATTACAAATAGTCCTCAAGATTTATATGTTCAAAGTTTTGAACTTCCTAAAAATATTTATTTATCTAAAGGTCAAAAAGGTTATCAAATAATTTTAAATATTTTTGTTGGTAAAAATATTAAACAATATAATATAGATAAATATGGAACTGGGAATGCTTATCAAGATATATCTTCAGTTACTATTAATAATATTAATTATATTACTAGTAGTTCGGGTGGAGCTTCTAATAATGAACCAGCTGATGGTGTTTTCAAAACTTATGTCACTATTGCGGCTCCAAATGAATCCGGGGTTATTGATTTAAATGTTAGTAGAGTCCAATTCCGGAAATCTAGTTATTATGTCAAAATCAATGATTTCTTTACTTTACCAGAGTCTAAAACTATTCAAGTAGAAGTATTAAAAGATGCTCCTCATATTGAAAATTTAAAAGTAGTTGAAGAAGACTATGAAAAGGGAAAAGTAACTTTTGAATTTGATGTTGTTTTAGATAAAAAGGCGACTTTAGGTGATGAAAGTTTTAAAGAGGGAACTATTTCTTTAAATGGGGAATCTCAAGACATTGAAAGAGGACATAATAAAATAACTTTTGAAGGTATTACTCCTGAACAAGATTTAGATTTAATCTTTAAAGCTAGTTATGATTTAGATACTGATAGTAAAATTTCATCTTTACCTGAAGATACTGACTTAAACGAATATAAAAATGTGGAAATTCATAAAGTAACTTATGGTTTATATAAAGAAGATAAATATACAGATGTAAATATTACTGATGTTAAGTCTAATAAAGAAGTCTTTGAAAAAGGAGAAGATATTAAAATTACTTTTGCCTCTACTGGTTTAGACGATACTTTAAGTAATAAAATTCAAAAAGTAAAGGTTAATAAAGATGAATATGCCGTAACTAAAGTAGATAATCAATATGTTTTAGATATTCCTGGTTTTGTTAATGCGGGTTTAAAAAATTTTAAAATAACGGATATTATTTTAACTAATGGTAAAAATATTACTTTAAAAGAACCAGTGAATATTAATATTGAAGTTTTAAAAGATGCTGTTAGTGTTAGTGATTATCATTATAATGTTAATGAAGAGAATATTAAAGTCTTTATTCATTTAAAAGATAATGATAGTTCGATTGTTGGTAAACCAATTGTTACTATTACCGATGATCAAGGAAAAACTTTATATAATGAAGAGTATGATAAAGACCATGAAGAGATAACTATTCCTAAAGAAGATGAAGTATTAAGATATTATGTGGTTGTAAAAACTGATTATAGAAGAAGTCAAAATAAGGAAGATTACCATCAAAATTATGAACTTTTAAGCGAAGTAATTTCTTTAGATAATAATAATATTGATTTAAAAAATATCATGGATGTTCATCTATATTACAATACTATAGAGAATGAAGAAGAAGTAGTTATCCGAAAAGATACAATTGATATTGAGCATTTAAAGCAAAATAAAGAAGATTACTTTATTGAAGTTAATATGGAAAATATGCCATCAATAAGAGCAAGAATTAAAGAAGTTAAAGTGGTTAACAATCATTTATATGTTATTCCTGACTCTACCTATTTCCAAAAAGAAACCGGTTTATTAGAAATCGATTTAGGAGAAATTGGCGAAGGAGTAGTGGTTAATGAAACTGATCCAGAATTAGCCTTTGCTTCTTTAATGGCTAAATTAAGAAATAATGAAAATGTTACTCTTACTCATGATTATGATTTTAAAAATATTTCTGATGATAATAAAACTTATGTTGATAATTATACGGGTACCTTAGATGGTAATGGTCATAAAATAAAGAATTTAAATAAACCATTATTTAATACGATTAATAACGGAACAGTTCAAAATTTAGTGTTAGAAAATACTATTTTAGGAAGTACCGACCATGGTTCTTTAGCTAATACAGTAACTTCGGCAACTATTAAAAATGTTATAACTTATGGAGTTAGTAAACTTTCCAATTCCGAACATCAAAATGGTGGTTTAATTGGAACGGCGCAAAGTAAAAGTGTAATTCTAGAATGTAAAGCGATTAATGTTACCCTTAATGTGAGTGATAGACAACAAAATGGAGCTTTGATTGGTCGTTTAGATAATTCCACAGTTAATAACTGTTATGCTGATGGTACTGTAAATGGCTCATATAATTTTAATGCGGTATTTGTGGGTAATGCCGTTGGCAATAGTGTTATTACCAATAGTATTGCGGTAGGTTCAGCAAGTGGCGATATTTCTTGTGATTTTGCTTGTACTTATTCTAGTAGTGCTAGTTATAAAAATAATCTTATTTTAGGAACTGGGGGAACTAAAGCGGTTTTTGTTGATAATAAGAATAATGATAATAATTATTATGTAACTGATAAAGAAGTAAACCAAACCGGAGTAAATACAATAACTAAAGAGGATATCAATGATGCTTTATTCAAAGAAAAATTACAATTTGATGGCTCTATATGGCGCATTAGAAATACTTCTTACCTAAATTTACCAACTTTGCAAAAAGAAAAAATAAGTGATTTTGAAGAAAATGAACCAGAAAAAATTACTTTATATAATAACTTAGCTAAACTGATGCCTTATTATGATAATAATAAGATAAAGAAGGAAGCTACTAAAATAAAAGAAGATAGCAATTTGTATACAAAAGAATTAATGCACATTGTTCCTCTTACTGATAAGGGTTCTTTAGTTACTTATTTAACGAAAGATAATCTTAAAAATATTAGTAAGTTAAAATTAGTTTATAAAGATGGAACTAAAGAAGAATATAAGGTAACTTATGACAAAACTTATGAAATGGTGGCTAGTTATCGGATTAAAGGTTTAGATATCGATTATAATTATAAAAATTATCTTATTGATACAAATAGTCAATTAGTTATTAATTTAACGAACTATTTAAATAATTTAGATTATACGAATAACTTAGATATTTTAACTAGTACGGATGATAGTAGAATTTATCGTGATTTCTATAATAATGTTACCAAAGGGGAATTAAAAGAATTTGTTTTAAAATATTTAGCTAATAGTGATTATACGAATACTTTAAATGATGAAGGTATTAATAACTTTATTGAAAAAGAAATTAAGAAAGATCAAAAATTAGAAAAAGTATTATATATGTATAATTATTTAAGAAGATTCTATGATGTATCCATTGATGGGATGAAACTATATGATTTTGTTTTATTCAATATGGAAGGCTTTGATAAAATATTAACGCCTTTAGAAATTTCCGAATTATATCTATCCAATAGTAGTAATTTTAATACTGCTGATACTAATGGTTCATATATTAGAATATTCAAAAGTTATACGAAATTAAATAATATGGCTAAATTCTTAGAATATATGGTAACAGAATTTGGTGATGGGGATTTAAATAAATGGGTTAATGATGAGTTTAATAATATTTTATTAGAAATACCTATTAAAGGTCATGAAAAAGATATCGAATATACTTTATGGGATCATTTTAGTAATCCAGATAAAGGTAAAACTGATACTAGTTATACCGTTTATAATTACATTTTACCAATTTTAACTTTACCAGAAAATTCAACTTATATTATTTCCAGTCCTGTTCAATTTGTTATTGGTTCCATTAGAGGTTATATTGAAGATCCAACAAATCCTAGTGATATGGCCTTCTTCGATCGGAAGATAAATAGTTATGCGGAAAGAATTGAAACTTATTTCGAAACCGCTTATGGTATTTTGGAAGATAAAACCTTATTTAATAATATTCATACTTATCATCTTGATAAGAGATATACGAAAAATGAATATGGAGCTACTGTCTATAATCAACCTTATGTAACGGAAGAACCATTCCATAAGAACTTCAATGAAGTTGTTGGCAAGTGGGCTCATAGTGATGGTAATGCGGCGGTTGCTTATGGAGACAGAATTGAATGGTCAGCCGAAGGATTTATGGATGGTAATTTAATTCCGGAAGATGGCGATTTATATGAATATACTTTCCATACTTTCACTCATGAAACAGCTCATAATATCGATGCGAGATTATTCTTAAAAGATAATGGTCGAAGATTTGATGCCGGTGGGGAAGATTATGCCGATAGTAATCTAATGCAATCCTTTGGTGTTGGTGACTTTGTTATGAATCTTTCCAGACATTTTGAACCTGGTACTAAAATTGCCTCTAACTTAGACCCATCAAGAATTGATACCCCAGCGGAGATACATGACTATTATAAAAAATTGTTTAATGTAATTTATATAATGGATTATATTGAAGGAAAAGCCTTCTTACAATTAGATTCTGCTCATAAATCTTATGTCGGAATGAAAGTATCTTATCCTAATGAAGATAATCCCGAAAATGTCGGAGCCAAAGAATATTTACAAAGACAATGGATTAGATATTCTGAATTAAAACCAGAAGATTTTGATGGGATGACTCTTAATGATATAGAGGATTTATATGATAATCATTTAACTATTTATCCGGGTATTTATCAATTATCATCAAGAGGAACTAACTCTTATGGTGGACAAAATATCTTTAATGTTCACTGGTATCAACCTCATAATGATAAGGGTAGACCAGACTCTTATAGTATTAAATGGTTTGCTTATGAAATGCTTGGCTATGCCGGCTATGACGGTGGTTATATCAAGTATTATAGTAATATTGATAGTATTAATACTGATTTACATAAAAACTATAAAACGGATTTAATGGCTTTACAAGCCATAACAGGTAAAGAGTCATTTAGAGATTATAAATTAGGTAGATTTGAAGAAATAGAAGAAAAATTACCATATTTAGTAAGTGATATTAATGTTAAAGAATATGTTCAAAAATTATATGAAGCATTATATATGGATGGTGAACAAGCTGATACTAATATGAAAATTAAATTAGAAAAAAGTCCAAATTGCTTTAGCGATTATTGGTGTACAAGAAGAGTATCAGAATTACGAAGCTTCCCATATAGTCAAAAAGTAAGAGAAGAAATATTCTATACATTAAAAAATTTAACTAATGACTTTACAACTGATTTCTTTGAAAATTATGTTGTCCAAAGTATTGATAATTTAAGTGTTGATAAGAATTTTGATCAAACAAAATATCCTAATTTTTATCCAAATCCATAATAAAAGTCCTAGAAATTTCTAGGGCTTTTTTAGTGTTTTATTTTTCTTAATGCTTTCTAAGTATTGAGTTAAAATGCGAACAACTAAATTATTTAAACTTCTTTGTTCTTCTAGAGCTATCATATCTAGCTCTTTTTTTAAGTCTTCATCAATTCTTATATAAATAACTTCTTTATTCATAATGCTATCTCCTTGCTATCTTTATATTAAACTATTTTTCAAGGAAAATATGCTTGCATATTGCTAGCTTAAATGCTATAATTAAATTAGCTAGCATACTGATAGCGGTATTTTTGGATAAAATAACACATTTTATTTTTTTATTACATACATTCGCTATTTGCAACAAAAACATAAAGAGGGAAAGAATGAAAAAGAAAATAGATAAGGAAAAAATAGTAATAATAAGTTTAATAGTAATAGTTATGATAACAGTAATAAGTAAAGTAATAAAAAATACTTATGCTTATTATGGGAATAGTAATGAATTAGAAATAATGAAGGCTACAATTGGGGACTTTGCTGTAGAAGAATTACCCAAAGAAAAACTACAGTATGATATAGATCTGGTATTATATATGGAAGATGCCGAAACAAAATACCGATATCATATAGTACAAAATACACCGGTAATGGGATATGAAGTAAATAAAGAAAAATCCGAATGTAATCCTAAAGATGCCAGTTATAGTAATTACACAATAAAAAATGATGGAACAATAGTGATAAATGTCAGTGAAGAGATACCTAATAAAATAGTATGTA
Organism: uncultured Bacilli bacterium; assembly: GCA_947631045.1. Taxonomy (GTDB): domain Bacteria; phylum Bacillota_I; class Bacilli_A; order RF39; family UBA660; genus SIG200. Next base: position 22,979 of record CANRJV010000016.1, read on the forward strand.
AGATATATTATGACAAGAAAAAGAATGCGGATATTATAACGTATGCTTTAGTAGAAGATGAGAAAGGATATAAAGAATACAATGGCAAGAAATATATAGTAGTAAATAGTATTCCAAGTGAAGAAGAATACACATATTACACATCAAGATGTGTAAATGCAAATGTGACAACCCAAGTAATATATGATGCCAATACAAAAAGTTTTAATTATATAACAAACGGAATGAATACTTGTTATGCATACTTTAATAAGAAAGAAGGACAGTAATGAAGAAGAAAATATTAATAATTATATTAATAATAATAGAGATAGGGTTAATAATGGTAAATTATAATACAACATTAAGTAATAAAGAGATAGACAAGATAGAAACCAAAGAAGAAACGAAAGAGATAAAAGAAAATAATGCTTTAGCTATTATGATAAAAGGTAAAAACGAAACCAAATATAAACCATCAGAAAGTAACACCTGGCCAGAGGCACCATATAAATATGCAGGGTCTTTATGTATAGGGAATGATGGAAGAGACATAGAAGAAAGTGAAGTAATAAGTTTTGACAATGACAATCATACAGCAACAATAACAACAAAGGACACCATCTATTGTTATTTATACTTTGCCGAAGGAGAAGATGCAGTAACCAGAATAAAAAGATTAAGTGGTGACTCATTAGAGAATAAAGAAGATGTATCTGCTCGAGAAGATGTCTTACGCCGTTTCCAAGGAGATAAAGACAAAGTCCAAAACAATTATATCTGTTTTGGAACAAGCATCACAGAAGAATGTGTAAATAATACCGACAGATATATGTACCGAATAATAGGGTATGCCACAGATAATGATGACGTCACCAACACAAAAAAAGGGCAACTTAAATTAATCAAAAAAGAGGCCTTAGAAGAACCTATGCAATGGCATTACAATTATAATGATGATATAAATTGGTTTCAAAGTGATTTATATAAAAGAATAACAACAAGTGCTTATTTACAAAATTCATATTATGTTCCAAGTGGCTGGGAAAGTAAAATAGCCGACCATACCTGGTGGACTGGGGATATGCTTTATACTACTAATGGAGGATGGCAACCAGGAGCAAATGTATATAAGATAGAATCAGGCAAATCTCCTTCAGATTATGATGTATTAAATATGGAAAGCGGGAATTTATCAAGAACAGTTAATAATGGTAGGGAAGGAGATCCATATTATCATGAGACGATAAAATACGATAGTGTTCGACAAGCATGGACAATCCATCAAAGTGATAAAGTAGGATTAATGAATTTAAGTGATTATTATTTAGCCTATGGTGGAGGAGAAGCAACATGTGCAGGAAACACAGACTGCGTAAACACATGGATCCACTTAAGTAATAACGATTCAACAACAAATAGTGTTACTAAAAAGGATCCACCAAGTGGTTATGAATGGTTAATGTCCCGTTATGGTTTTAATGTTGATTGGGGATGGTATAATGCCCTCAATGTGTTTTCGGATGGCCTTTCCGGCAGCGTCGACTTTGGCTGCTGGATTTCTGTTCGCCCAGTCCTTTATCTAGAGTCCAGTGTGACTTTAAATGGCTCAGGAATAGCTGAAGATCCTTTCATAATAATTTAAATTATTTACAAACATTTACAATATAATTTACATATAAGTTTATAACTAATGACAAATATTTACAAAATGTGATATATTTTTTATAGATATAATATTGAGAATAAAGAGAGGATGTTTATGCAAAAGGCATTTAAATATATCATATTTTTAATAATGTTATTTATGAGCCCAAGAGTTTATGCTACTAGCATAGATGGCTTTCAGATATCAGCTTATGATGGAGATGATAAATTTTCTTTTGTGGGGGCAAGTGCTAAAACAAGTGGTGCTAAAGTTACAGATACTCGCTTTAGTTTAGCTGACTATGGTTTAGTTACTTCTATAAAAAACCAATCTAATACCTCAGCTTGTTGGGCTTTTGCTAGTAATTCCTCTATTGAATCAAATATGCTAGTTAAAAGTTTAGGCAACACTGATTTAAGTGAGGCTCATATGGAGCTTGCTACTTTGAAAGAATTTGCTAACAACAGGAATACTTTTAATAGAAATAAAAATACTGGTGGTAATTATCTAGTATCTTCGGCTTATGCCATGAATTTATGGGGTCCAATAAAAGAAGAAACAATGCCATTTGATGTTTTATTAAATCATTATAATAATGGAACTAAAGTATATGCTAGTGATATTGTAAATCAAAAAGCCGCCGTTGATGTCAATTCAATTGTCTTTTTAGGTAATAGTGGTCCTTGTAGTAGCAGTACCATTGAAGATATAAAAGAATATTTAATAACTAACGGGGCCATGGCTGCTAACATTTATTTAGCTGCAAATAAAAAGAATGATTCGTATCTATATTATAATGGTAGTGAAAATGTTAATCATGGAATATCTATTATTGGATGGAATGATAGTATAAGTGTTAGTTTATTTGATGATAGTCCTTCTCGTAATGGTGCTTGGATAATTAAAAATTCTTATGGTGGTAATAATTATCAATATGTTTCTTATGATGATATTCATATTTGTAATACAGTTGCGGGCTTTTTTGATACCGAGACTAATGTAGAAGATAATGCTTATTATTATGATAATTTAGGAATTAATACTTTAAAAACGGCTTCTGATAAGACAGTTTATTTCAAAAGTGTTTTTAAAAAGAAAAATCCTAATTCTTCAGAAGAATTAAAAGAAGTATCCATGTATTTTGCGAAGATTAATCAAAATTTTGAAGTATACTTTGCTGATGATAATGTTAGTAATGTTCATGATATGATAAAGGTAGCTTCAGGAACTTCAGATTTTATTGGTTATAAAACGGTAAAAATAAATTCGCAAAGAATTAATAGTGACTATTTTACAATTATTATAAAGATAACGGACAATCAAAATGTAGTTTATGAAGTATCTAGCAAAGCAGATAAGATTTCTAATTATAATACGATTAAGTTTTTAAGTGATGTTCAATATATTTCTTCTGATGGAATTAATTATAATGATGTAACAAAAGTTAGTGATGGCCCATATCATGTACCTGTTAGAGCTTATACTAATACAATCAAAAATCCTTTACCAGTTGTAAATAATAATAAAAATACTAATAAGACTAGTTCTAGTTCTAAGAAAAAAGAGACTACTAATGATTCAGAGGGATCAGTTTTTAAGTTTTTTATTAGTGCTAAAAATGTTGGAGAAAATACTAGTAACTCCTTAGATGATAACCCTTATACAGGAGATTTAAACCCTTGGGTTGTGATTGTTCCCGTTTTTGGTTTAACTTTATTTATGACTAAAAAACTAAAAAAAGCCAAAATATTTAAAATATAAAAGAGCATTTAATTGCTTTTTTTTCACTATTAAGTATATAATTAATTTGAAAGAAGGTTTTTATGTTAGAAAATAAAAAAATATTAGTTTTGGGATTGGCTAAAAGTGGTTTAGCAGTTTCAAAGTTACTAGCTTCTAAAAATGAAGTAATTGCTACTGATCAAAAAGAACAATCTCTAGATACATTAAAAAAATTAGAGGATTTGCATATCAAATTTATCCAAAGCGAAACGGGAGAAGAAATTCTAGATAATAGTTTTGATGTGGTTGTTAAAAATCCGGGTATTGAGCCCCATCAACCTTGTGTTAAAAAAGCACTTAATTTAAATATTCCCATTGTTAATGAAATGGAAGTAGCTTATCATTACCTTCCTGAATGTGTAAAAATTATTGGTATAACGGGATCTAATGGGAAAACCACAACTACAACAATGTTATATGATTTATTAACCCTTCATCATATTCCAGCTATTTTAGGAGGAAATATTGGTTATCCTTTATGTGATATTTTAGATAAAATTAAAAAAAATAGTGTTTTAGTTTTAGAAATATCAGATCATCAATTATATAATTTTAAAGACTTTAAAACAGATTATAGCATTTTAACTAATCTTTGTCCAACCCATTTAGATTTTCATGGAAGTTATGAAAATTATATAAATGTTAAAAAGAAAATTTTTAATCATCATACAAATATTGATAAAGCTTATTTAAATAAACAAAATGCCGATAGTTTAAAAATTACAAAGGATATTAAATCGACAAAATATTATTTTAATGATGAAAAAAATTATTATAATGATGAAGGCCTTTTTATTGATGGTAATTTAGTTATTAAACTAAGTGATATTAAGATAAAAGGTGATCATAATTATGAAAATATTTTAGCGGCCCTTTTAGTTTTGAAAGAATTTGCTTGGGATTTAAATATTATTCAAAATTATTTAAAAAATTTTAATGGAGTAGAACATCGTTTAGAAGTTGTTGATAGTAAAAGTGGTATTCTATTTTTTAATGATTCTAAAGCTACAAATCCAACTTCTACTTTAATTGCTTTAAAAACGATGAATGGAAAAGTTAATTTAATTTTAGGAGGCAAAGAGAGAAGTCAAGATTTTAATGAGCTTAATCCCGAAATTAGAAAAGTTATAAGAATTTATGCCATTGGAGAAGTAAGAGAAAGAGTAAGAGTATATGCTCAAAGTCAAAATATTCCTTGTCGGGTATGTGAAACTTTAGAAAAAGCTATGGTTGAAATTCAAAAAGATGCTTCTGAATGTGAGACAGTTTTATTATCTCCCGCAAGTGCTTCTTGGGATCAATATGACAAATTTGAGACCAGGGGTGAAGAATTTAAAAAATTAGTTGAAAAATTATTCAATTAAAGATATAATTGTTATAGTAGTAAAAGGGGCTCGATGAAATGAACGATAATAATAATTTAAATGGGACAGTTTTAGGCAGTGTTGATCCAAATGCTACGCCAATTTCTAATCCCCAACCTATCAATAATTTAAATAATCCTAGTGGAGGAATGGAAACATTAAATCAACCAGTTGCCCAACCGGCACCAAATCCCGTACCTACACCAGGTCCTGAAGTTAATCCGGTACCTCTAAATCCGGAGCCATTAAATAGTGCACCGACACCTATGCCGAATGATCCAGTCGGGGTACCAAACCCAACTAGTGTACCACCAGTTGCTCCAGAGGCTGTACCTCCGGTTACTCCAGTTATGCCGGAACCACTTCCAGTAACTCCGGAACCAGCTTATACTAATCCAAGTTCTATTGGAAATCCTAGTGGGACTATGCCAGGATTTGAAAGTTCAAGCAACATTGGAACGACTCCTCCAATATCTTTTGAACCAGAAAAAAAGCCAGAAAAGAAGACTAATAAATTAGTATTTATCATTATAATTTTAGTTGTTTTAGCTGGTGTTGGTTTTGGAACATTTTATGTTTTAAAATATACTGATTTATTAAATAATAAGGTAGCTAAAATATCTATTTCACCTAAAAATTTAGAAGTAAATTTAGGGGATGAATTATCTCGTAATAATAACGACTATGCTGTTGTTACTGGAACGGATATTTCTAGTTGTGGAGTAGACACTAGTAATGTTGATACTTCAAAAGTGGGTGAATATACTTATACAATTACTTGCGGAGAAACCCATCGTCAAGGAACTATAACAGTGGTTGACAATACAGTCTTAGAAGTTGCTTTAAAAACAGTTTATAAAAGTTTAAATGAAACTCTTGAGGCTAAAGAATTTGCTACTAGTAACGATTCAAGTTTAACTTATGAATTTGTTGATGGAGAGGCTGTTAAAGCTTTACTAAGTGGTGAACCAGGAACTCAAACTGTTAAAATTAAAGTTACAAATGCCAATGGTAAGAGTACGGAAGTAGACGGAACCTTAGTTATTCTTGAATATGCTGTAAAAGGTTTCATAACTTGTAGTTCGAAAGAGCAACCATTAACAGACAATAAAGCAACGATGGTAGTATCTGAAAGATTTGGAATTGCTGATATAAATGGCGCTAACAGTAATGATTTTGCTAATATTATATATGAAGAACATATCTTTAAATTTACAGATACGGAAGAATATAATAAATTATTAGAAGAATATCAAACTAATAACACAATAACAATTAATAATATTTCTTCTGGTGATATTAAATTTGATGATTCAGAGCATACTATAACATTTACAACTACTAAAGATAATAAAGCTGCTGAGACAGAATATGGTAAAGAAAATATTGCAAAATATAGCACTATTAAAAGTTATTTTGAAACATCTTTGAATTATACTTGTGCTTATAAAAAAGTGGAAACAACTTCAACAAATACTAACACACCAAGTGCTAATTAAATAATACAGATAATACAATAGATTAAAATTCAAATAATATTCAAAACTGGTAGCAATATCAGTTTTTTGGTAAATGTTAATCGCTTCTAGGTGGTGCGAGTAATGAATGATCCTAGTCGTGAAATGTTAATCGCTTCCGAGTGGTGCGAGTAATAAATGATCTCGGTTGTAAATGTTGAAAACTCTATTTTTATAGAGTTTTCTTTTTGAACTTTTTTTAATATGGTATAATACTTTACAAGGTGATAAAACAGTGAAAGTACTGGATATTTATATCATATAAAAGATGAATTTTTTGATAAAATTAATAGTAAAGGTTTAATGATAAATCATGAAAGTGGTCATTTCAAGAACTTCATATTTAGCTATTAAAGACGAAAAAATTTTTATGGTTTATTCCTTTAAGTACTAAAACAAATAAATATTAAAAAATCATAGATGAAAAAAAGAAAAAAAATAATAAAAAATTATTGGCAAAAATCTAACTTTGATATGAACTTCGTTTATATGTCCAAGAAACGGGTTTTTATATGAGATAAAAGATTAAAATAAAAAAGAGAAGTATTAAGCTCCTCTTTATATTTAAGCGGCTGCTGGGCCAGTGTCTCCAGTTGGACCAGTTGGACCTGTAGGACCTGTAGGACCCGTAGGACCGATTTCACCATCAGCTCCTGCAGGACCAGCAGGACCTTGAATACCTTGTTCTCCAGTTGCCCCAGTATCACCTGTTGGGCCAGTTTCTCCGGTAGGACCCGTTGCTCCTGTTGGACCGGTAGGACCCGTAGGACCAGTTTCGCCAACTAAGCCTTGAATACCTTGTTCTCCAGTTGCCCCAGTATCACCTGTTGGGCCAGTTTCTCCAGTAGGACCCGTTGCTCCTGTTGGACCGGTAGGAC
>CANRJV010000017.1 GCA_947631045.1 uncultured Bacilli bacterium
AATAAAAATCACTATAAAGCCTTATAAATACTGGGCTAAATGGTGATTTTTTGCTTTAACAAGTGTGAAACTCAGGAGTCTTTATTCTCATTTTCGTTATTATGAAATACTCACTTAAAAAGATTAGTCGTCAAAATGTAATTGAAACAATTAGAAATGAAAATATTTAAGGGAAAATAAAATTTCCCTTTTCCTTATGGTATAATAAAAAAAGGAGGATTTATGAACATTTTACTTATTGAAGATAATCAAAACATTTTAGATGGTCTAGAATATTCTTTAGAAAAAGAAGGCTATAAAGTAGGAACTTGTCAAACTATTCAAGATTCTTTGGAATACTTAGAAAATAATCATCCTCAAATAATTATTTTAGATATTACTCTTCCGGATGGTAATGGTTTAAGTTTTTTTGAACACTATTTAGTAAAATATCATATTCCAACTATCTTTTTGACCGCGCGGGATGGGGAAGAAGAAATAGTGAAAGCTCTAAACTTAGGGGCAGAAGACTACTTAACTAAACCATTTTTTACGAAAGAGTTATTAGCAAGAATTAATAAAATTGTTTTAAGAAATAAAAAAGCTGTGGTAATCAAAATTAAAGATATTCAATTTGATTTAGATAAAATGGTGGTTTTAAAAAATGATGAACCAATATTAATTTCCCCTTTAGAATTAAAAATTTTGCATTTGTTATTTTTAAATCTTAATAGAGTTGTGAGAAGAGAAGAAATTACGGATCACTTATGGGAATGGACAGGAAATGATGTTTCTTTGCATACCATTACCGTTTATATTAGTAGAATAAGAGAAAAATTAGGAACAGATATTATTAAAACAGTTAAAGGAATAGGTTATAGAATCGATGAAGAAGAATAATTATTTTAAAAAATATTTATTAGGACTTTTGATAATCCTTGGTTTATTTTTAGGAAGTATTATTTATCTTAATAAATTAGAATATCAAAGATATAATGAAAATGTTAATAATAGTTTAAATATGCTTATCGCTTTAATTAAAGAGAAATATCCTAATGTATCGGAAAGTGAAATTATCTCTTCTTTAAAAAATAAAGAGGACTATTCTAATTACTTGGCTAAGTATGGGTATGATTTAAGTGATAATATTATTTTAAAGAATGATAATTTAAAAGAAAAATTTTTAATGATTAAACTAGGAGATATTGCTATTTTTAGTTTTTTAATTTTAATTATTTTTATTTTTTATAAAAGAAAAAATAGTAAAAGTATTGAAGCTATTATTAAAAAGTTAGAAAAGATAAACAATGGGAATTATCAAATTAATTTTAAAGAAGCCAAAGAAGATGAATTATCTTTATTAAAAGATGAGGTAGCCAAAACAACTATTAGACTGCGGAGTCTTACGGAGACTTCTTTAAATGATAAAATTAAATTAAAAGATTATTTGGAAGATATTTCGCATCAATTAAAAACGCCTTTAACATCTATTTGTATCATGCTTGATAATTTAATTTCAAATCCGGATATGGAAGAAGAAACAAGAGAGCAATTTTTAAATAAAATTAAAAGAGAAATTACCAATTTAAATTTTTTAATTAATAGTTTATTAAAACTTTCCAAATTTGAGGCTAATGCGATTACTTTTTATGAAGAAGAAGTAATGGTTGGAGACCTTATTAAAGAAGCTATCTTGAATGTTAATAGTTTAAGTGATTTAAAAAATGTTAAAATTAATTATTCAAATAAACATCAAGAAAAAATTGTTTGTGATAAAAAATGGCAAATTGAAGCTCTAACTAATATTTTGAAAAATGCTTTGGAATATTCTCATCCTCATGGGGAAATTGATATTGCTGTTTTAAAAAATGACCTTTATTTAGAAATAACAATTAAAGATTATGGTAAAGGAATGGACAGTAAAGATTTAAAGCATCTGTTTGAAAGATTTTATAAAGGCAAAAATGCTAGTTCTGATAGTATTGGAATTGGCCTAGCTCTCGCTAAATCCATTATTGAAAAAGATAATGGGAAGATAACTTGCGAATCAGTAGTTAATAAAGGAACAACTTTTAAAATTAAATATTTTTATTCTTAAGTTAGTGATATAATATTATTAGGTGATAGTCGTGAAAGATAAATTAAATAAAGTATTAACAGTTATAATTATTATTTTGATTATAATTATTGGTGTTATTATTGTTTTTAAATATTTTGTTAAAAAAGAGGAAAATTATAATCCGGCTAAAATTATTGATTTTGCTTACGAAATTGAAACAGAGAAGGGCAGTTGTGGAAAGAATAAAAGTTATTACAAATTAGAAGATGGTCGGACTATTTATACTAATTGTTTAAAAGAAATTAATATAAATGATTATAAAGAAGTTAAATCTTTGCAAGATAGTTTAAAAGATGATGAAAATATTATAGAAAGAATTATCAACGCTTTGAATGAACATGGCGAAGTTCAAGAATACTTTAAGGCTAAAATTTATATTGATGAAGGAGAATTAGGTTTTTCAAATGAAGGTCTTAAGATTTTAGTTTGTGATAGTACCAAAAATAAAAATATTTATATGGGATCTTTAGAAGCTAATTTTAATAAAGATATGTGTGAGTAGGTGGTAAGTAATGAATAGTAAAACGAGTATTTTAATTGCTTTTCTCCTTAATTTTTTCTTTGCAATTTTTGAATTAATTGGTGGTTTTTTTTCTAAAAGTGTCGCAATTATGAGTGATGCCTTACATGATGCAGGTGATGCTTTAAGTATTGGAATATCTTATTTTTTAGAGAAAAAAAGTGAAAGAAAAGCAAATGATGTTTATACTTATGGTTACCGAAGATATTCTGTTTTAGGAGCTTTAATTACGACGATTATTTTAATTTGTGGCTCTATAGTAGTTATTATTAGTTCTATAAAAAGACTAATTAATCCCGTTAGAGTTAATTATAATGGCATGCTTATTTTAGCCATTGTTGGTTTTGTCATTAATTTTTTAGCGGCTTATGTAACGAGAGATGGTGATAACGTTAATAAAAAAGCCGTTAATCTCCATATGATGGAAGACGTTCTAGGTTGGCTTGTTGTTTTAGTGGGTTCTATAGTTATTCGGTTGACTAAATTTTATGTCATTGATTCTTTAATGAGTTTAGGAGTAGCCATCTTCCTTTTAATTCAGGCTTTTAGAAATTTAAAAGAAGCAATAGATTTGTTTTTAGAAAAAGTTCCTAGAGGTTATGATGTTAAAGAAATTACTTCTTTAGTTAAAAGTGTTTCTAATGTTTTAGAAGTTCACCATGTGCATTTATGGAGTATGGATGGTGAAAACGTTTATGCCACCATGCATGTAGTTAGTGATGCTAAACATTTTAAAAAAGTAAAGCAAGAAGTTAAAAAACTTATGGCCGAAAATAATATTAGTCATGTTACTATTGAATTGGAAGATAAAAGTGATGAATGCGAAGAGAAAAATTGTGACATAAAAGAAGTAACGCCTCATCATCATCATCACTAGAGGTAATAATGAAAAAGGGTGCACGTTTATTTCTAATAATTTTTCTTTTAATATTTATAATAGTAATTTTAGATATGGTTTATATTTTGAAATTTTCTAAACCTTTATTTATTCTTAATAAAACTCATCATTTGACTTGCGATATTTATGAAGGCCTTTTATATAATATTTATGATTGTGCCGAATATAATAAGCCAAAATTTCGTTTTAAATGGCAAAAATATGAATTTAATAATTATAGTTCTTACTTTGATGTTATAGATGAATCTAAAAGTTGTGATAATAAGGAAGAAGAAATTTATCAGGATAAAGAAAATATTTATTATTTACCGTGTTCTAAAAGCGAATATATAAAGATTAAGTTTTCTAATGGTGATACTTATAAATTAAAAGAAGCTATTGAAAAGAAATTAGTTACAATGGATGATTTAATTAAAAATAATTTAGAATTGAATATTAAAAAAAGAGAAGAGGAAACAATGAAAATGAATTTAATAATTGGTAGTGATACCTATGATGTTATTTTAGAAGATAATGAAACTGTTAAAGAATTATTAGATATGCTCCCAATAGAGATGGAAATGCAAGAATTAAATGGTAATGAGAAGTATTATTATTTAGATAAAGCTTTAAAAACTAATAAAAGTGTTCCTTCAGAAATTTCTAAAGGTGATATTTATCTTTATGGCGATAATTGTTTAGTTTTATTTTATCAAAGTTTTACGACATCTTTTAGTTATACTAAAATTGGTCATGTTAACAATTTAAAAGATTTAGGGAAAGAAAATATTAAAGTTACCTTAAAATAAAATCTTTAAATATCACATAAGTATGCTATAATATTAGCCAAGGAGTATTATGGATTTAGAAGAATTAGGGAAAAAAATTAAAGATATAAGAGTTAGCCATAATTTAACGCAAACTGAATTTGCCCAGTTTTTTTATGTTTCTCCCCAAGCTGTAAGTAAATGGGAGATGGGTAAAAATATGCCCGATTTAGAAACTCTTTATTTAATTTGTAAGAAGTTTAATTTAGATTTTGCTGAACTTTTTGGTTTTTCTTTTCCATCTAAGAGTCGAAAAAAAATTAATTTAAAATTAATAATTCCTTTAATTCTTTTAACGTTGGTAATAGTTTTTCTCTTTTTTTATTTTCTTTTTCCTCATAATGACTTTGAATTTAAAACTATTTCGACCAATGTTAATAATTTTAGTTTATATGGAAGTATTGCTTATAATGAAAACAAAACAACCATTTATATTTCGAATATAACCTATGAAGGGGAAGATAGTAATAATGAATATGTAGAAATAAGATGTCTTCTTTATGAAAGTGTTGGGAATACTAAAGAAGTAATAAGTAGTTATAATCATACTGATGGCAAAATCAGTTTAAAAGATTTTTTGAGTCAGGTTAATTTTAATGTTAATCATCATTCTGATAATTGCAAAATATATGAAAATGATACTCTCCATTTAGAAATTGAAGCTATTAATGAATCTCATCAAACAGTATTTTATAAAATACCTTTAATTATGGAAAATGGCTGTAAAAACTAAATTCAACTTAAAGTTGAATTTTTTTCAACCTTAACTTTCTTGTTAATTTTAAGAAAAGAGTTATTATTAATTATGGAGGCAAAAAATATGAAAAAAGTTCAAAAAAATACGGGATTAATATCTACAATAATTACAATTTTAGTGATAGTGTTAATATTTAGTTTATTCTTAATGCCAATATGGGTGCACGCATCATCAAAGTATAAAACGATGAATTTAGAAAATTCGCTGAAAGATGAAGGTATTGAATACGATTTAAAAGATTATAAAGAAACCGACAATCAAGTAGTAATTTATTTATTTAGAGGTAAAGGATGTACAGTTTGTCGAAACTTTTTGACTTTTTTAAATAGTATTGTTCCGGAATATGGAAAATATTTTAAATTAGTGTCTTATGAAACTTGGAATAATGCCGATAATAAAGAATTATTAAATAAGGTTGCCGATTTTACAGGAGTAGCTAATGAGGGTGTTCCTTATATCGTTATTGGTGATCAAGTTTTTGGTGGTTATTATTCTGGTTATGATGAAGATATTAAAAAAGCTATAAAAGATGAATACAATAAAAAAACAAGATATGATGTCTTAGAAGAAATGAATAAAGATACGGAAGCTGATAATATTTCTAATTCATCATCAATTTGGTGGAGTTTATTATTTACTTCATTAAGTACTATAATTATTATTGGTTATATTTATTTATCTAATAAGAAAATAATGGCTAAACTTTCCAAATTAGAAACAAAAAAGAAATAGGAGTGATATAAATGAAAAAGAAATTATTTGTTTTATTAAGTATAGTTTTAAGTTTATTCTTATTTACTGGCTGCGGTAAAAAAGAGGAAACTGATGCTCAAAAATTTAAAAAAGAATATGAAAGTGTTAATGGTACTAAAACATCAAGTGGTAAAGATATTAGAAATATTGAAATTCCGGAAGATAATCCTTTTATCTATAAAGAAGCTGGTGATATTGTGGAGCTTTTAGAAGCCGGCGAAACTTTTGCTGTTTATTTTGGCTATAATACTTGTCCTTGGTGCCGTAGTGTTTTACCAACTTTAGTCGAAGTTTTAGATGATTTAGATATTAATAAAATTTACTATGTTGATATTCATGATATTCGGGACACTTTAGAAGTTAATGAAGATGGGGAAGTTGTTACTAGTAAAAAAGGTAGTGATGATTACTATAAATTATTGGAACTTTTGGATAGTGTGTTAGAAGATTATTCTTTAACTAATAGTAAAGGTAAAGAAGTTGATACCAAAGAGAAAAGAATTTATGCTCCAAATGTGGTAAGTGTTATTGATGGTAAACCCCAAAAATTAGATACCGGTATCTCTGATGAACAAACTGATGGCTATATGGAACTTACTGATTCTATAAAGAAAGATATGTATGATAAATTAAAATGTGTCTTAGAATGTTTAGAAGATGAACCAGAAAAATGTGGTATTGGTTGTTAAAGTAGATTTTAAATCTACTTTTTTAAAATTTATTAGAATAGTCTTTTTGTCTCGTGATCTAATTATTTTAGATAAATAAAAAGAGTGGTGAAGAAAATGTATAAATTAATTGGGATGGATTTTGATGGCACATTATTAAATAGTCGGAGTTTGATTAGTCAAAAAAACCAAAATGCTCTTTTAAAATATCGTGATGCTGGTTATATCATTGTTGGTGTAACCGGTCGTAATTTAGAAAGTGTTAAATGGCATCTGCAACCTAATTATTTTGATTATCTTATTTTAAATAATGGAGCCTCTTTATATGATGTTAAAAATAATCAATTAGAACCGATTAAAATTATTCCTTTTTTTCTTGCTAAAGAATTATCTAATTTTTTAGCACCATACTCTCGAAGAATAGATTATGTAACAGATTTAGCTTATTATGTTAAAGGTGCCAAAAAGCATTTTCAGTTACCATTTATTGTAGATATCTATTCCTTAGACGAAATAAGAGGTAATATTAGTAAAATCAATATCTTTTTAGAAGAAAATAGGAATATAGAAAAGATATTTAATTTACTTAATGCTTATGCTAAAAAATTAAATATTTTTATTGGAGAAGATGAATCAAAACATATTGGGATGAATCCTTTAAATGTTAATAAAGGAACAGCCTTAGCTTATTTAGGAAAGAAATTAAATATTTCTTTAGATGAAATGATTTTTTTTGGTGATGGCTCTAATGACTTAGAGGCTTTAGAAATGGTCGGAATGGGTGTTGCTATGGAAAATGCTTTAGATGTCGTTAAAGAGAAAGCCGATGATGTAACTTTAAGTAATGATGCTGACGGGGTAGCTCATTATCTAGAGAAAAAATTAAGGAGACAAAAATGAAAATAAAATGTGATTTAAGTAAGAATTATTTTAAAATTTATAATGAAGCGAAGACGGCTTCTCGGAATAAAAAAAGTATTTTAAAGAATCATAAAATGCCTAATTTAAGTTATGGAATGGAAATAATCTTTTTAAGTATTTTACTTTTATTTTTAAGCTTAATGTTTTTTCAAAATACATATTTAGTAATAGGAATTATTTTATTAACTATTGATATTAGTTATGTTTTGTATTTGATTTTAAAATATTTAATCATTTATAGTATGCGTCATAAAGTAAATTTTGAAAATACGATAATTTTAGATAAAGAAGGTCTTACTTATTCCGCATTTTATGATATTAAAATGACCTTTAAATGGTCAAAGATAAAAGCCATTGTCATTCAAAAGCATTCTTTAACTATTTTGACTGATACCCCAATTTATTTTTATCTTAATAGAGAATGTTTAGAAAAAGTCTTGAAAGTTGTAAATGAATATGCTCCCAAAGCCCTTATCTTAGAAGCAACTTAAGCGTCTTTTATTGCATATCTTTAATATTTATAGTAAAATTTTTATAGGTGGTAGAATGGAAAGACGTAATAAAATAATTCTTTATTCTATTATTGTTTTAACGATTATGGTTTTAAGTTTAGGAATTAATTCTTTACTTAAAAGAAAAAGTTATGCCATTAATGATGCCAATGTTTTTCGGATGGAGTACATGAGTTATAATGATAAAGTAGATGCTAGTGATAATGCTTACTTAGATTTAAATATAAGTGATAATAATTTAATTAACTATATAGATATTGAAGAAGCCATCAAGATGCTCCAAGAAGATACGGGAGTAATTTATTTTGGCTATGCTGCAAATGCTGATTGCCGGTCTTTAATACCTTCATTATTAAAAGTATCGATTGCTTTAAAAGAGCCCATTTATTATTTAGATATTGAAAGTATCAGACCTATTTATGAATTAATCGATGGGGATATTACAAAGACTAAAGATGGGGAAGAAAATTATAATTATTTATTAGAAATACTAGATGCTTATTTAGATAACACAATAATTTATGATAAAGAAGATCATAGTAAAGCGGTTTTAGAAAAAGTCTTAGAAGCTCCTACTTTAGTGGCTTTTAGAGATGGAGAAATAACCTCATTTTATACTCCTAAAAAATATGAAAGTGAAAAGATGGACGATAGAACTTTAGAGAGTTTAATTGAAAGTCTTATTAAAAGTAAAAATACTGTTGAAGATTGTGCTCAAAATGGTTGTTAATAATATTTTAGAATTCTAATATTTATGGTATAATAAGAAAGAATATAAGGGTGATAGTTATGGCAAAGAAAAAAGAGACAGTAGTTTTAGAAGATATAGAACTAAAACCACAAGTAATAGGATCTTCTTATCAAAAAAAGAGTAATTTAGGACGGGTTATCGTTATATTTGCAATTTTTATTTTAGCAGTTTTTTATATTAATGATATTTCGGTTTTTTTGAATAATCTTTTAGGTAAAAGTACGGCTAGCACTATCGCTGCTGGAGGTAGTTCTGGCAATGAAAAAGAACCTGAAAAACCTGAGGAGCCTACTTTGCCTTCCGAAGATGAGGTAGATTATAGTGCTTTTAGTAATACGTTAGAGATAAAAAGTGATTCTTTAACTTTAAAAAATTTTAATTATGTCAATAAAAATTTAACTTTTGAAGCTGCTAATGATACGGAAAAAACTATAAATTTAACGGGGCGAAAATTTTTCTTAGAAACTTATTCGGAAGATAAAACTTTACTAGGCCGTTATAAAATAGATATTTCTACTATTGCTAGTGGAAGTAAAGAAGCCTATACAATTGTAGTTCCTAGTGCTTTTTATTACGTAGTTTTTACTGAAAAAACTATTAAAGATTATCCTGATTTTACTTTAGCAGATGATGATTATGGTCGTGGTACTTTAACTTGTAAGAAAGATAATGAAGTTTTAACTTATTCTTTTGAAAAGAAAGAATTAAGAACTATTAATCATACTATTTCTAATAGTAATATAAGTGATTCTGGTTATAATGAAGATTACCAAAATAAACAAAATTTAGTTAATAATTACAAAGATGTAACAGGAGTAACTGCTACCTTTAATGGTTCTAATAATGGTTATACTGCTGTTATTTCTATTGATTTAACCAAGGTAGATTCAACTAAACTTGATAATCGTTATTATTATCCTTTAAAAGAAGAACCAAAAGTAGTTAATTTTGAAATGACAACTTATGGATTTATTTGTAGTTAGGAAGATTTTATGAATTTACAACTAGAAGATTTTGAAGGCCCTTTTGATTTACTCTTACATTTAGTAAGAGTATCAAAAATGGACATATATACCATAAATATTAAAGATATTATTGATCAATATGTTGCTTTTATTAAAAGTGTTCCTAGAGAAGATTTAGATTCTTCTTCTGAATACTTAGTTTTGTCGTCAGAACTAATTCATTTAAAAAGTAAAATGTTAGTTAATAAAACGGAAGAAGAAGAAAATAACGATGATGAATTTTCTTTAAAAAGTGAAGAAGATTTACGGGATAAATTAATTGAGTATGAACGTTATAAAAATATGTGTGAAACTTTTCGGAGTTTAGAAGAAAATCGGGCAGATTATTATACAAAAATTCCTGAAAATTTACAAGAATTTATCGAAGATGATGAAAAAATAATTAATAGTGATGTTACTTTAGATGATTTACTTGCGGCTTTTCAAGAAATGCAAAAGAGAGTTAATTTTCAAAAGCCTTTAACTACTAAAATAATGAAAAAAGAATATAGTGTTAAGGAACGAATTAGAGAAATAAGAAGCCTTTTAAAAGCAAAAAAGAAAGTGGAGTTTTCTGAACTATTTGATATTCTGACTAAAGAGAATGTAGTGGTAACCTTTTTATCTCTTTTAGATATGAGTAAAAATAAGGAAATATTGTTGAAACAAAGTAAAGCATTTAGTAAAATTGTAATAGAAAGTGTTGATTAAAATGAATTTGGTGGGTGTTTTAGAAGGTTTATTATTTGTTGTTGGTGATGAAGGAGTAACTTTAGAAGATATTTGTAGTATTTTAAATGTTTCTATGGATAAAGCAAAAGAACTTTTAACAACTTTAAAAAAAGAATATGATAAAGAAGAACGGGGAATTAAAATTAGTTATTTAGGAAATAGTTTTAAATTAACAACTAAAAAAGAACATAAAGAATTTTATCAAAAACTAGTTAAAGAAAGAGTCGAAACTTTATCGCAAGCTCAATTAGAAGTTTTAGCAATTGTGGCTTATAATGAACCAATAACCAGAATCGAAATAGATGAAATAAGAGGCATAAGTAGCACTTATGTTGTAAGAAAGCTATTAAGTAAAGATTTAATTAAAGTTGTTGGTAAAAGCGATTTACCTGGTAAACCTAATTTATATAAAACAACTAGAGAATTTTTAGATTTTTTTGGTCTAGCTTCATTAAATGATTTACCAGAGTTAATTGTAGAAAAGCCCCAAGAAGAAGTTCCACTTTTTGAGACTAAAGAATTGTAGCTATTAAAGATTTATGCTATAATATTCTTACTTGCTCGTATGGCGGAATTGGTAGACGCGGCAGACTCAAAATCTGTTTTCCTTTAAAGAAGTCTCGGTTCAAGTCCGAGTACGAGCACCAGATTGATAGGTAACTCGGAAGATTCGAGTAAAAATAGAAAAACTAGCGAAAAAAATAATAATTTGCATTTTAAACTGGAGTTTAAAAATTTCTATATGGAGGAGTTAAATGGAGATAA
This sequence comes from uncultured Bacilli bacterium, assembly GCA_947631045.1. Taxonomy (GTDB): domain Bacteria; phylum Bacillota_I; class Bacilli_A; order RF39; family UBA660; genus SIG200. Next base: position 11,186 of record CANRJV010000017.1, read on the forward strand.
AAAGAAAAACAATTTTAAACGATGAAGAGTATTTAAGACAAATTTCTCAACCCGTTGATTTAAATAATGAAAATTATAAAGAAGAAGTAAAACTTTTAGAAAAATTTTGCCTTGAAACAGAGTGCTTCGCTTTAGCAGCTGTACAAATCGGTATTCCCAAAAGAATGATATATTTAAAAAATACAACTTTAGATGTTCCATTAGAAAATATGAACTATAATGAATCAAAAATTTTAATAAATCCAGTTGTTATTTTCAGAAAAGGACACACAAAATATTGGGAAGCATGTCTTAGTTGTTTAGATAATATGGGATTAGTAAATAGGCCATATGAAATGACTATCCAATATTATGATGAAAATGGTATGGAACATATTGAAACATTTGAAGGATTTAAAGTTACAGTTTTATCACATGAATTAGATCATCTTGATGGAATTCTTCATATGGATATAGCTGAAGAAACTTTGACTATGTCAAAAGAAGAAAGAAAACAATTTAGAGAAGAGCATCCTTATGAAATTATATCTAAAGACTGTGATTATGATGAAATTTTTACCAAAAAATTAAAAAAATAATTCTTCAATCATAAAAGAAGTAAATTATTACTATTATAGGAACTAGAACTTTTATAGTTGGAGTTCCTTTAATATTTAAAAATATGATAATATGTTATATAGATAAATTGATATATTTGCCAATATAAAAATATACTTACATATTGATAATTAGTATGGTTAAAAAGGAGAATAGTTATGGGTAATTTAGATTTTATGAGTAAATTCAAACCAGAAACAAGATGTATTAAAGAATTTGAATATTGGATAGTCTGTATTAGAGGGAAACAAGCAACATTAGGAGATGCTGTAATTATTTTAAAAAGAGAAATCCCATCTGTTGCAGATATGCTTCCAGAAGAGGCCGCAGAATTTCCTAAAGTAATTAAATGGTATGAAGAAATATGTACTAAGAAATTTGGGGCCAAAAAGTTTAATTATTTTATAATGATGATGAAAGATCATTTTGTTCATTATCATGCATTTCCTAGATATGACAAAGATGTAAATTTATTTGATATAGAATGGAAAGATAATGATTGGCCTGGACCAATTAATTTCAAAGGTGGTATAGAGCTTGCCGAAGAAAAATTAAATGAAATAAAAGATTATATGACTGAATAAGAAAGACAATTGAAAATAAAAATATTTAACTATTAATAAATATGGGCTAATATAATATCTTCACAAAAATAGTAAACATACGATATGGATGAAAGGAAGATATTATGTATAATAGGCCTAATTTTTATCCTAATAATTATAATATTAATAATGAAAGATTTATTGTTCCTTTTTTAGGAGGAGCATTACTTGGGGGAGCAGCGGTGGGTTTAACACGACCAAGACCAATTTATAACGTTGCTCCTTATCCAAACAGTGGACCGGGTTTTAATCCTAATTATCCTTATGGCAATTATAGTTATAATTATTATTATCCACCATTTAGACCATATTAGAAGATTTAAGATCTTCTTTTTTTGTATAAGATTTTAATAAATATCTCATTATAAACATAGAATTGTAAGGGAGAAATTTTATGTATAATAATTTTGGAGTCCATGTATCAAATATTTTTAGAATGGCCGAAAGTGAAAGACTTAGTTTGCATCATCCTTATGTTGGAACAGAGCATCTTCTTTTAGCTATTTTAAAATTAGATCAAGATATGAGTAATTTTTTTAAAGAATATAATTTGACTTATGAAAATTTTAAAAAGGAACTTAATATCGTGGTGGGTAATGCGACTAAAGAAAGTGAACTTAATCTTTATACCCCTCTTTTAAAAAGAGTAATTAATAATGCTTTAGATAATGCCAAAGAAAACAATAAAGGAATCGTTACTCCGAAACATTTAGTGTTATCAATCTTTGAAGAAGGGGAAGGAATAGCTATCCGACTTTTAATTGGCATGGGTATTGATATTGATGATGTATATGATAACCTTAATAAAAACACTAAATTAGTTCATAAAAAGTTGGAAATTTTAGAAACAGGCGTTTTACTTAATGAAACCATTGATTATAATGAAACTGTTGTGGGAAGAGATAAAGAAATTGATTTAATTATTGAAACTATTTTAAGAAAGAAAAAAAATAATCCGATTTTAATTGGCGAAGCAGGAGTCGGCAAAACGGCGATTGTCGAAGAGTTAGTTAGAAGAATTGAAAGAAAAGAAGTTCCGGATAGTTTATTTAATACTAAAATTGTCGCTTTAGAAATGGGATCTTTGGTTTCTGGAACTAAATATCGAGGTGAGTTTGAAGAAAAACTAACCAAAATTATTAAAGAATTAGAAAATGATAATCATATTATTTTATTTATCGATGAAATTCATTCGATGGTTAATGCCGGAGGAGCTGAAGGCGCTATCACCGCCGGAGATATTTTTAAACCAGCTTTAGCACGGGGTAAAATAAAATGTATCGGTGCTACCACCAATAGTGAATATCATAAATTCTTTTCGGCTGATAAAGCTTTAATGCGCCGTTTTGAAGTTATAAATGTAAATGAACCTAATAAGGAAGAAACAAAAGATATTCTTTTAAAAGTAAAAAAAGAGTATGAGAGACATCATGAAGTTATAATTCCGAATAATATTATTGATAAAATTATTTATTATACTGATACTTTTATTAATAATAAAAGAAATCCTGATAAAGCTATTGATTTTTTAGATTCAGTTTGTTCGAAAGTTAAAGCGGGGAATATTAATATTAGTGAAAAAAGAGAATTATATAAAAAATTAGATGAATTAAAAGAAGAAAAAGATCAAAGTATCAAAAATAATGATTATGATAAAGCCTTAAAAATTTATAGTGAAGAGTTAGAAATAAATAAAAAATTAAATAGTTTTAATAATAGTAAAAAACAAGTAATTAAAGAAAAAGATATTATTCAAGTTTTAGAAAACAAAACTAATTTAATGCTTACAAAAGAAAAATTAAAAATTTTAGATAATATTCCTTTACAGATAGAAAAAGATTTATATAATACTTTTAAATATACGAAGGAAATAAATGACATAGTGAAAGATCATTTCTTAAATAAAAAGGGATTTATAAAAATTTATTTAGAGGGTGAATCTTATTTAGGTAAGAGTAGTTTAGTTAAAAAATATGCCGAGCTAATTCCTAATGCTAATTTTTTAAGAATTGATTTAAAAGAGTATAAATCGTCCATTGATATTAATAAATTAATTGGAACAACGCAAGGTTATATTGGTTATAATGATGAACATTTATTTAATAAACTAGCTAATAATAATTTTACTATTATATTATTTGATAATTACAGTGAAGCCCATCAAAATGTTAAAGATTTAATAAAAGAAATCTTAAAAGAAGGTTATATTACCGATAATAAAGGAGAAAAGATTTATTTCAATAATTCTTTAATATTTATTACCGATGATACTTTAAATAATAATCATATTGGCTTTAATAATGATTTAAAAGAAAATATTAGTAATGAAATTAATGATTTAGTTGATAAAACAATTACTTTTGATAGTTTAACTAAAGAAATTTTAACAGGATATTTAAAATCTCAAAAAGTAAAAAATATCGAAGATATTATTAAAAGAAGCAATTATGAAATTTATAATTATAAGAATATTAGCAAATTGATGAAAGAGAACAATTTAATTAATAATTAGTTCTTTTTTTCTGATAAAAAAATATCTAGCTTGGCTAGATATCGTTTAAACTTCAATAGGATAGCCTTTTTTCTTGAGAATAATTTTTCTTAAAAATTCTACGGGAATGACGGTAAAGGCCATGAGAATAACGAATAGGAGTTCAAAGGGAGTCATTCCAAATGTTCGAAATAATTCTCCCCCATGATATATTAAGAAGATTTGCACGCTGATGATAAAAAGAAAGATAGTGATAAAAACTTTATTTTTCGTAATATTAGAAAGAATATTTAATCTTTCCGTTCGGGAATTAAAAGCATTAAAGATGCCTATAAATATAAAGAGCGCAAAATAAGAAGTCATAAAATATTTTTCTTCACTACGCACTATTTCTTTAAATAAAGGTAGTTTTAAAAATAAAATGCATAAGAGAGCAGAATACATAGCTGTAATGATTATTTCGGAATACATATATTTATTGATGATTGGTTCATCTAATTTTTTAGGTTTATGATCCATGTAGTATTTAAGTGGGGCTTCATAAGAGAAGGCCATTCCGGCAAAAGTATCCATTATCATATTAAGCCACAACATTTGAATAATTGTAATAGGAGTACTAACTCCAATATATGAGCCAACAATAGATAGAAAAAGGGCTGTAAAATTAACAGTTAATTGATAAATAACAAATCTTCGAATACTTTTAAAAATAGTACGACCATATAAGATGGCTTTACTGATAGATAAAATATTATTATCTAAAATAACAATATCACTGGCTTCTTTAGCCACTTCGGTTCCACTTCCCATAGCAAAGCCGACATTGGCTTTTTTTAAAGCCGGGGCATCATTAACGCCATCACCAGTCATGCCAACCACAAAGTTCATTTCTTCTAAGATGGTAACTAACCGTCTTTTATCTTGGGGAAGAGCTCTAGCTACTACTTTCAAATGGTGGATAATTTTTTTCACATCTTCCGCATCCATTTGATTAAATTCTTCGCTAGTTAAGATCATATCAGTAGAATCTGTAATAATGCCTGAATCTTTGGCAATATTCCGGGCCGTATCTTTGGCATCTCCCGTAATCATAATAACATTAATGCCGGCATTTCTAATTAAATTAATTCCTTCTTTAGCTTCTTTTCTTAATTCGTCTTTTAAAGTGACAAAACCAATAAACGTTAAATTGTTATCTAGATTATTTCCTTTAGCTAAAACAATGACTCTAATCCCTTTTTGAGTGTATTTATTAATTTCTTTTAGCAAAGTTTTTTCATTTAGAATAATTTTTTCTTCACCTTTGATAGTAAGATACTTAGTACACTTCGGTAAAATTATTTCGGCTGCTCCTTTTAAATAGACTTCGTTATCAACATAAATAGCACTATATTTTCTTTCACTATCAAAAGGAATTCTTTTGGTAATTTTGGGATTATTATTCTGAGGAGGTAAAAAGCCAATTAACGCTTTATCGGTAGAATTGCCACCAATTATTTTACCATCACTAATAACACTTTCATTATTTAAAATGAGAGAATTATAAATTATTTCATAACCTGAATGTTTTTTTAGTTCCTTACTATTTTTAAATGTTTTTAAATCACCGGTAATAAAAGAAGTTACTTCTAAAATTCCTTTAGTTAGAGTTCCTGTTTTATCTGTTAGAAGATAATTAAGATTACCACTAGTTTCAATGCCAATTGGTTTTCTTACTAAGACATTATCTTTAAGCATTCTTTTCATATTTGAAGAAAGAACTAGAGTAATCATCATCGGAAGTCCTTCCGGAACTGCCACAATAATAATAGTTACTGATAAAGTTAAAGCATAGATTAAATGATTAAGAATTATTTTGGGAGTAGTAAGAGTAGTCATAATTAAATCAATATCAAAATTATTTTCAATGACAATTTTATTAAAAAGATATGAAAGTGAAACAACAAAAGCCCCGATATAACCAATCTTACTAATTATTTTTGCTAAACCATATAATCTTTTTTTTAAGGGTGAAGTAGGCGATTCTGTTTGGATTTCTAAAGATATTTTACCATATTCAGTATTGTTTCCAACTTTTTGAACAAGCATTTTTCCGTTTCCGTTTGTGACAACTGATCCACGAAAAAGTTTATCATTATTGTTTTTTTTGATATCCTTAGATTCGCCCGTTAACGATGATTCGTTAACGGATAAAGTGCCATTTATTAAAATGCCGTCCGCGGGAATAGAGTCTCCAGTGGAAAGTTTAACAATATCGCCAACGACAATATCATTAATCATAATTTCTTTTAAAAGGTTGTCTCGATAAACTTTAACATTTATTTTGCTTGCTTCACTTGAAAGTCTTTTAAAAGCTTCTTCGCTCCCATATTCTGATATAGTTGAGATTAGCGAGGCGAGCATGACGGCAATGGCAATTCCAATTGTTTCATACCAATCATATTTAGAAAAAATAAAAAGGAGTTTAATCCCTAAAGCAATTAATAATATTTTAATAATTGGATCTCCGAGGGATTCTAAAAGAATTTTAAAAAATGTTTTCTGCTTCAATTTCGTTAATTCATTAGTACCATACATTTTGCGTGCATTTTTTACTTCTGCATCACTAAGACCATTATAATTTATCATAATTCACCCATTAAAATATATGGGCCTAAGATATAATATATGCGAAAAATTAAAAAAGGTTCCAAAAAGTAACCTTTTAAATATTAATAATTATGATAACGACGCACTAATAAATCAAAGCCTTTTTTTCTTGGCTCAATATTACCATTAAATAGGTAAGATTCATCAGGTATTTGATAAACTTGATTGCAAAAATGCCTTAATAAGCATGGATTGTTAGAATACATTTTTTCATTTTTATTTGTAAATCCGACATATACTGGAAGATGATGCGAAAAAATAAATAAATTATGACTATTTAAATTAAATGATATTAAAGTATAATCGGCAACTGCATCAAACTCTTGTAAATTTCGCAATCTGTCTAAAATGTATTCAAAGATAGAAGTTACAGATTTGACTTCGCCATTAATTGGATATGCTAAAATAGCTTGTTTTTGTTCTTCTATAAAATCACTAACATAAATGCCACTAGCATATGAATGGGGTTCTAAATAGTCAGAATTAAATGTTCCATTTTTGGCAAATAAAATTCCATCTTGATAAATTGCATGAGTTGTGTCTCCCTTTCTTTGATATTGTTTTAGTTTTTCTTCTATTTCTAACCAAGTTATTTCACAGCCATCATAAACTAAATAAGTGTTTTGATTAGGAAGAATATCATCTTCTTCTTTTTGTAAAGTATGAAGCATTTCATCACTAATAGATTCATCTTCATAAGGAATCGAATCAAAATTAGTTATATGAGCATTAGGTTCACATTCATTTAATATTCTAAAAAATTCCTTTTCGTACGTTTCATTTCTAATAAAACGTTCAAAAGGGTAGACCTGAGTTCTTAATTCCTCGTTAACAAAATCTGAGTTAGCGAAAGTTGGATAGTGGTCTAATAAATATTTTATTTGATAAAATCTTTTATTATATAATTTTACAATTTCATCTTGTTCTTCTTCGATGATTTGTTCTATACCTTTTCTAACACTCGGTGTAATAATAGGATAACTGTCAGCTCCTTTAGTAAATTCTTTTCCATATTGAAAAACTATTCTTTCACGTATTTTTCTCCATACTTCATCGCCAATATAGCCAATCCCTGGTTCGTTTCTGTAAGTCTTTCGTTTTTCCTCTAATACATCGTAAAATTCAGCATACATCGCGGTTTTTTCTCTTTCTAAATTGTCTAGAAATTCTATAAATAATTTTTGAAGACCATTTTGGAAAGCTATATCTAAAGATAAATATTCTCCATATAGAGATTTTATTTTGTCTTTAACTTGTTTACGCATTGAAAGAAATTCTTGACCACTAATTTCTCTAAAATGTTTACTATGTTTAGCATTTATTATCCAGTGATTAAAAATTTCTCTACATGTTTTTTCAAAGGTATTGTTATTTGATACAAGTCCTGCTTGGACGACATAATTATGGACTAAATTGTAGACTTCTATTAAATTGTGATATCTGGTTTTTATAGAAGGGAAAAGATTATTATATATATTACTCAAGTCCCATTTGACTAAATTATATTCCTTTAATACTTCTTCAATTATCTTCTTGTAAATTTCCTTTATATAAGTTTTAAAATTTTCAACAATTTCCTTAAATTTAGCAAAATCATTATAATCTTGACAATCTTTAATTAAGGGCAATATTCTTTCTACTTCAACTTTTACGGCATTTTGCAGAGCTTCTAAAAAACACGGGTATTGGGGGTTCAAAAAATCTATTTGTTCTTGTTTTTTATCAGAATAAGTAGCATTAGAAATTTCTAAATAAATAGATATTCTTTCAATAAATTTCTTTTTTTCAATGGCAAAATTTTCCATAAATCGATTTATTTCTTGCTTTATTTCTTCATTTTTTCGTTCTAAATAATATAAAGGTTCATCTTCATCATATGAAATTCTTGCCGTAGTTTTATCAGTAGTAGGTATAACATAGCATTGATTTTGTTTTAAATATTTATAAGCATTTTCTACATCATTTAATTCTGGTGGATATTCCGTTTTATAAGTGTGAAAATGATTTTCATATTTATTTTTTTTCTGTGATAGGCTTCCATTAATTCTTTAAAAGTGAATTCCTTTTCTAAACCTAAGATTTGCATAGCTAATTCTTTAGTCATAAGACACCTTCAATCTTAAAAAATTAACATAAAAGAATAAAAAAAGAAAGCATTAACTTTCCTCGATAAAGTTCTTGGATTTATGGGGTTCATCAAATAAAAGATTAGGATATCCTTGTTGTCTTAGAGCTTCATATACTACAATAGCGACGGTGTTAGAAAGGTTTAAAGCTCTGACATCACTAGTCATCGGGATTCTTAAACATCTATCAATATATGGCTTTAAAATTTTAGGTGGAATTCCCGTAGATTCTTTGCCAAAAAAGAAATAAATATTTTTCCTGGTATCAGAGTAGTCAAAAGAAGTGTGCGGTTTATGACCATATCTTGTTAAAAAATAGTATTCACCTTGGTTTTTAGAAAAAAATTCATCAATATTTTCATAAAGTGTATAGTGACATTTATCGATATAATTAACCCCGCTTCGTCTTACATATTTATCATCTAAGCTAAAACCTAGGGGTTTTATTAAATGCAAATGTGTATTAGTAGCAATACAAGTTCGCATAATATTTCCTGTATTAGTAGGAATTTCTGGTTCAAATAAAACAACATTAATCATAAAATCACATCCCGGTAAAATTAATTATATAAAATCTAGAATTAATTGTCAAAATAGTTTATAATGATATTGGTGATAGTATGGCAAAGCGTAAAAAATCAAAAGATTCAGAAAGTAAGGGAATGAGTGTTGAACTTACGGGTTTAATTTTGGCCATTATTGGTATTATCGGTTTTGGCTTTGGCTATATTGGAACGCTTATTAAAGAATTTGGGATGTTTTTATTAGGTTCATGGTGGATTGTTTTTGTCATTTATCTTTTATTAATTGGTTTATTTATGGTTTTTAAAAGAAAAATGCCAAAGTTTTTTTCTTCTCGGTTAATTGGTTTTTATCTAATTTTACTAGTTATTTTAGTTGCTAGTCATTTTACTTTTTTAAATGAGATTGAAAATCCGGGCGATATTTTAAAAACAACTTTTGACCAATTTATGGATCGGATAAATACAATTGATATGTCAGCCTCAGTTTTAAATACGGGAAATACCTCTATTGCGATTGGAGGTGGCCTCGTTGGAGCTGTTGCAATAAGTGGTTTATATATGCTTTTTGCAAGAACAGGTACCATCGTTATTTTGGTAGTACTAGCCCTTAGCGGTTTAATTCTTTTATTTGATTTATCGTTTAGTGATATTTTAGATAAAATTAAAGGATTTATTAAAAGAAATAAAGAAGATTCTTCTGAGGAAGAAGAAAATAGAGAAGAAAGTTTACCAAGTATTAGTGAAAGAGTTGAAGAAGAATTACCAACACGAAAAAGTGATGATAAAGTTGTTATTAATAGATTAGAAGATATTAAAAATAAAAAAACAGAAGAGAATAAAGAAGTCGTTGAAATTGAACCATTAGTGGTTGAAAATATTGTGAATGATGGCAAATATCGTTTGCCACCAATTAATATTTTAAAAGAAGTTAAAAGTCCAAAAAAGACTGAAAGTGATGCGAAAATTTTAGCCAATAAAGATTTACTTGAAAAAGTTTTAAGAGATTTTCATATTGTTGGTAAAGTTGTTGACATTAGAGTAGGACCAGCTTTCACACAATATGAAGTTTGTGTTCCGGCCGGAACTAAAGTTAGTCATATTTTATCAATTAACAAAGAAATTGCTTTAGCCTTAGCGGCTAAAGATGTCCGGATTCAAGCTCCTATACCAGGTAAAAGTACAATAGGAGTAGAAATACCTAATGAAACAATTAGTGCGGTTCCTTTTAGAGAAATATTGGAAGCCAATTTAAGTGTTAAAAATAAATATGATATTATGGTTACTTTAGGTAAAAACTTAATGGGTAAACCAATTGTGGCTGATTTAGCTAAAATGCCTCACCTTTTAGTAGCTGGTTCTACTGGTAGTGGTAAATCTGTTTGCATTAACTCCATTATTTGTTCGATTTTAATGAATTATACTCCTTATGAAGTAAAACTTATCATGGTTGATCCGAAAAAGGTAGAACTTACTAATTATAATGGAGTTCCACATTTATATTGTCCAGTTGTAAATGATCCTAAAAAAGCATCGGTAATGTTACAAAATGTTGTTGCTGAAATGGACCGCCGGTATGATCAATTTGCGGAAGCAAAAGTTAAAAAGATAAATGAATATAATGAACATATTGAAAAAGAAAATAAAAAACATCCGGAATCTCCGCTTCCTAAGATGCCTTATTGGGTAGTAATTATTGATGAACTTGCTGATTTAATGTTAGTGGCCTCAAAAGAAGTCGAAAATTCCATTATGAGAATAACACAATTAGCGAGAGCCGCTGGTATTCATTTAATTGTAGCTACGCAAAGGCCTTCCACCAATGTTATTACCGGTGTTGTTAAAGCTAATATTCCATCGCGGATTTGTTTCGCTGTTGCTAGCCAAATCGATTCCAGAACTGCTTTAGATATGGGTGGTGCTGAAAAACTATTAGGAAAAGGAGATATGTTATATTTACCAATGGGTGAAAATACACCGGAAAGAATTCAGGGATGCTTTATATCTGATGAGGAAATTGAAAAGTTAATTAACTATTGTACTAAACAATTAAAGGCTCAATATAAAGAAGATATTACTGTTGCTAGTAGTTCTAATTCTTCATCAGGTAGTGGTAATGGCGAAGATGGTTATGATGATCCAATGTATGATGAAGTAGTAGATTTTGCTATTACAACGGGTAAGATTAGTGCTTCTTTGATTCAACGAAAATTCCGTTTTGGCTTTAATCGGGCCGCCAGGATGATTGATTTATTAGAGTCACGAGGAATTGTTGGCCCTCAAAATGGTAGTAAACCAAGAGAAGTTTTAATTAAAAATGAAGAAGAAGAATAAAAAAGGCGCTTAAATGCGTCTTTTTTAGTAACCTTTACTTTTATAATATTCATATAATTCTTTAAAACGATTAAAATGAACAACCTCCCGTTGTCTTAACCATAGAAGAGGGGCAAGAACATCTTCATCAGTTGTTAAATCAATCAGATTTTCATAAACGGCTCTTGCTTTTTGTTCGGCAGCCATATCTTCCATTAAATCAGCCATTGGGTCAGCTGTTACTGCAAAGTATGTTGCTGTAAAAGGAACCCCATTAGCATCTACAGGATATAAGCCTTTATTGTGTTCAGCATAATAAGAATCAAGGCCAACTTCTTTTAATTCTTCTACGGTAGCATTTTGGGTTAGTTGCTTAACCATAGTGCAAATCATTTCACAATGTCCAAGTTCTTCTGTACTTATATCATTAAGTAAGGCTTTACCTTTATCATCAGGCATTGTGAATTTTTGACTAAAATACCTTAAGGCTGCTGCTAATTCTCCATTAGAACCGCCAAATTGAGTTATAAGATTTTTAGCCATTCTTAAGTCTTTTTTAGTAATGCTGATTGGGTAATTAGTCGTTTTAACATATTTAAACATAGATATCACCTCTAAAAGATTCCCAAGACCATGGGCTATCAATCCATTTAAATTCATCGCCTTTAGTTTTATTTACCATAAGAGGGCCATAAGATTTCATATATTCTTTTTTTGCTTCCATTTCTTCATTGATTAATTCTTCTAAATAACGTAAGGCATTTTTATCATCAGGATGGGTATCTAAATATAAATTCATATCTGTTATGGCAAAGGCATATTGCATAACATTGTATAATTTAGCTTCTCGGTCACTTTTAGGCTTAATATCCATATAGGTTAAATTTTTATAAGGTTTATATTCATCTTTAAATGAATTACCTTTTAAAAATCCTTCTTTAGCTGATAAAAACTTATTTTTAGAATTGTTATTATAATTATTGCTATTCATTTTGCTTTCATTTATTCCCGGTAAATTAAATAGGGATAAATCTAAACTAATATTGTTATCATCGAATAACATAAAAAAATTACCTCCTACAATTAATGTATGAGGTAATTAAATTTGTACATATGGCTTCTGCCTATTTTACCGTATCATATTCATATATTTCAAGTAGGCTTTCTAAGTCTTCGGCTTTAAAATTAGTTCCTTTAACGCCATCAAGAATATTGCGATTTAAAATTTCACCTTCGTTAACATAAATTACGGCTGGAACTTTTTCTAAATCAGAAATATTTAAAGTTTCTTTTATTTTATCTAGATAATTTTGATTATTTTCTTTTAATTCAGTTATATCGATATAGTAAAATATATCGTTAATATTATATTTATCAATAACAAGTTTTAAATCTTTTTCCATTTCATAAACATTTTTATCACCGGTGTAACTAAGATAAATAAAATATGATGTTGGGGCTTCTTGCATAATATGATTAAACTCGTCTAAATTAGAAATTGTTGTTACAACTGTATTAGAAGTTATTAAATAACTTTTCATTAACTTTTCTTCTGTTTTTAATTGATACCATTTAAAAGATAAAAATATAAAAACTATCCCTCCAACTAAAATGAGAAAAGCATATAAATAATTTTTAAAACCAATATTTTTCATTTCTGTTTTTGTAGAAACTTTTTTTGTAACTGCTTTTTTCTTTGGGCTCATATAACCATATCCTTTCAATTATTATTGTATCATAAGTGAAATTTATTTGTAAACTTCTTTAGTGAGAAAAAAGTAAAAAAATATAAATGCCAGTTTGAATAATTATATATTGTTTAGTTATTTTTTCTTTGCTATAATTATTTTAGAAAAAGGATGATGGTAGCATGAAGAAAATTAAGGATTATGTTAGTAATTTTATTAATGGTTTTTTTATGGCTCTTGCTGATAGTGTCCCTGGTGTATCAGGCGGAACGGTTGCTTTTATTTTAGGGTTTTATGACAAATTTATAACAGCTTTAGATGATTTATTTAGAGGAAATATAAATAAGAAAAAAGAGGCGATTAAATATTTATTTAAAATCGCTATTGGTTGGATTGTAGGATTTTTATTAGCGGTCTTATTTTTAGCCAATTTATTTGATAAACATATTTATGAAATGAGTTCATTATTTATTGGGTTTATCATTTTTGCTTTACCGATTGTTATTAAAGAGGAAAAGGAGTCTTTAAAAGGACAATATAAAAATATTATTTTTGCTATTTTGGGCGCTTTGCTAGTTATAATGGTTACTTATTTAAATCGGGTTGTTGGAGGAACATTTAATATTGATAGTCTTAATTTGGGAACAATTTTGTATGTCTTTCTAGCAGCTATGATTGCTATTTCAGCTATGGTTTTACCAGGAATTTCGGGTTCAACTATTTTACTTATTTTTGGTATTTATATTCCGATTATTAGTAAAGTAAAAGCATTAATAAGTTTAGATTTTTCGGCCTTACCAATTTTAATAGTATTTGGCCTTGGGATAATATTTGGAATTTTATATTTTATTAAATTGTTAAGAAAATGTTTAGATAAGAAGAGAAGTGCCACAATTTATGCTATTTTAGGGATGATGATGGCTTCAATTTATTCCATAATTATGGGACCAACAACTTTAGATGTACCTCTTAAGTATTTGACTTTTGATACATTTAATATATTATATTTTATTATAGGAGGAATTATTATCTTTAGCTTAGAAGGATTAAAATACTTTTTAAATAAAGATAAAGATGAATAGTATGGAAATAAAAAGATTAGGTGAAAGGACATATGTTATCGAAAATCCTGTAAATGTCGGAATATATTTAATTAATGATAATGAGGTATGTTTAATTGATACAGGAAGTTCCAAAGATTATGGTAAAAATATTGCTAAAATATTAGAAGAAAATAATTGGACATTAAAATATATCGTTAACACTCATAGTCATGCTGATCATATTGGAGGAAATAATTATTTACAAGAGAAATACCACGCTTTAATTTATGCCGAAAAAACTGAAAGTTATTTTATTAATAATCCTTTATTGGAACCAGCTTTAATGTATGGAGCAAAACCTCTTGAGAGTTTGTGTACATCTTTTTTGATGGCTAAGCCAAGTAATTGTGAAGATATTAAAAATATGAATATTGAAGGTTTAGAGATAGTTGATTTAAAGGGGCATTCATTTGGCCTTATTGGTATTGCTACTAGTGATAATGTTCTTTTTGTAGGGGATGCTTATACTAGTCCAAGAATATTAAATAAATATGCCATTCAATATACTTATGATGTTGAGGAGTTTTTAAAAACCTTAGATTACTTAGAAACAACGAATTACGATTATTATGTGCCTAGTCATGGTGAGATTGAAAAGGATATTAAAGGGACACTTGCTATTAATCGTCAAACAACTTTAGCTATTGAAAAAGAAATTTTAGATATACTTGAATATAAACATTTTTATAACGATATATTAAATGAATTGTTTATAAAAAATCATATCAAATCAAGTGTTGAGCAGTATCATATAATTGGAACGACGATAAAATCATTTTTAACTAAATTAGTTAAAGAAGATAAAATAGAAATAATGGCCAAAGATGGTAATTTATGGATAAATAAAAAATAGTTATTTAAAGTATACAATAGAGTTTAATTTAGATTTAACTATTTTTTTTAATTCTTTTATAAAACAGGATGGATTATATTTATCATAAAGAAGATAGACTTTATTTTTTGTGCGAGTAAGTGCTACATAGAATAGACGCCTTTCTTCAGCAAATTTGATTTCAGAAAATGGAAAAATTTTATTTATTAATTTATTGCTTTCTATTTTATTGGGAAATCCTAAAATGTTGTCATTACAATTTAAAATAATTACAGTTTCAGCTTCCAAACCTTTAGATTTGTGGACGGTGTAAAATTTAATTTTGGTGTCTTGATATGTTAAAACATTATCTTGATATTCAAAATCATTATCAATATAATCGTAAATGTCTCGATTGTTGCGGCTCAAAACCATAACATCTTTTGTTGTATTTAAAACTGTATTTAAGATGTTTTTAAAACAACTTATTTTATTATTATAAGGAACAAAAATAATAGGATTTAAAGTATGTTTTTGGGATTTAAGATTTTTGGAAATTTGCCGAGGATTTTTTGTAATAAAGGCGGTTGCTATATCAATAAGTTCTTGACTATTTCGATAAACATTTTGAAGTGTGACAGTTTTCACATCAAAAAAATAATTTGAGAAATTTAAAAATATATTTAAGTCGCATCCACTAAAGCGATAAATAGACTGATAATCATCACCGACAACAATTATCTGCGAATGAGTGTAATCAAATATTTGTTTTAATAAATTTAATCTAATTAATGAAGTATCTTGAAATTCATCTATAATTAAATATTTATACTTTAAAGAAGAGTCTTTGACTTTTAAAGAAGCAAGCTTTATTAAGTCATCAAAATCTAATTTATTTTGACTATTTTTTTCTTCAATGTAAATAGAATAGATTTTGAAAATAAAAAGTAAAATGTTTTTTTCGTTGGCTTTTAACTTTTTTAAGGGGATATTTTCAAATTTGTAATCGTTAGTTTTCCATAAATTTATAAATGTTGCTATAAATTTTTTAAAAGCATTGCATTCTGGCGATTTGATAAAATTTGAAAATTTTTCAGCATATTTTAAAAATTTTAAAATATGTTTTTGTTCTTCGGTAGTACATGTGTAAATACATTCATTTATGATAAAATTTAGGAGATTCTCATTAGTAATTTGATAATTTATATGAGAAACATCTAATATTTTCATAGCTAGTTTGTGAAAAGTGAAGCAGTCTACTCCAAAATTCAATTTTAACGCTATATCGTTAACAGAGGTGTTGGTGAAGGAAATGACTAATATTTCGCCGGGTAAAACATTTTTAGTGGTTATTAAATATTCAATTTTATTTAACATTGTAAAAGTTTTACCAGATCCAGCACCGGCAATGACTAGTAGGTTAGAATCACATTCTACTACATCTTTTTGAAATTTGTCTATTTTATTTAATTTAGTAATTTTTTGCATAATAAAACCTTTCATTTTGGAAAAGTTTCTAAAACTATATTAACACAATTTTACTTTTTTGAAAAATGAAAAAAGATGTTTTTGTATAAATTTATAGTATAATAATCTAAAGTAGTAGGAGAAGTTTTATGGAAAAATTAAAAAGAGTAGTAGGAGTAGCTTTTATTGAAGACGGCAAATTATTAATCGTTAAGTCTCAAAGAAGTAGCACCACTCATTCTTGGACTCTAGTTGGTGGAGGGGTGGAAACTGGTGAAACTGAAATTACTGCTGCCTTAAGAGAAGTAAACGAAGAAGTGGGTCAAGGATTTGAATTTTGTGAAGAAGATTTACTTCCTATAATGTGTTTTAAAGAGGCTGCTGCCAGTGATAGTGATGTTATTATTGAGATGAATATGTTTTTAGCCACTAAAAAAATTCATGTTAGTTTAATTCCTAACGATGAAATTTTGGATTATCATTGGTATTCTTTAGGTGAAACCGAATATAATTTATCGTCATCTATTCGGGACCACTTCCTACCATATGCGATTCAAAAAGGGTTGCTTTTTTGAAAAATAACGACAAAAATGAGAAAAATTTGTTGCATAATTAAAATTTGTATAGTATAATCTTAATTGTCTTGAAAAGCAATATTTCAAGGTTGAATTATTTGGGCGATTGGCTCAGTTGGTTAGAGCATCTGCCTTACAAGCAGAGGGTCATAGGTTCGAGTCCTATATCGCCCACCATTTATTTTT
>CANRJV010000018.1 GCA_947631045.1 uncultured Bacilli bacterium
ACTCAAGAGGCTGAAGAGGCGCCCCTGCTAAGGGTGTAGGACGGGTAACTGTCGCGAGAGTTCAAATCTCTCCTGCTCCGCCATTTAAAATTTAAATCCGATTAATCGGATTTTTATTTATAAGAGGAAGAGGGCTTTATGGTTAAAATTTCTAAAACTTTAATTTTATATTATTATAATTTAATAGGTTATGATTTAAATAAGTTAGATATTACTTATTTAGTTAATAATGTTTCCGAAATTTCTGATTTAATCCCCGATGATTTAAAAGATTATCCTCTTTCATCTCAAAAAATAAGTACTTTATTTTTAAGGGTTGTTGATGATTTAAATTATTTATTAGAAAAAGGTGAAATATCTTATTTTATCCATCAAGAATTAATTTCTTCTCTAATTATAATTTGTGATGCGGGATTAAAATTAATTGGTGAGCAAAATCACGATTATTTTTTAAGCTTTGAAAGACAAAATGAAATAATTGAAATTTTATTAAAAAATATTCGCCAAGTTAAAGTCAAGGAACTTATTGATTTGGCTTCTCTTGTTATTAAAAGTAAATTTAAAGAAATTTTAAAAGGTAATCGGTTTCCTTGTCAGCTTTCTTTTTTACTTTCTTTAGCTATTACCGGTTATTATGATATTGGATCAGAAATTTTTAAAGAAGGTTCTTCAGAGATAGATTTAGATAAATTATTTATAACTTTACAAAAATCTTTAAATATATATGTTCAAAATCTTAATTTAGGTATTATAAGAGAAAATCCTTCTTCTAGTATTAGAGAGCCTTATTCATTAGATCCAAAAAGAAGTAAATAAGGATCTCCAATTTGACATTTTTTGACAATCGTGGTATAATTAACCCTGTAATTAAGGGGGATTTTTTTATGAAAGAAATAGTTAATGATACTTTAACATTAGATAAAGAGAGTCGAGATAAATTAATTAAAGAGCGTTTAAACATGGTGTACAGTTTTGGAGGAGTAGTTGCTGGATCTTTAGTTAGTCTTGGAACGATGCCTTTATTAGAAAAAGGTAATAACAAATATATACCTATTGCTGGTTTAGTAACTGTTTTAGCTAGCACTTTAATAATGACTAAAGCTATTAAGAATATTCATAAAATTGAAAAAAGAGAAAAGAAAAAAAGTTTAAGAATTCTTGCTGGTGCGTTAGTTTTAACAACTGGTATTAGTTATGGCTTATATAAACATCAAGACGTTAAGCATGAAGATAGTATTTGTCCCGTAACTAAAGTCTTAATGGATACTCCTTTAGAAAAATATGGTGTTAATCATCAAATTTCTTCTATGGAAGAAGAATTTAAAGAAGATGGAAAAGTTGTTAGAGTCGATTATGAAGATAATAACTTTAAAATATTTGAAGAAAAAAGTGCAAACTATTATGTATGCGATGAATACTTACAAATTCCCAAAAAAGCTAGATAATTCTAGTCTTTTTTCTTTTTCTTTAGTATAATGATAATATGAAATTAGTTGGTAAAATAAAAAGTACTATTTTTTTTAATGAAGCAAATAGTTATCTAGTTGCTCTTTTTAAAGTGCAAGAAGTCGAAGACAAAAAGTACTTAAAAAAAGTTCTAACTATTACGGGTAATTTTTTAGATTTAAAATTAGAAACTTTGATGAGCTTAGAAGGGGAGTTCGTAAGCCACGAAAAATTTGGCGAGCAATTTAAAGTGGATAGTTATGAATATATTATGCCTAAAGAAAATGATGATATTATTGAATTTTTAAGTAGCTCTTTTATTAAAGGTTGTGGTAAAAAAACAGCGGAAAAAATTGTCGAGGTCTATGGCGAAAAAAGTTTAGAAGTTATTAAAGAAAATAAATTTGCTTTAGATAAGATTCCGGGAATGAATGAATCTAAAAGAGAAAAAATTTATAATTCTTTAGTTAATTATTCTAAGACTTCTGATATAATTCTTAAATTAAAAAATATGGGTTTTTCGATTGAAGAGGCAGGAAGAATATTTGCTAAATTTAAAGATAATATTGAAGATGTTATTCTTAATAATATTTACTTACTTAGTGATATAATTGATTTTAAAAGGTTAGATAATTTATTTTTAAATAATTATCCGGATTATTTAGATAAAAGAAGAGTAAAAGCTTGTATTTTGGAAACTTTAAAAATGCTTACTTATCAAAAAGGAGATATTTATTCTTCTTTGGAAGATATCTTCGAAAATTTAAATAAAATATTTAAAATTTCTCTTTCTTATGATTTATTTAAAGAATATCTAGAGGAATTAGAGAGGGAACTTTTTATTGTTTTAGAAAATAATAATTGTTATTTAGAAGAATATTATGCATCAGAGATTGAGACTGCTTCATTACTTGAAGAAATAGGTAATAAAGAAGTTAAGAAAATAGATTATAGTGAAAAAATTAAAAAAATGGAAAGTAAATTACATATTACTTATAACGATGATCAAAAGAAAGCGATTAGTGAAGCTTTAAATAATAATATAACGATTATTTCGGGAGGACCTGGAACGGGAAAAACAACCATTATTAATGCGATTGTCAAATTATATATTGAAACTAATAAATTAAGTAATTTAGATATTGCGGAACAAATAGCTTTACTTGCTCCCACCGGAAGAGCTAGTAAAAAAATGAGTTTATCGACGGGCCTTCCAGCCTCTACTATTCATAGATATTTAAAATGGAATAAAGATGCCAATGCCTTTGGCGTTAATGAACATAATAAAAATTTTCAAAAATTAATCATTGTGGATGAAGTTAGTATGATTGATTCGCTACTATTCTCATCTCTTTTAAAAGGTATTCATAATTATGTGAAACTTATTCTAGTTGGTGATGCTTTCCAACTTCCATCCGTGGGCCCCGGTCTTATCTTAAGTGATTTAATTCAAAGTGATTTATTTAATTATGTTCCTTTAGAATATATTTATCGTCAAAGTGAAAACTCTTATATTCCTTATTTGGCAAGAGAAATAAAAAATAAAGATTTATCTGAAGAATTTACGAATAAAAAAGATGATTATAATTTTTTAATGACAGATTCTAAAAATATTGTCCCAACGATTAAAAAAATTGTCGAAGAAGGTATTAAAAAAGGTTATGATGAAAATAATATGCAAATTTTAGCTCCGATGTATAAAGGAGAAGCAGGAATCGATAATTTAAATCGCATGCTGGCGAGTCTTTTTAATCCGGATAATGGGCAAAGAAAAATTATTTATGGCGATATCACTTATAAAGAAGGGGATAAAGTTTTACAACTTGTAAATAATGCCGATAACTCGGTATTTAATGGCGATATTGGTTTTATTAAAAGTATTGCCACTATTAGTAAACCTTATAAAAAAGAAGTTATTACGATTGATTTTGATGGGAATATTGTAACTATTTCCAAAAAAGAATTAGCTAACATTAGACATGCTTATGCCATTACCATCCATAAAAGTCAAGGTAGTGAATTTGACCATGTCATTATGCCGATAAGTTATCAATATGGGCTTATGCTTTATAATAAAATTTTATATACAGGTGTCAGTCGGGCCAAGAAAAGCTTGATAATTATTGGAGATGCTGCGGCTTTTTATAAAGGGGTTTTTAATGACTATGGCATGATTAGAAAAACGACTTTAAAGGAAAGGTTACTAGCAACTTTTATACATAATTAAATAATTTTTATTCATACTATAAAAGAGGTGGAATAAATGAAAAAAATGGAAACAACTTTATGCTTAATGGCGGCAGCTGGTGTGGGATTAGGAACCTATATATTATTAAATAAAAGTACCAAAAACAAAGCTGATAAATTAATTAATAATATGTTAGATAAAGCCAATGATATGACTAATAAAATGGGGAAATAGCACTTATCTTAGTGCTTTTTGTTTACTTATTTATGTAATAGGAAAGTCATGCAGGAAGAGGAATATATATTGACACTCATTTGTTCGCGTAGTATAATTATATTATCTAGGAGGTAATGGTTGCGTTAGTGAGTTTATAAATTTAGAATGTATCCAAATAGTGAATAAATAGAGTTAATAAATAAAACTATCGGTTGTTCAAGACTTGTATATAATATAATGCTAAGTAAGAAAAAAGAAAATTCTAAACTTAGTAAGTATAAGCGATATGATAAAAGAAGCAAATAAATCTCTTAGAAGAAAAATTCTTAATACTACAATGAGTGACATAATAAGAAGACTAAAATATAAGAGTCAATGGTTAAATAAAAAATTAATACAAGTAAATAGATATTATGCCATTAGTCAGATATGTAAGATATATCAAAAATAAAAAAGAAAAATAAAAACAAGTACGGCAGCGACTGTCGGAAATATGGCCTGTGGAGGAGTGAAATCCTATGAAGCAGGAAAGATAAGCCGTGAGGCTTATCAAGGTGAAACGAAATAAATTTATTTATTGACTTTTACTTTTTGTTCTGTATTTAGAGTAAAATATAAATATTTTAATGAGGTATTTATGGATAAAAAAGAAAAGCTTTTAGAATTAGTTTTAGAAAGTTCTGATTTAACTTTAAAAGATTTAAATAAGTATTTTAGGGAAGCAGAAATAAAATTTTTTGTTGATAATGAATTAGTTACTAAAAGAGAAGATGGTATATATGAATATATTGGTTTTGAAGAACTTTACGATTATCGAGAAGTTTTAATTAGTCAAAAGCGCTATGAAGAAGTTTATACTTGTTTAGAAAAATGTGCTTTATTAAATCCCCAAAATATCAGAGTTTATTTAAAATTATTAATTGATGATGTTAATAAATTAAAGGAAGAAAAATTTTTTCACCATCTAAGGTTTTTAGAAGAAAAGACTGAATTTGGTCTTGAAAATATTCGAACTATTATATTTTTATATAGTAAATTAAATGTTATACCCAAAAATGTTTATCAAAAAGTTAAAAATTATTCTTTAGAAGATTTATTAGGAGAAAATGACTCCCAAATTTTAAGGCTCATCAAGAGAAATATTATAAAAAATGGTCTTAATGTCGCTTTATATTATACTTTTCATTTTGATGGAACAGAAGAATATTCTAAAGATTATATGAAACTTATTAGAACGATTATCTATCGGATTAAAAATAGAGAAGAAGAGAAAGTTCAAAATTCTAATGTTATAAATTATGCAAGTCTTTTTGCTTTAATTGATCATGGCTATACATTAGATGAAGCCTTTGAATTTTTAAAATTATCTTCTAATACTAGATGTTTAGTTCATTTGACTTTAGCTAAAAATTATTATCTAATCGGGGATAAAAAAACCGGTGATTATCATTTTCAAAAAACTAATAAATTTAAAGCTAAATCCGAAGTTGTTATGGCGGAATATGATTTAGTTAAAAGGATTAGAGAAAGTATTAAATATTTAAAAAATTATCCTACTGATGATTTAATTTTAAAAAGAGTAATGCAAAGAATCGTGAAGTAGATAAGAAAATGAATAGTTTTTTTGAAAATTTATAGTATAATTAATAGTAGGACGTGATTAGATGAAAAATAAGAAAGATAAAGAAATTAATACCGAAGAACTTAATGAAGTAATTGGTTTATCCAAAAAAATCTTAAAACTTCTTTATTTTGTTTTTATTGCCTGTTTAATTTTAGCCATCATTATTGCGGCTAAACAATTAACGGTTATGACCTTTATTATTGATTTATTAAAAGTTATTAGTCCATTCTTTATTGGTTTTATTTTAGCCTGGCTATTAAAACCTTTAGCGGAAAGATTAAATAAATATGTTAAGAATAAAACTTTAAGTGCTATCATGGTTTTTGCTGTTTTTGTTTTAGTTTTATTAGGTATTTTGTATATTTTTGTCCCAACCGTTTATAACGAGGTTAATGAATTAGTTGGTCTCCTTCCAGGATTTGTTGAAAGTATAACGAAAAATATTAATAATATCTTTAAGAGTTTAGCTGAAAGCGGTTTAAATCTCGCCGATTTCCAACATAAACTATTAACTGAAATAACGAGCTTTAGTGCTGATATTGCCAAAAGTTTACCTAATACAATTATTAATTTAGTTGTTTCTTTATTCGGTGGTATTGGAACATTTTTAATGGGCCTTATCATCGGAGTTTATATGTTAATTGATTACGATAGCATATCTGAACATTTTAAAAAATTATTTCCCAAAAGAATGCAAAAAGATGTTCATAATTTAGCGGCGAGAATGAGCATTGAAGTAAGAAGATGTGTTAATGGCACATTCTTAGTGGCTTTAGTCGTTTTGGTTTGTGATTCTATTGGTTTTGCTTTAGTGGGTTTAAATGCTCCATTGTTATTTGGTTTGTTATGTGGTTTAACTGATTTAATCCCTTTTATTGGACCATACATTGGAGGCGCTACAGCCGTTATAGTAGGTCTTACGCAATCACCATTAATTGGAATTGGAACCTTAATTATTTGTGTAATTGTTCAAATTTTTGAAAACTATATTTTACAACCAATTATTATGAGTAAAGCTAGTCAAACTCATCCAATTGCCATTATTATTGCTTTACTTGTTTTTGGCCATTTCTTTGGCATCCTAGGAATGATTTTAGCGGCCCCAATTTTAACTATTGCCCGGGTTATCTTTGATTTTGCTAAAGAAAAACTAGCCAATAGATAAAAAGTGTGATATATTAATTATGTAATCAGTGCGGAAAGATGTTATTTAAGAAGTAATTTTAAAGAGAGTTAGTGGTGGTGAGAACTAATAAATAAAACTTAAATAATTGCTGCTTTCTAAGATTAATCGGTAAATACCGTTATCATAAATAAGTTAAATAAAGGATGGTACCGTCATTTATGACTCCTTAAGTATCATTCTTTTTTATATAATAAAGAAAGGTGGAAGTTATGAAAATATTTATAATTGCTGGTAAAGCGGGAAGTGGTAAAGGAGAAGTTGCGAAATTAATTAAAGAATACTATATTTATAAACTTCAAAGTTGTGTTTTAACGGAATATAGTAAAACTTTAAAATTATTTGCGCAAGAATTATCGGATTGGGATGGTAATCCTAATACGAAACCACGAGCTTATTTACAAGAATTAGGTGATAAAATCAGAAAAATAGATGATAAATATTTTATTAAAAATATGCTTGACGATTTAAAAATATATGAAACAATGACGAATAATGTCGTTATTACCGGAGCGCGTTTTCCCGAAGAGATTGATGATATTAAATTAAATTATGATAATGTTTATGCAATTTGTGTGGAAAATCAATTTAGCCAAAGTAATTTAACGGTTGAAGAACAAGCTCATATTTCGGAAACTGCTTTAGATAGTTATGAGGACTTTGACTATATTGTGGCTAATGATGATATAAGTGTTTTAAAAGATAAAATATTTAAATTTTTGGAAGGATTAGAAAAATGAAAATAGAAGCTGAAAAATTACGGGAGATGTATTTAAAATTTTTTGAAAGCAAGAATCATAAAATTATTGATTCCGCTTCCTTAATTCCCGAAAATGACCCTACCGTTTTATTTACAACGGCCGGGATGCATCCTTTAGTACCTTATCTATTGGGAACTAGTCATCCTAGTGGTAAGAGACTTACAGACGTCCAAAAATGTATTAGAACTAGTGATATCGATGAAGTAGGAGATGCCTCTCATTTAACTTTCTTTGAAATGCTAGGGAATTGGAGTCTAGGAGATTACTTTAAAGAAGATGCCATTAAATATAGTTTTGAATTTTTAACGAGTAAAGAATACTTAGGTATTCCCAAAGAAAAACTTTATTTTACGGTTTTTGCGGGTGATGATATAGCTCCTAAAGATACGGAATCATACAACATTTGGCGTAGTTTAGGTGTTGAAGAAGACCATTTATTCTTTTTGCCTAAGGAAAATAATTTCTGGATTTTAGGTAGTGGCATTGGCCCATGCGGACCAGATACCGAAATGTTTTATGATACAGGGAAAGAGGCTTGCGGTCCAGATTGTTCTCCTGCTTGTGATTGTGGTAAATATTTAGAAATCTGGAACGATGTTTTTATGGAATATTACCGGAGTGAAGAAGGGGAACTTACGAAATTAAAGCAACAAAACGTCGATACTGGAATGGGCTTAGAAAGAACTATTACCGTTTTAAATCATTTAGAAAGTGTTTATGATTCCGATATTTTTGCAGATATTAAAAGTAAATTAGAAGAATTATCGGGTAAAAAATATGAAGACTATAAAAGTTCTTTCCGAATTATTATGGACCATGTGAGAACCGCTACTTTTATTTTAGGTGATGACCATGGTATTACGCCAAGTAATATCGGGGCCGGATATGTTTTAAGAAGGCTTTTAAGAAGAGCTATAAGACATTTAAAGAAATTAGAAATTAATGATTATGTTTTAAGTGATTTAGCCGATATTTATATTAAGGAATATGATAGTGTTTATCCTGAACTTCCTCGAAATCGAGAATTTATCTTTGCCGAAATGGAAAAAGAATATAATAAATTTAGTAAAACCTTAAAAGATGGTGAGAGATTATTTTATAAAACTATTAAACATTTAGAAGGTAATACTTTAAAGGGAGAAGATGCCTTTAAGCTATTTGATACTTTTGGTTTTCCAATTGAAATGACAGAAGAGCTAGCCCATGAAAATAACTTAGAAGTCGATCGAGAAGGATTTGATAAATGTTTTAAAGAACACCAAGATAAATCCCGGACTATTGATGCTGGTTCATTTAAAGGAGGTCTTGCCGATCATTCAATTGAATCCACTAAATATCATACTTTAGCCCATTTATTACTAGCTACTTTACAAGAAATATATGGGCCTGATGTTATTCAAAAAGGTTGTAATATAACAACCGAAAGAATTAGATTTGATTTTAATTGTGATCATAAACTAACTGATGAAGAAAAGAAAAAAGTTGAAGATCGGGTTAACGAAATGATTCAAACGAATACTCCTGTAACATGGGAAGAAATACCTTATGAACAAGCCAAAAAAGAAGGAGCTCATGGTACTTTTGAAAATAAATACGGTTCTTTAGTAAAAGTATATACAATTGGCAATTTATCTAAAGAAATTTGTGGCGGACCTCATGTTGAAAATACTGGTGTTCTTGGTCATTTCAAAATTGTCAAAGAAGAATCATCTAGTGCGGGTGTTAGAAGAATTAAAGGAGTTTTAGAATAAACTTCTTTTTTAATTGCTAAACTCTAAAATATATAATAAAATTAGGTTATGAAAATAGTATTATGAAAATGAGAAAGAAGATGATGAATAATGGCTCTTCAAAGAGGAATTGTTAAATTAGAAGATCATAATAATGATTGGAATTTAGAATATGAAAAGGAAAAAGAATTATTAAAAAACGTCTTAAAAGATTATCTAGAAGAAATTCATCATGTTGGAAGTACATCTATTCCTAATCTAAAGGCAAAACCAATCATTGATATTTTATTAGTTATTCAAAGTTTTAAAGATATTCCCAAAATTACGGAAATTTTAGAGGATTATCAATATGAAAATCGCGGTCAACAAGGTATACCAGATCGTTATTTTTTTGCCAAAGGCCCCGATAATGCTCGAAGTCATTATCTCCATGTTGTTGAAGGTCATACAGATACTTATTATAACCAACTTTATTTTCGCGATTATTTAATTAATCATCCCGAATATGTTCAAAAATATAACGATTTAAAAGAAGACCTAGCCCAAAAATATGCTTCTGAAAGACCTAAATATACAGCTGGAAAAAAAGAATTTATTAATAATGTTATCAAGTTAGCTAAAGAAGAATATAAAGAAAGTTAAAAATTATTTTCCTAATTGCGAAATAATAAGACATCAGTTATAATTAATAATAGGGAAGTGACAGAATGAAAAAGAATGGTTTTGTCTTTGTCGAAACGATTATATCTATTGTAATTTTAACCAGTTCTTTACTTCTTTTGTATACTTCTTTTTCGAAAATTTTACAAAGTGAAAAAACAAGAGTTTATTATGATGATGAAAGTTATATTTATAGAACGGAATATTTAAAAAATAAAATTAATGATTTAAATCTTAATGCTTTAACTAGACGCTTGGAGGGTAACGATAATATTTATTTTTTAACAATTGGCATGGATACTGAAGATTTATTTTTAAATTATGAAGAAGAAGCGGAATTTATGAATAGTTTACTTGAAAATTTTGAAGTTAAGCAAATGATATTATTAAAAACTAATAAAATTGATAATTTAAAAAATTGCTCTGTTAAATGTTCTGAAAATAAAGATTGTTTAGAATATGAGAATTGTAATGATTTATATTTAAAATTAAGTGATGAATTTATTAATTATTTAAAGACAATTTATGTGGAAACCAGTACTCCTTATATTTTAGGAGTAGAATATGAAACTTGTAATTTAGATAATCAAAATTGTCAAGAATATTATAGTTGGGTAAGTGTGTGATTATGAAAAAAAATGGCTTTATATCGACAACTTTAATCTATACTTTTTTTGTTATTTTTTTAGCTTTAATGATTTTTTTAGTTAATTCTTATTCCAAAAATAGATTTATGCTTAATGAATATAAAGATAAAATTAAAAATGATTTTGCCGAAAATAATAATTTGGATATAAATTTATATTTTATGGTTTATAATGAAAAAACTAAAGAATATGAAGTAGAATATAACATGCCTAAAGAAGGTTATATTTATAAAGATGAATATAGTTATTGTAAAAATGGTTCAGTTATGGTAAAAAAAGAAGATAGAATAGAAGTAAAAGCAAATAAGAAAGATTCTTGTTATGCTTATTTTGAAAAGGAATTATAATGATGAATAATAAAGGAATGACTTTAATTGAATTATTAATAAGTATAGTTTTAATTAGTACTGTTTTAGTCTTTTTATTTCAAATATTAATTGATTTAAGAAATGAAACTGATAATAATAGTTATGCTTATAATAATCAAATTAAAAGAGCCGAAATAATTTATACTATTCAAAATGATTTAAATAATTATGCTTTAGTGGGTATTACGGATAATTCTTCGAATGATAATTTAATTTTAAACTTCCATTTTAAAAATGGGGAACAAGCATCTCTAGCAAGATTAGAAACCGAAAAAAAAGAAGATGCTTATTATCTTCGCTATACATCTTTTAAAGGCGAAAAAACTTCTTGGAAGATGGAAGGGGCGATGATTGATCCTTGTGCTTTATTTACTTCTCATGTTGACCAAAATATTAAGAATTATTATTATAAATTAAATATCTTTGTTTATAATGAGCCATATCATGATAAAAATAATAGGGAAGTTAATAATGCCGTTGATGATATTGAAATTAGTTATACTGGGTCTAGTGAATATTTAGATTTAACTAATGAAGATTATTTAACGAATAAAGAATATCTTAATGAGTATATAGGAGCTTGTACTAATAAGGACATGCATTAATCTTCCGAAAAAGAAATTTTGATATTTAATTTTGGTTCCTTCTAATATTTGTAAAATTTGGGTATGAATGGATATACCCCCAAAAGAAATAATAATGATGGCGATTATTTCTTTTTTAAAACTTAATAAAGTTAGAGATGGTAAACTATTTAAAGCCTGAGTTATTTCTAATAGTCCTTTTATGATAATAGAAGTTAAAGGCGAAAAGAATGGCAATTTTAAAATTAAATTACTAATAATCATATAAAAAGTGATGGAACCTAAAATCATTAAAAGGGTATTAATACTTTTGGTAATGGCTAAAGGAAGGATGCTGAGGAGAGGATGATTTTCTTGATCTTCCCTTATCATAGAAGTGCAATTCTCCTTTTTCTTTCCTTTAAAAAATAACCCAATTACAAGATTCGTAAGATAAATAACTAAAATAATCCTGATAACAATTACCTTATTAAAAGAAAGTGATAAAATTGCATAGAGAAATAAAGGATTAGGAAAATAAGTATAAGCAATTAGTTTATTGGCATCTTCTAGACTTAAACGACCATTTTGGACCATTTCTTTTAAGATAAAAGCACTTGAAGGGGTTCCCGAAAATAAGGAAAGTAAGAAAGCCTCTAAAGCGGGCCCATTAGTATGAAAGATTTTATTAAATAAAGAATTACTCCCCTTATTTAAAAAAGAAAGAAGATTAGTATTAATTATAATGTCATTTAAAATAAACATGATAAAAAGATTAGGAAATACTTTTCCCAGCCAAAGGTAAACCGCATCCATCGTGGTTTTGGCTAAAAGATAATTATATTTAAATAAGAGGAATAAAAAGAAAAATAATATAATTATGGTTAAAACTTTTTTTAGATTATTCATAAATCCCTTTCAAAGTGCTATAATAAATTAGGTGATAAAATGTTTACTAAATTATATGAAAAGATAAAAAGTTTTTTTAAAGAAAATTATAAGTTTTTTATCTTTTTAATTTTTTTAATATTTGTTTGTTATTATGAATTACCTTTTGTTATTTATAAAAGTGGGGGAACTATTAATTTATCTGACCGCTTAGAGATTTCTAAAGAATATGAAGAAAAGGGTAGTTTATCGATGAGTTATGTAACAGCGATGAAAGGAACTATACCTTTTATCTTAATGTCTTATATTATGCCAGATTGGGATTTATATCCTTTAAGTGAGATAACTAATGAGGATAGTTATGAAGATGTTATTGAAGTAGGAAAAGAGTATTTAGATGAAGGTATCGATAATGCTATCATCGCGGCCTTTAAAAGAAGTGATTATCATATCGAAATAACTAATACTCATAATAAAGTGATTTTTATTAGTGATGATGCTAAAACTAATTTACAAGTGGGAGACGAATTTGTTAGTGTTAATGGCATTATAGTTAACTCGATTGATGATTTAAAAGAATACATTAATACTTTAAAAGAAAAAGAGACAGTTAAAATCAAAGTTATAAATGATAATAAAGAATATGAAAGAGAAGCCCAAATTTATCGAGATACAGATGATACTTTAAAAGTAGGGGTAGCCTTTCACACCACTTATGAATATCAAACGGAAATACCCGTATCCGTTAAAATGAAAAATAGTGAATCTGGTAGTAGTGGTAGTTTTATGATGAGTTTATCTATTTATAATGCTTTAACGGAAGATGATATTACTAAGGGATTAGATATTGTTGGAACTGGCTCTATTACTGCGGATGGTGTTATTGAAGAAATTGGCGGTGTTAAATATAAGTTACTTGGAGCCGCTAAAAAGAAAGCCGATATTTTCTTCTGTCCGGAAGAAAACTACGAAGAAGCCCTAAAAGTTAAAAAAGAACGGAAATTAAAAATTGATGTTGTTAGTGTTCATACTTTGGATGAAGCAATAAATTATTTAAATAATTTATAATTTATGTTAGAATATCTATAGAATAAAGAGGTCAAAATGAAGAAAAAAAGGATTATTATAATATTAATATTGATTTTCATTATTAGTTTGCTACCTCTTTTTTATGAGTCTATTTCTTTAAAAGAAAATAAAGAAATACCTAAGTTAGCAATGTATATAAAAGAAAATGATGAATATGTTAAATATTCGAGTAGTAATATTATTCCTGATGGCTATCGTTTAAATTATGCAAGTAGTCATTGCTATGATAAAGATAATCAAGAACAAAGTCCAGTGAGAAATTTTATTAAAGTTACGGAAGAAGGATTATTATTATCTAGTAATATTTCTTTATCTTGTGAACTTTATTTTGATCCTCAAAGCCCGATTGATAGTCCTAATTTTTATTTAAAGGGAATAGATGAAAAATGTACAAAAGAAATGACTAATTCTTTTACTTTATCATGGTCTAAAAAAGAAGGTGAAATTATTACTTCGTACTGTCTAACAGAAGAAGAAAGTCCGGATAATTGTAGCTGGAATTTTATTAGTGAAAATAGTACTTCTATTGAAGGAACTTATACTTTTAAAAATGAAGGAAATGGTCCTAAAATCCTTTTTGCTTATTTAAAAGATGCTAATGAAATAATTTCTAATTATAGTGAAATTGAAATAATTTTAGATACTACTAATTCAAATTGTGAAGAAATAAATAAAGAATTAACTGAATAGTTGGAATGTAGTCATATATAAAAAATGGAGTCCTAAAAGGGACGTGAACCCACTTTATTTAGGCAATAAAAAAAGCGATTACTCGCTTCAATAACTCAATTGGTGACCCGTACGGGATTTGAACCCATGAATGCATGCGTGAAAGGCATGTGTGTTCAACCACTTCACCAACGGGCCAAAACTTAAATGGTGGGCCTGGGGGGACTTGAACCTCCGACCTCACGCTTATCAGGCGTGCGCTCTAACCAGCTGAGCTACAAGCCCATTTGAGTTACTTATAAATTGTATAATAAATATATGAAAAAAGCAAGCAATTTTTACTTATTTGTCTTAATTTTTTCTTAAATTTACGTTATTTTAGAAAAAAATAGAAGAATATGTGATATAATTTTTTTAGAGGTGGAGTAGTGAAGAAGTTTTTTCTAATTGTTTTAGTTATTGCTGTAGTAGGTGGAGTTGGTTATTTCTTTATAACTAAAGGCATGGAACATCAAAAAGAAGAAGAAATAAAAGATGGTTGGTATATAGAAATAAATTATAAAGAGCCAATTAGAGTAAGGGATGACCATTCCACTAAAGGAAAAGAAATAGGAAAAGTTAATACGGGGGAATTTTATAAAGTATTAGATGTATATTTAGAAGATAAAAGTTATTATTGGTATAATATCGAATTTGAAAAAACTACGGGTTGGGTAGCCAGTCTTAAAAAAAGTCCTTGGGTTAAAGACTATAATAACCCAATTGATATTGCGGTGCCAATTATTAAATTCAAAGATAATATTTATAAAGTAGCCAGTATTAAAGATATTAATTATCGGCATTTAGAAGTAATTGAGGATTCTGATGACTATACAATAACTCATCAAATTTATCATGAAGTAAAGCCTTCGGAATTTATTGATCAATATTGGATTGTTTATACTATAACTGACAAAGCAGGCAAATCATCATCTAAAACTCAAAAAATTGAATTTGATGTTAAACCAGATGAATCAGAAGTCCTAGATTTTAACCTTTATAAGAAATAATTATTTAAGATTTTATGAAAGTGATATTTTTAGATATTGATGGAGTATTAAATACTTCTGAAACATCCAAAGAAATTTATTATGAATATCAAAGCACTCATAAAAGAAGAGTGGAACTAGATGTCGAAAGAATAAAATATTTAAAAGAAATTGTGGACACAACCGGCGCTGTAATTGTTCTATCTTCTACATGGCGTTCGATGGGTCATATGGAAGATGGAGTATTTATTCCCAATAATAGAAAAACGGAAGAATTAGTAAAACTTTTATCTTTCAATGGCCTTTTTATATATGATGTAACTCCTTTTATGGAAGTGGATCGTTTTGTTGAAATAATGACATGGATCCAAGAACACGAAGTAGAAGATTTTATTATTATAGATGATGAAAGTTTTGGCTTTGATGAAGAGGCAAAAAAGCATTTAGTAAAAACGATAAATATGCGTAAAAATTTGGATGATATTTTAGGATTAAGTGAACATCATGTTCCTGACGCAATTCAAAAACTAACTTTAAAAAGTAAAAAACTCTCTTGAATGGAGAGTTTATTTTTAAATGGTGTCCCCTTAGGGATTCGAACCCTAGACCCACTGATTAAGAGTCAGTTGCTCTACCAACTGAGCTAAGGAGACATCTAAAAGACAATATAAATTATAACTTAGTTAGGGGAAAAATGCAATATGCAACTGACGATAAGGTAGATAGAATTTTATAATTATGCTATAATTATGGACAGGTGATTTAGATGTTTGTCGATGAAATTACTTTAAAAGTTATAGCGGGAACTGGTGGCGATGGTTGTACTTCTTTTCGAAGAGAAAAATTTGTTCCTATGGGTGGCCCTGATGGTGGTAATGGAGGCAAAGGTGGAGATATAATCTTTACAGTTGATAAAGGCCTTAAGACTTTAATTGATTTGAGATATTTAAAAACAATTAAAGGGGAGAAAGGAGACCATGGTAAAGGTTCTAATAAATATGGGGCAAATGCCGAAGATGTTATCATTAAAGTGCCAATGGGAACAACCATTACCGATTTAGATACCAATTTGGTTATTGCTGATTTAGTACATGAAGATGATGAAGTTATTGTGGCTAAAGGCGGAAGAGGAGGCAAAGGCAATAAAGCATTTGCTACTCATGATAATCCTGCTCCTAAATTTAGCGAAAAAGGAGAACCAGGAGAAATAAAACTTATTAAGTGTGAACTTAAAGTTTTAGCTGATGTTGGTCTTGTTGGGCTTCCATCAGTAGGAAAAAGTACGCTTTTATCGCAAATTAGTGCGTCTAAGCCTAAAATTGCGGCTTATCATTTTACAACTTTATCGCCTAATTTAGGAGTCGTAAAATTACAAGATCATCGTTCTTTCGTCATGGCTGATTTGCCAGGATTAATTGAAGGCGCCTCAGAAGGTGTTGGGCTTGGTGATAAATTTTTACGCCATGCTATGAGAACAAGAATTTTATGTCATATTATTGATATGAGTGGTAGTGAAGGAAGAAACCCTATTGATGATTATAAAATAATTAGAGAAGAAATTACCAAATATAGTGAAAAATTAAGTAAAAAAGAAGAAGTAATTGTGGCTAATAAAATGGATTTAGAATCTTCAGAAGTTAATTTAAAATCTTTTGAAAAAGCTTATCCGGATAAAACTATTTTTCCTATTAGCGCTATGAATAATACAGGAATAGCGGAACTTATGAAATTTATAGCAACTAAATTAGAAGAAATTGAAAGCCAAAGTATTTATGATAATAGTGAACTAGAAAGCCATCTTGTTTTTGAATTTAAAGAAGAGAAACCTTATACCATTACTAAAGAAGGTAATATTTGGGTTATTAAGGGCGAAAAAATTGAAAAATTATTTAATATGACGAAATTTAATGAAGATGAAGCTGTTCTTCGTTTTGCTCGAAAGTTAAAGAGTATGGGGGTTGAAGATGAACTCGAAAAAATGGGAGCTAAAAGAGGCGACGAAGTGCAAATTTTAGATTATATTTTTGAATTTAAAGAGTAGTGTAAACTGCTTTTTTTAATTATTGAGTTATGGTCATAATTATATTATAATGGAATTGGTAAATAATATAATAAAAGGTGATTATAATGAATGAAGATAATAATCAAAATGAAAATGGTTTTGAGGCCTATATCGAAAATGAATTTCAAGAAGAAGTACCTTACGAATTGCTAGAAGATTTAAAAGCTGAAAAACATAGCATGAGAATGTATTTTATGTATGCTTTTGTCTTTACAATGGTTTTAATTGTTTTTGGAGTTACAGGTACTTATGCTTATTATGTAATGCAAATTTCTAGTGAATCTTCTTCAACTACAGCAATTACGGCTACAGCCGAATGTTTTGATGTTACTCTAAGTGATACTGATGGTGCTGTTTCTTCTGATGAACATTCTACTTTAAGTTTAGGAGATTATAATTATCCGATTACTGATGAATTTGCAGTTGGTAATGGTAATGAAAAGCAAGCCAATATAACCCCGATGATAGTTAAAGTCAAAAATAATTGTACAACAGGCACTACAAATGTACCTTATAAATTAATTCTTTCAACTTTTAAAAATGGTGATAATAATACAATTAGCGATGATAAAATGAAAATAAAGATAACTAAACAAGAAGATAGTGGTTCAGAATCAGCATTAAGCGGCAAGGATAAAATCAAAGTAAATGCTATAGGTGAGTTTACTCAAAGTGAAGGTGGCAATATTAATCTAAAAGGGCAATTAGAACAAGCTATTAATACCAAAAGTAATAGTGACGGTTTAACTTTAAATAAAAGCTATTTAATAGATGACAGTACAGTTGGTCCAAATAAAACAAATACTTATAAAATTTATGTATGGGTTGATTATTATGAAGGTTGTGATTCTAATACATCAACTACTGATACTAATGCAAGTTGTAATAATTCAACGGCCGGCAAGAGTTTTAAAGCTTTAGTTAGTGCAATTATTAATTAATATATTTTATTTTCTAAAAGTTTCTCTCTTGAAACTTTTTCTTTGGCAAGAAATTCGATCTTAATTATCAAGATGAATTTTTTGGTTTTCACAATTGTCCAAATTTCGCATATTTTGAAAACTTTTTAGTTTAAATTTAGATTACATATTTGAATTTAAAGAATGGGATTAGCTGCTTTTGGGTGTTGCGTTATTGCTATAATTATATTATAATTAGTTCAATAGATAATATAATAAAAGGTGATTATAATGAATGAAGATAATAATCAAAACGAAAATGGCTTTGAAGCCTATATCGAAAATGAATTTCAAGAAGAAGTGCCTAGTGAATTGCCAGAAGATTTAAAAGCTGAAAAACATAGCATGAGAATGTATTTTATGTATGCTTTTGTCTTTACAATGGTTTTAATTGTTTTTGGAGTTACAGGTACTTATGCTTATTATGTAATGCAAATTTCTAGTGAATCTTCTTCAACTACAGCGATTACGGCTACAGCCGAATGTTTTAATGTTACTTTAAGTGATACTGATGGTGCTGTTTCCTCTAGTTCTTCATCTACTTTGAGCTTAGGAAATTATAATTATCCAATTACCGATGATTTTGCAGTTGGAAATGATAATGGCCAAAATGGTAATTTAACTCCAATGACAGTTACAGTTAAAAATAATTGTGCAACAGGCACTACGAATGTACCTTATAAATTAATTCTATCAACATTTAATAGTAATACTAATGGTGATAGTAAAACAATTGAAGATAGTAAAATGAAAATAAAGATTACTAAACAAGAAAATGGTGGACAAGAACAGGTAGTGAACAACGAGAACAAGAAAAAGGTAAGTGAACTAACTGAGTTTACTCAAGAAAAAAATGGTAATATTAATTTGAAAGAACAATTAGAAGAAGCTATTAGAAGTAAATCTAGTAGTAGTAATTTAACTTTAAATAAAAGTTATGTAATAGATGATGGTACAGTTGGTCCGAGCAAAACAAATACTTATAAAATATATGTATGGGTTGATTACTATGAAGGTTGTGAAGCTAATGTAGTTGATTCTGCTGGATCTAATTGTAATGGCTCAACCCAAGGTAAAGATTTTAAAGCCTTAGTTAGTGCAATTATTAATTAATATATTTTTTAAAAGTTTCTCTCTTGAAACTTTTTCTTTGCCAAAAAAGTTTATTAAAAGAAAAAATTATTGTATAATTAAAATGGTGAAGAATTATGTATAGTTACTTTAAAGGTATAATTGCGGAAAATACAGCTGATGGAATAGTTATTGATGTTAATGGAATAGGGTATTTAATTCATGTTCCTAATCCTTTTAGTTATGAAATAGGGAAAACTTATCAAGTCTATGTTTATAGTCATATAAGGGAAGATGAATATTCTTTATATGGTTTTAAAACTTTAGAAGAAAAAGAATTATTTATGAAACTTATTAATGTTAAAGGGATGGGGCCTAAAGTAGCTAGTGGTATTTTTGCAACTGGTTCTATTAAAGGTGTTGTCGATGCTATTAATAAGGAAAATTTATTATATTTAACTAAGTTTCCGAAAATTGGTGATAAATTAGCAAGACAAATTATTTTAGATTTAAAAGGTAAAGTGTATGATACTTCTAGTGAAGAAGAAACCAACGATAGTATGGATGAATTAATTAGTGTTTTAGAAAATTTAGGATATAAAACAGCGGAAATTAAAAAAGTTATTCCTTCCATTGATGCTTCTAAATCATTAGAAGATCAAGTAAAAGATGCTCTAAAATTATTATTAAAATAGTTTAAACAAATGTTTGAAAAAGTATTGAAAATAATTTTAGATAATGATAGAATTAATTTTAAGAATAAAATAAATCCAGGAGGTTAAAAAATGAATGATAGAATTGTAAGTGTAGAAGAAAAAGAAGAAGATATTTTTGAAAAAAATATTCGACCGGAATATTTAGATGAATATGTAGGTCAATATGAAATTAAAGAGAATTTAAGAGTATTTATTAAAGCTGCCAAAATGCGTAATGAGCCCTTAGATCATGTGTTATTATATGGTCCTCCTGGACTTGGTAAAACGACCCTTGCTCATATTATTGCTAATGAGTTAGGAGCAGATTTAAAAACTGCTAGTGGACCGTCAATTGAAAAAACTGGTGATTTAGCGGCAATTTTATCAAATCTTGAACCTGGAGATGTTTTATTTATTGATGAAATTCATCGGATGCCTTCGTATATTGAAGAAATATTATATCCAGCCATGGAAGATTTTGAAATTGATTTAGTTATAGGTGGAGAAGGAAAAAGTAAGAGTATAAAAATTAATTTACCTCCTTTTACTTTAGTTGGAGCGACAACGAGAGCTGGGGATTTGTCTAGCCCTTTAAGAGATCGATTTGGGATTGTTTCTAAACTTGAATATTATTCATTTGATGAACTTAAAGATATAGTTATTAGAAGTGGCCGGGTTTTTGATATTAAAGTTACCGAAGAGGCAGCGATGGAACTAGCTAAAAGAAGCCGAAAAACTCCAAGAGTTGCCAATCGGTTATTCCGGCGAGTTCGAGATTTTGCCCTTGTTGAAGGAACAGGTATTATTGATTTGGATATTACTTTAAAAGCTCTAAAAAGATTACATGTTGATGATTCTGGCCTTGATAGTGTTGACCGAGAATATTTGACTAGTCTTATTGAAAAATTTAATGGTGGGCCAGTCGGAGTCGAAACAATTTCGACTAGTATTGGCGAAGAGGTAACAACGATTGAAGATGTTGTAGAACCATACTTATTACAAGAAGGTTTTATTAAAAGAACTAATCGGGGCCGGATTGCTACTCAAAAGGCTTATAACAGTTTAGGCTTTGATTATAATATTGGACTATTTAAGGAGGATTAAAATGACAATTTTAGATGGTAAAAAGGTTAGTAATGAAATTTTAGAAGATTTAAAAATTAAATTTGCATCTTTAGATAAAAAAGCCGGTTTTGCGATTATTTGGGTAGGCAATAATGAAGCCAGTGGTATTTATGTCAAAAATAAATTAAAAAAATGTGAGAAATTAGGAATTGAAGGAAAATTATATCATTTGGAAGAAAATACAAAAGAAGAAGAAGTATTAGAATTAATTGATAAATTAAATAATGATGATAGTGTGAACGGAATTTTAATTCAAAGTCCTTTGCCAAGGCATATTAATGAAGTCAATTGTTTTAATCATGTAAATTATAAAAAAGATGTTGATGGATTTTCAAATATTTCCGCAGGTAATTTAACTTTGGGTAATCCTAGCTTAATTTCCTGTACTCCTAAAGGAATAATGTATTTATTTGATTATTATCATCTTGATTTAGAAGGTAAGAATGTTTGCTTAATAAATAGAAGTAATATTGTGGGGAAGCCTTTATTTAATTTATTAATTAAGAAAAATGCCACAGTTACAATGTGCCATTCTAAAACAAGTAATTTAGAGGATTTTACGAAAAAAGCTGATATTGTTATCAGTGCCGTTGGTAAACCAAAATTTATTACTTCTGAGATGATAAAAGATGGCGCTATAGTAATTGATGTGGGAATAAGTAGGGAAAATGGTAAAGTAATTGGTGATGTTGATAGCGAGGTTTTTGAAAAAGCTTCGTATATAACCCCAGTTCCAGGAGGAGTTGGACCAATGACAATTGCCATGATTTTTAGTAATTTATATGAAGCGATAACAAAATATCAAAATAAATAATTTTAAATATGACATAAATGGGAGGTAAAAATATGGATAAGTATTTAGAAGAAGCATTAAGATTGGAAAGAAAAAGGCAAGAGGAGAATATTGAATTAATTGCCTCAGAAAATTATGTTTCCAAGGCTGTTTTAGCTTTGCAAGGGAGCATTTTAACTAATAAATATGCCGAAGGATATTCGGGTAAAAGATACTATGGTGGTTGTGAATATATTGATATGTTTGAAACTAAAGCCATCGAATATTTAAAAGAATTATTTGGCTGTAAATTTGCTAATGTTCAACCTCATAGTGGCTCTAGCGCTAATATGGCTGTTTATAGAGCCTTACTTAATCATGGTGATAAAGTCATGGGAATGAATTTAAATCATGGTGGTCATTTAACACATGGCTATAAGCTTAATTTTAGTGGTATTGACTATGAGATAGTTAGTTATGATTTAGATCCTAAGACGGAAATGATTGACTATGATAAATTAAGAGAATTAGCAATTAAAACAAAACCGAAAATGATTATTGCGGGAGCATCCGCTTATTCTAGAATTATTGACTTTAAAAAGATACGAGAAATTTGTGATGAAGTTGGAGCCTATATGTTTGTTGATATGGCGCATATTGCGGGATTAGTAGCAGTAGGATTACATCCATCTCCTATACCTTATGCTGATGTCGTAACTTCGACAACCCATAAAACTTTAAGAGGGCCAAGAGGAGGCATTATCTTAACCAATAATGAAGAGATAGCCAAAAAAATTGATAAAGTAGTTTTCCCAGGTATTCAAGGAGGGCCTTTAATGCATGTTATTGCTGCCAAGGCTCAAAGTTTTTATGAAGCTTTACAACCTGAGTATAAGAATTATATGGAACAAGTAGTTAAAAATATTAAAGCTATGAGTGATGAATTTATCAAAATGGGTTATCATGTTATTAGTGGTGGTACCGATAATCATTTAATCTTAGTTGATGTTTTAGGAAGTGTAGGCATAACTGGGAAAGATGCGGAAATTTTATTAGATAAAATTCATATTACGGTCAATAAAAATACGATTCCTAATGAAACGGAAAAAGCTACTGTTGCTAGTGGGATTAGAATTGGTAGTCCCGCTATGACTACAAGGGGATTTAAAGAAGATGATTTTATTAAAGTGGCTCATATTATTGATGAAGCTTTAAAAAATAGAGATAATGAAGAGGTGCTAGACAATCTTACTAAAGAAGTTTTAGAATTAACAAGTAAGCATCCTCTTGATTATTAAGTGAGGTTAGTGTGAAAGTAAAATTAATTGGAATAACGGATAAAAAAAGTATTGAAAAACAACTTAATATTTGTGCGGCAGCCGGTAAACTTTCCCGGATGCCCGGTACGGTTTTTGAAGCCTTAGAAGCCATGAAAGATCCTGATAAAGCCTTAAAATTTATTAATAGAGTTATTGGCATGGGACATACATCGACGATTGATCATGATTATATGGTTTTTGCTTTAAGTGAGGTTACTCCATTAGTAGAGCAAACAATCATTGCTGAAAGATTTTCTTCGTTTACAATTAAATCAAGAAGGGAAGTTGATTTTTCTAATGTCGGCTTTTATGTTCCTGATTTTCATGATAAAAAAGGAAGCATTTTAAAAAATAATCAAGAATTACAAAAACAATATAAAAAACATATGCAAAGTTTATTTCAAAGCTATAGTAAGCTAGAAAGTATTGGTATAAATAAAGAAGATGCCCGTTTTGTTTTACCATATTCATATTATGGTGAGATAATTATGGGATTAGATGCAACTGCTCTTGCTAGAATGATTATTAAACTTACGAAAGGTAAATCTTCTAATATAACGGAACTTAAAGAATTAGGTGATAAATTATATGAAATTGCTCTAAAGAGAGCCCCTTATTTAAAAACTATTATTGATAAAGAAGAAGTTAAAAATTATAGTGAAGTAGAAAGAGTTTTAGATAGTATTTCTAAACCTTCTTATACCTTAATTGAAAAACCAATTTTATTAAATTATACTAAAGATATCGATAAAACTTTATTTGTTAATGCTTTACAAAGAATATATAGTTTAAGTAATAGAGAAGCTTTGCAAGTTTATGAAAATAAAATTGTTGGCAATAAAGATTTAGAAACCCAATTAATGAAAGCTATTTTTAATGAACCTGAGCATGAAGATTTAAAACAAATTAATTTACGGTTTCAATTGGGTATTCCTTTTGCCATTTTAACGCATTATACTCGTCATAGAAGATTATCTTTAACAATTCCAGAATTTGTTCCTAATATTAATTTAGAATATTATGTTACACCACCTAGTATTAAAAATAGTTCTTTGGTGAGTTTTTATCATGATGTATTCAAAAATAATCAAGAAGTGTATTTAAAGTTTAAAAAAGAAGGCATAAGAGATGAAGATTTAGCTTATTTTACTTTAAGTGGCAATGCTGTAAATGTCACAATTAATTTTGATGGCGAAGCTTTTAGATGGATATGTCGATTACGGGAATGTACAAAAGCTCAATGGTGCATAAGAGAGGCCGTTACAAAAATGCATGGGGAAGTAAGCAAAGTTAGTACTTATTATGCTCAAAATTTAGGACCTGATTGTGTTACGAAACATATGTGTTCGGAAGGTAAAGAATCTTGTGGACGTATTTTGACTATATTAGAAAATTTAAAGGAAAAAAGTCATGAGTAGAGTAATATTAAAAATTAGTGGCGAAGCCTTAAAAGGTGATAATAATTTAGTTTCCGAAAGTAAATTAAAAATAGTACTTAAAACAATTGAATTATTAAAACAAGAACACAATGAAGTGGGAATAGTTATTGGAGGTGGTAACTACTTTAGAGGAAGAGAACATCAAGATATGGATAAAGTTACTGCCGATACAATAGGTATGCTTGGAACTATAATGAATGCTTTATATTTAAAAGATTATTTAATTAAAAATAATATTGAAGCTCTTGTTACGACCCCTTTTTCGTTTCCTAATTTATTAAAAGATTATCAGAATGAAGAGATAAATACGGAATTCAATAAGGGTAAAGTGATTATTTTTGGTGGTGGAATTGGCAAAAGTGGCTATTCTACTGATTCGGGTGTTGTTTTAGCGGCCTTAACTCTAGGGGCTGATTTAATTATTAAAATGACTAATGTTGATGGAGTATATAGCGAAGATCCTAAAATAAATCCTAAAGCGATTAAATATGATTATTTAACTTACCAAGAAGTGATTAAAAAAGATTTAAAAGTAATGGATATTTACGCTATTGAAGAATGTCAAAAAAATAATATTAAAATATTAGTAATGAATTTTAACGAATATGAGAAAATTACTGAATATTTTAGGGGAGCTAAAGTTGGCTCTTTAATAGGAGAATAAAATGGAGAAATTAATTGTGGTTGAAGGACCTCAAGGAACGGGTAAAACTACTTTAGCAAATTATTTAAGAGATAATCTAGCCGGAAGTAATTTATACCGTTTATCGGGTCAAAAAGATAAAAAAATGACGGGAAAAATAATTAGTGCTAAAATGTATCATTCTTTAAATAAATATTTAAAGGAAATGGAAGATATACCAATGGATATAATTTTTGATCGAACTTTCTTTTCGGAACAAGTTTATGCTAGCTTAGGTTATAAAGAGTATTCATTTACCGATGTCTATCAAGAATTATTAAAAAATTTTGCCAATTTAAAATATGATATTTATATTATTGTTTTATACTTAGAAAATTCTGAATTATATATAGAAAGATTAAAAAGAAATCATCATAGTTATCAAACATTCAGCAAAGATAATAGTTTAAATCAACAAAACAAGTATTTAGAATTAGCCAAAGAAATAAAAGGAAAATATCCGCATATTCATGTTATTGAACTCGCTATGGATGATTTTTCGGTTTCTTATCAAAAGATTAATGATTTATTTGGGATAAATTAATGGACTTTTAGTCCTTTTTTCTTTATAATTACTTATTGGAAGTGAAATTATGGATATAAATGATTATAATTATGAATTAGATGAAAAATATATTGCTCAAAGTCCAATTAAAAATCGGAGTGAATCGAAATTAATGATTTTAAATAAAGAAACCGGGTCTATTGAACATACGAGATTTTATCATATAAAGGATTATTTAAAAAAAGGTGATGTATTAGTTTTAAATGATACGAAGGTTTTACCAGCAAGATTAATGGGGGAAAAAGAGGATACGAAAGCGAAAATAGAAGTGTTGCTTTTAAAAAATATTGAAGGTGATATTTGGGAATGTTTAGCAAGACCTGGTAAGAGACTTCATGAAGGAACAATTATTTCTTTTTCTAATGATTTAAAATGTAAGGTAATTAAAAAATTAGAAGATGGCATCATTCAAGTCGAGTTTTCTTATGAAGGAATATTTTTAGAAATCATTGAAAGAATTGGGTTAATGCCTCTTCCTCCTTATATCCATGAATCTTTAAAAGAACAAGATCGTTATCAAACTGTTTATGCTAAATATCTAGGTAGTGCAGCTGCTCCAACAGCAGGACTTCATTTCACTAAAGAATTACTAAAAGAAATTGCAAATATGGGAGTTACTATTTGTTATGTAACTTTACATGTTGGATTAGGTACTTTTAGACCTGTAGAAGTTTCTAATATTAAAGAACATCACATGCATAGTGAATATTATGAAATGAAGGGAGAAGTTGCCAATATTTTAAATAAAGCTAAAAAAGAAAATAGAAAGATATATGCGGTTGGCACTACCAGTACCAGAGTTTTAGAAACCGTAGCAAGTAAATATGGGGAATTTAAAGAATGTTCTGGAAATACCGATATCTTTATTTATCCAGGATATGAATTTAAAGCTATTGATGGCTTAATCACAAATTTTCATTTACCCAAAAGTACCCTTTTAATGTTAGTTAGTGCTTTAGCGAAAAGAGAATATATTTTAAATGCCTATGAAGAAGCTAAGAAAAACGATTATCGATTCTTTTCTTTTGGTGATGCCATGTTTATAAAATAATTATCTTCTAATAGTATCTCTGTCCCATAAATCACCGGCTTTATAATAAACAAAGCGTTGATTTAATAG
Organism: uncultured Bacilli bacterium; assembly: GCA_947631045.1. GTDB lineage: Bacteria > Bacillota_I > Bacilli_A > RF39 > UBA660 > SIG200. The sequence goes on from CANRJV010000018.1 coordinate 26,870, forward strand.
TTTTTCTAATTTTAATAAATAAGGGTCATATATGCCAAAGTTTAGTTCAGCTAGTTTTTTTAAATCTTCTTTTTGACTAGATATTTCATATATTTCTAATAAAATTAAACTAGGGTCAAGCATTTTTACATAAAAATAGAATATTTCATCCCCATTTTTAAGACCTAATCCTCTTGAAGAGACAGTTAATTTTTGAGATAAATTAAAAACTAAAGTCAAAAATCCAAGAGAGTGGTCATGAAAATAAGACCACCATTTAGCTACTAAATCATCTATTTCTTGAGCACGCTCGCTAGTTAAATTTTTAAAACTGGAAAATTTGATTTTTTTATAAAAATTAATAATCAATTCAGGATAATATACTTGTATTTTACTCATGGTGCCATCCTCCCTTAATAATTATTAAAATAACGTATTTTAATAATTATTGCAAGTGTTTTCTAATAATTTTATTTGTGTTATAACCCGAGTTTCATACTTCATAAATAAAAAAAGTTTAATTTTTTGTTAAAATTAGGCTTTTCTTTTTGTATTAA
>CANRJV010000019.1 GCA_947631045.1 uncultured Bacilli bacterium
TAGAATAAAAAATAAAATAGTTGATGTAAGAAAAAATATATAATTTTTCTCTTACAAAAACTATTATACGAGGAGGTTATATAAAAATGAAAAAATATTTAATTAGCTTACTTACTTTGTTTTTAATTCCTTTAACAGTTTTAGCTAAAGATAATGACAAAGTTAAAGTATATTTATTTGAAGCTGGAGGTTGTCCTTATTGTGAAATGGAGATGGAATATCTAGAAGGTCTAGATTCTTATAACGAAAAATTTGTTATTGTCGAAAAAGAATTATATGTTGATCATAATGATTGGGCTCCAGGAGAAGATTTTATTACTGGTGCTAAAGTAGCAATGGCTTTTAATGATGCAGGTTTTGAAAAGGCTGGTTACAATGGTACACCATTTGTTGTTATTTCTGATTTATATGCCGCAGCTAATTATAGTGCAAGTCTTGAATCAGTTATCAATGATGCTTATGAAAAAGGCGATAAAGATGTTGTTAGTTGTATCGAAAAGGGTAAAGATAAATGCTTGAGTGGTTATAAAGATAGCAAATATAAAGAAGAAGCTGAAGATGCTTTAAAAGTAACACTAACTAGTCAAATTACTTCATGTGTTAAAAATGGTGGAGATAGTAGTTGTACCGATATCTATGATGGAACTGATAATGTTAAATTAGCTGCTTCTATTTATGATTTTGTAGCTGATATTAACACTTGTATAGCTGATGGTGGTGCTAGTGAATGTACCGAAAAATATATTGATACCGATAATGAAGATTATGCTTTAAGAGCTTATTCAACATTAAGTGCTAGTAGTGATAGTACAGGATCTACTACTCCAATTGAAGCTAGTAAAAAGGCAAGCCCAGTGGCTATTGTGGTTGTATTATTAAGTGCCGTTATTGTTTTAGGATTATTAATTTTCGGAGCAACAAAGTTAAATAAAGACGAAAAAAGCAAATAAAAATGCTAGTAAAATATACTAGCTTTTTTTAAGAATTAATTTACAAAAAATAGGTATTTTGCTATACTATAAATAGAAGTGCGAGGTAGTTATGAGTAAATTTTGCGTTAAATGTGGAAAAGAAATGGATGAATCTGCTAGATCTTGTCCAAACTGTGGCGCTCCAACCGGAAATGGTGGTATTCAAAAAAGAGATATTGCGATGGCTGTTGTCCTTTCCATTGTTACTTGTGGCATTTATAGTCTTTATTGGCTTGTTTGCTTAACTAATGAAAGCAATACAGTTAGTGATGATAGGGAATCTGCTAATGGTGGACTTGCTCTTTTATATACGATTATAACTTGTGGTATATATGGTTATTATTGGAATTATAAAATGGGTAAAAAATTATATGAAGCCGGTAAAATTCATGGTGTTGACATCAGTGATAATTCCGTTTTATATTTAGTATTAGCAATTTTTGGTTTATCAATTGTTAGTTATTGTATTATTCAAAGTGATTTAAATAGACTTGCTAACTAAGAAAAGAATAAAAGTAATATCTCTTATAATTATTTTGGTTGTAATTATTTTGGGGTATTACTTTTTATATCAAGTTTATCAGATTGGTATTCCTTGCCCTATTCATTATTTTACCGGATTTTATTGTCCAGGTTGTGGTCTTACCCGCATGATATTTGCTCTTATTAATTTCGATTTTTATCAAGCATTTCGGTATAATCCTTTAGTATTTATAATGTTAATAGTTTTTTTATTTATTAAAGGAATAGAATTTTTATTTCACAAAAAAATAAAATTAAATAATTTTACAACATATACATTATTAATAATAGTTATATGTTATGGAGTAATGAGAAACTTGCCAATGTTTTCTTATTTGCTACCAACCATTATTAATTAGAAAGAAGGTATTTATGAAAAGAACAATTATTAGTGCTTTAATAACTTTAGTGGCGGCATTTGTATTATTTTATATCTTTTTGCCTCCCCTTAATTTAAGTAGTTATGCTTTTTGGAGTTACTTATTTATTTTAACAATAATCTTTAGCGTTTTAACATTCTTTGGGGATGTTGAAGAATTATTTCGTTATGGTAAAACAACTTCTAGTAAAAAGCTATTGTATGTTATGTGGAGCATTGTTGGCGTTTTAGGCTTGATTACGGTTATTAACTTTTTTGTCTCTCCTATTTTTAATGCTAAAAGTTATAGTAAAAGAATTGAAGTATCCGAAAATCATGAATTTGTTAGCGATGTATCGCCGGTCGATTTTACTAAAACACCATTAATTGATAAAGATAGTAGTCAAAAATTAGGTGACCGCAAAATGGGTGAATTTACGAGTTGGGTTAGTCAATTTTATGTTAGTGATATTTATAGCCAAATAAATTATAATAATGAAATAGTTAGAGTTACCCCATTAGAATATGCTGATTTTATTAAATATCTAACAAACCGTAGTGAAGGAATCAAAGGTTATATTAAAGTAAATTCTGTTGATGGTAGTGCTTCTTTAGAAGAACTTAGTGATGGTATGCGTTATATGCCAAGTGCTTATTTCTTTGAAAATTTAGACCGAAAATTAAGATTTAGTTATCCAACAGCTATTTTTGATGAAGCCTCTTTTGAAGTCGATAATGAAGGAAATCCTTACTGGATTGTGCCAACAATTAAATATACTGGTGTCGGCTTAAAGAAAGAAATAAATGGTGCCGTTATTTTAAATCCGATAACAGGCGAAAGTAAAAGATATGCTGTTGAAGATATTCCAACTTGGGTTGATCATGTTTACAGTGCGGATTTAATCATTGAGCAAGTTGATAACTGGGGTGAATATCGAAATGGTTTCTTTAACTCCATTTTTGGTCAAAAAGATGTTATTAATACAACCGAAGGATACAATTATTTAGTTATGGATGATGACGTATATTTATATACCGGTATAACTTCTGTATCAAGCGATGAATCTAATTTAGGCTTTGTTTTAGTTAATTTAAGAACCAAAGAAGCCAATTATTATTTAGCTCCGGGGGCAGAAGAATTTAGTGCCATGGCCTCAGCTGAAGGTTTAGTTCAAGAAAAAGGTTACGAAGCATCATTCCCTCTTTTAATTAATTTAAATAATAAACCAACTTATTTACTAAGTTTAAAAGATAATGCGGGCTTAGTTAAAATGTATGCCTTTATCGATGTCGCTGATTATCAAAAAGTTGTTGTTAATGATGCTTCTTTAGGTATTGAAGCGGCGGCGAAAAAGTATTTAGGGGAAGATATAACAACTGGTGATTTAATTAAAGATGAAAAGATAGTTATAGCCAGCATTAAAGATGTGGTCATCGATGGTAACACGTATTACTATATAACTGATGAAAAAAATAATTTATATGTTGCTAAGATAAATGTGGAAAAAATATTATTACCATATTTAAAAGCTGGTGATACAATTACCATTAGTTATAATAAAGGAGAAAGAAGTAATTCTATAACGGAATTAGAGAAAAACTAATGTCAAATTAATATTAACTTATAGTAAATTATCATCAATTATTATAAAATTATTATAATAGTTGGTGATTTTTTATATAATAGGAAAGTCATGCATAAAGAGCAGGATAAAGACATGAAAAATTTTAGTAGAGAGGATTAAAAACCGAAAGTAAAAGGAATTTAATCCTTTTTTGACGAAAAAAACGATTAATGAGTAACAATGTTAAAAAGTCTTAAAATTTCTTTTTCAAAATTAATAGCCAAAAGATTTCTAATACTCGATAAGCTACAATGATAGACATCTTGGGCATTTTTAATAATAGATAGAGCTAATTTTTTAGTAATTTGTAAATTAAATAAAGCATTTTTGTTCAAAGTGGTATTTTTACCAGAAGCAAAAGTATAATCAAGTTGCCAATGAAGTTTATTCTCAACGTTCCAATGGTTTCTAATTGCTTTAGAAAAAGAAGCAATATCATTAAACAAACTAGAAATATAATATCTTTTTTCAATAGTTTTTTTACCATTGTGTTCAATAGTTTTTCTTGCTAAACCAAATGAGTGTAAGGAAGGCCAAGAAGAAGAATCAAGGAACCAGTTAATATCTTCTGTTTGAAAATATTCATAAGTAATAACATTAGAATTTGCTTTTTCAGTTGAAATAGTGTAAGCAGATTTTAAACACCCGGCTTTAATCATATCTAATTTATCTTCATCAAAATATAGTTCTAAATCACTTAAAAAGGATGGATGATTAGCTTTTAAAGCAATTACATAATCAGCTTTAGCATCAATAACTGCTTTGACGTTTTCTTTTTGTGTATTCAAAGCATCCCAGGTAACAATAGCTCCTTTAGCATTTACCCTATTTAAAATAGTGGGAATGGTTGTTATTTCATTAGTTTTATCATCAATCATTTCACTGGCAAGACACATTTGATAATTATTAGAATAAATGTTTAAAATATTTAAAGATTTAATGGCTTCCCGAAGTTCATTTTCATTTCTTTTACTGCCATTATCGGTTTTACCATCAATAGATAATATATCTCTTTTCGATTTAAATAATTTAGTAATATTTTTACAAAATAGTACACAAATATCTTCAAATTCTTGAGGACGAATAATAGCAAATACTCTTTCGTATGTTTTAGCTGAAGCAACCCCACCAGTCATTTTTAAAAATTGTCTAAAAAAATCATATTTAATTTCAACGAAATCATGAATTTCTTCCCAAGTATTTTGATCAGCTAAAATAGCAATAAAGGCAGTAATAACAATATCCCAAATTTTATAAACACGTTTTCCTTTTTGTCTAGAATCATACAAGGATTTTAAACTTTCTTTAAATTCAATAATAGCATTTTTATCAAAATCGTTTATACTGATTTCAAATTTTTTAAGTCTATCTCTAACCATTTTTCTAGTAATTCCAGTAGTCATTATTTTATCACCTAAAATAAGAATACATTATTTACATATTTTTTACTAGATTATTCTCATTTTTTTATAACTTTTATTTAATTTTTATTTTCTTTTTATCGATTTTATTTGCCTGTCAATGCTTTTTTTATATTTTTTTCATGTTTTTGTCATGAGAAGCAATTGTTCCTCCTGTACAAAGTCTTGAAGATATAGTAGACTTAAGTATAGAAGAAGGAGTTAAAAGATCTTAATGAATAATTTAAAAGAAACATTACTTAGTATTGGGAGGTCTCTTTGACATTCCTAATTTAAAAATTAAACTTAAAGAATTAGCAGAAGAAATTAACCAAGAAGGATTTTGGAATGATTTTGATAAGGCTAATAATATTAATCGAGAATACACAAGAATTAAAAAAATTGTGGAAAACTATGATAATTTGTTAGATAACATGGAAACTTTAGAAATGTTAAAAGATGAATTAGAAGATAGGGAATATTCTTTAGAATACCAAAAATTAGAAAAAAGCATTTTAGAATTAGAATGCCAGGTTCATCTAAGTGGACCTTATGATAATCTTTCTTGCTTTTTAGAAATTCATCCTGGGGCTGGTGGAACAGAATCTTGTGATTGGGCTTCAATGCTTCTTCGAATGTATGAAAGATTTTGTGAAAAAAATAATTATCATTTTGAAAAAATTTATGAAACTCCGGGAGAAGAAGCGGGGATTAAATCCGTTTTAATTAAAATAGAGGGTGAATACCCTTATGGTTATTTAAAAAGAGAAAGTGGCGTTCATCGGCTAGTAAGAATTTCCCCTTTTGATGCGGGTAGAAGAAGACATACGTCTTTTGCCTCCGTTATTGTAACTCCTGAATTTCAAGATATACCGGAAATCGAAATTAAAGAAAATGATTTAAAAATTGATGTTTACCATTCAAGTGGGGCTGGCGGTCAATCAGTTAACACTTCTAATTCCGCAGTTAGAATTACCCACTTGCCAACTAAAATTGTGGTTACGTGTCAAAATGAAAGAAGCCAACTAAAAAATAAAGATATGGCTTTAAAAATCTTAAAAAATAAACTTTATGAAAGAGAATTATCTTTAAAAGAAGAAGAAAAAAATAGTTTAAAAGATACGTCAAAAAATATTGACTTTGGTAGTCAAATCAGAAGTTATATTTTAGAACCTTATAAATTAGTTAAAGATGTTAGAAGTAATTATGAAAGCAATGAACCTGATAAAATTTTGGATGGGGATATTTTAGAAATGCTAGATTATAATTTGAAAAATATTGACTAGTTGAATTAACAATTAGTCTTTTTTCTTAAGCAAATATTCTTTGCTAGGTAAAGTAAAGATAAAAGTATTAAAATATTTTTTAGGAGGAGTTATGAATATTGGTAAAAAAATAATTGAAATTAGAAAGAAGAATAATTTAAGTCAGGAAGATTTAGCTAAAATGTTTTTTGTAACTAGGCAGACTATATCAAGTTGGGAATGTGGAAAAAGTTATCCCGATATTGAAACAATTATTAAAATTAGTGATAAATTTAATGTTTCTTTAGATAAATTATTAAAAGGAGATAAAAAAATGGTTAAAAAAATTGATAAAAAAGTAAGACTTAATAAATATTTAATTATTACCTTAATTATATTAATTATAATATCTATACCTCTAGGTATTTATGGATACAAAAAAAATAAAGAACTCCAAAATAATAGTGTTATTGGAACTATTCCTGAAGATTATGCGGTTATTGAATTAGATTTAGATAATATTAAATTTAGTGCTGACTTAACAGTAGGAGATTATATTGATTATTATGTTGATATAAATAATAGTCCTTTATATCAAGGAATAAAAATAGAATCTTTAAGAAATGATAGTAATAAAATTGCTGACAATATCACTGATGCCAAATATCTTTATGTTAGTATTCCTGATAGTGAATTTGGTGTGGTAATGCGAATTAAAGCTCTTAATAGTAGTAATGTTGAAATAAAAAAAAGTAAGACTAAAAATATTATAATAGATAATAGTATTAGAAATGAAATACTAGATAAATTTTCCGATATAAATGAAGATTAAAAATAAATAATATCTTCTTTTTTTGTGAGAATTTTATGATATTTATTGCTAAATTAGTTACTTTTAGTTACAATAGGCATTGTGAATATTATGAAAGAAGTTGAAGAATTTTTAAATAGTATTTTAAAAGATAATACCAAAATTGTTCTTGGCTTATCTGGGGGACCAGATTCCATGTGTCTTTTTCATGTTTTAAATTCTTTAAAAGATAAATATAATTTAGAAATTATTTGTGCTCATGTTAATCATAATACTAGAAAAGAAAACCAAAAAGAAAGAGATTTTGTAAAAAATTATTGTCTTAAAAATAAGGCTATTTTTGAAGAAATGACTATCTCTGAATATAAAAATAATAAATTTACAGAGAGTGAAGCGAGAGAAAAACGTTATGCCTTTTTTGATCAAGTAATGCAAAAATATAAGGCTTCTTATTTAATGACTGCTCACCATGGCGATGATTTAATAGAAACTATTCTTATGCGCATGGTAAGAGGGAGTAATTTAAAAGGTTATATAGGTATTTCTAAAATAAATAAATATCATAATTATTATGTAGTAAGACCGCTTCTTTTGGTAAATAAAAAAATAATAATGGAATATTTAAAAGAAAATAAAATTGCATATATGATGGATAATTCTAATGAGAATGAAAAATATACCCGAAATAGATTTAGGAAACACGTGTTACCAGAATTAGAAAAAGAAGATAAAAATGTTTATTTAAAATTTTTAAAGTATAGTGAAGAATTAGAAAAGACAAGTAATTATTTAAATAAAATTATTGATAAAAAGATTGCGAAAATATATAAAAATGGTAAAATATATATTGACGCTTTAATGAAAGAAGACGATTTTATTGTTGATAAAATATTAGAAAGAGTTATTGAAAATATTCAGAAAGAAGAAATATTTAATATTAATGATAAATCTTTTCAAGAAATTAAAAAATTATTAACTAAGAATAGTAATAAAAAGATTTCTTTAAGTGATAATTTTATCGCAAGAAGAAGTTATAATTATTTAATTATTGAAAAAAATAAAAATATTGAAGATTATGAATATGTTTTAAATGATGAAGTTAATATTTTAAATAAATACAATATTAAAATTGTGAAAAAAAGTAATGATACCAGCAATAATGTAATTAGATTAAATAGTAAAGAAATATCTTTACCACTTAAAATAAGAAATGTTAAAGATGGGGATAAAATTAAAGTTAAAAATTTACAAGGAAGCAAAAAAATAAAAGATATTTTTATTGATGTTAAACTTGATCAAGTTAAAAGAAAAGAATATCCTTTAGTTTTAGATAGTAAAGATAATGTAATTTGGCTTCCTGGATTAAAAAAATCAATATTTGATAAGGAAATTTCAGAAAAGTATGATATAATACTTAAGTACACGGAGGAATGATATGAATACACCAAATAATAATCGAATGAAGAACACTTTCCCATATATAATATTATGTGGCGTAATAGTGGCAATCTTAATTATTGTAACTTTACAAGGTAATAAAGTTAATGAATTAACAACTGGCGAATTAATGCAAAATTTAAAAGATAATAATGTTACCGAAATTTTAATTACTCCTAATAGTAATGAATCTGTTTATTATGTAGAAGGAAAATTAAAAGGTTATAAAGAAACAGAAAGTTTTAAAACTAAGATAATTGAAGGTGAAGTAGCCCAAGTTACCGAATATCTAACTAAGAATGATATTGAAGAATATGATACAAAAAGTGATCCTGGTAGTAGTGCTTTCTTATACATTTTAGTTAATGTTTTACCATTTGTGGTAGTGATTATCTTTGGTTATGTTTTAGTGAAGAAACTAGCAATGTCTAATAAAAATTCTGTTGACTTTGGTCGCAGTAGAGCGAGACTTAGTAATGATAGTGATAAGAAAACATTTAATGATGTGGCTGGCTTAACTGAAGAAAAAGAAGAAGTAGCAGAATTAATAGATTTCTTAAAGAATCCTAAAAAATTCCAAAAATTAGGAGCCAGAATTCCAAAAGGCGTTTTATTAGTAGGTCCTCCCGGAACTGGTAAGACTTTACTTGCTAAAGCTGTAGCAGGTGAAGCTAATGTGCCATTCTTCTATATTAGTGGTTCTGACTTTGTGGAATTATTTGTCGGAGTTGGAGCATCAAGAGTTAGAGATATGTTTAAGGAAGCCAAAAGAAGCGCTCCTTGTCTAATCTTTATTGATGAAATTGATGCTGTTGGTCGTCAAAGAGGTACCGGTCTTGGTGGTGGCCACGATGAAAGAGAACAAACATTAAACCAATTATTAACGGAAATGGATGGTTTTGGTGAAAATGAAGGAATAATTATAATTGCGGCGACGAATAGACCAGATGTCCTAGACCCTGCATTACTTCGTCCAGGACGTTTTGACCGTCAAGTAACAATTAATTTACCTGATGCTCGTTCAAGAGAACAAATTTTAAAAGTTCATGCTAAAAATAAAATTTTAGATAAATCAGTTAATTTAAATAATTTAAGTTTAAGAACACCAGGCTTTAGTGGGGCAGACTTAGAGAACTTACTTAATGAAGCAGCCTTACTTGCGGTAAGACGCAATAAGCCGGCCATTGGAATGAATGAAATTGATGAAGCAACTGATAGAGTTTTAATGGGACCAGCGAAGACATCTAAACAAATTACGCCAAAAGAAAAGAAATTAGTTTCTATTCATGAAGCCGGACATGCTGTTATTGGTATTAAATTAGAAGACGCAAATGAAGTTCATAAAATAACCATTATTCCAAGAGGTATGGCTGGTGGTTATACAATGATGCTTCCTAAAGAAGAAAAGATGTTAGTTAGAACTAAGAAAGAATTAACTGCCGAAATTACTGGTCTTCTAGGAGGACGAGTAAGTGAAGAAATGTTCTTACATGAAATATCAACGGGTGCATCAGATGACTTTAAAAAAGCGACGAATATTGCTCGGAGTATGGTTACTGAATATGGCATGAGTGATTTAGGTCCTATGCAATATGAAGAACAAAATGGTAGTGTTTTCTTAGGAAGAGACTATGGAAAGAGTAAAAACTTTAGTGATCAAGTGGCTTTAGAAATTGATAGAGAAGTCAGAAAAATAATTGATGAATGTTATGAAAAAGCTAAAACAATTATTGCGGATAATAAAGCGTTAATTATGCTTTTATCTGATGCTTTAATGAAATATGAAACTTTAACTAAAGAACAAATCGAATACATTGTGGAAAATGGCAATATTGATTTTGAAGTTAAAGCGGAAGAAGAGAAAGAAAAATTAACTTTTGAAGAATTAAAAGAAAAAGCTAAAGACTTAAAAATAAAAGGCTATTCTAAAATGAATAAAGAAGAATTAGAAGATGCTATTTATGGAAAGGAAGAATAATTTATGTTAGAAACAATACTTTTAGTAATCTCTGTTTTACTTATTGCTATTGTCTTATTACAAGGTAATAAAGCAACAGATGGATCTGGTATAATAACGGGAGGAAATCAAGAATTATTCCAAAATATGAAAGAAAGAGGAGCCGAATTATTTATAACTCGGGCTACACTAGTTCTAGGTCTTGTCTTCTTCTTAATATCATTTATTATATTCTTACAATAATTGGAGGTTTAAGACCTCTTTTTATTTTGTCAAAAGATAATGTCCGGTAACTAGAAAGCGTTAAAAAAATGTATTATAATAACTTTCATAATAGAGGGGTTATTATTTATAAGTAATTAAATTTAAAATGTTGAAAATTTTGTGCAAAAATTAACGATTAATAGGTAATGTTTTAAATACTGAATAACATAACGACTAATCGTTATAAAAAGAATTGGATTTGGTTATATTATAATTATGGGTTGATAATATGAAAGTGAATGATGCTGTAAAAGCTAAAATTAATAAAATATTATTTGAACGTAATATGACAGTTAATAAATTAGCTGTTTCTTCAGGTTTAATGCAAAGTACAGTTGATAGTATTTTAAATGGACGAAGTAAAAATCCTACTTTAGGAACAATCAGCAAAATCTGTCATGGCATTAATATGCCTTTAAGTGAATTTTTTCAAGATGAAGTATTTGAAGACATTGATGTAGAATAATACACATTGTTTTTACTATATATAAAAAATTCGGCATTTGAAACATAAGGAGTAAGAGTTATGAAAATAAAAGACTTAATTAGTAACTTCGGGGGGGGGTTATTATAAACATTTAATTATAGGAATATGCTTATTATTGGTGATAGGGATATTTTTAATAACTCTGAAAGATTCATATGCTTATTATGGTGGTAGTAATGAATTAGAAATAGTAAATGCTAAAATAGGAAAGTTAAAGCCCACAATAGATAAAGTATATATTGAAGAAGAAAATCAACAATATACCAATAATCAAAATCCAAGTGTAACAATAGAGTGGCCTGATGATAATATAACAGAGTATTGTGTAACAACAGATGGTACTTGTTCTGCATTTACACAGTTATCAGATACAAATAGTAAAAGTGTAACAGTACCAATTGCATTAAATGGAGATGGATTAAAAACAGTAAATGCTTTTATAAAAAATAAGTATGGATATACATCATTAGCAGTACAAAGTAGTATAACATTAGATACAATACCACCAACAATAAGTAGTTTATCAACAACCGAAATAACTGAGACATCAATAAAAGTTAATGTAGCTGGTAGTGATGCTAACGGAATAAAACAATATTGTTATAGTACATCAAATAGTAATTATACATGTACAGATTCTAATGCTCATGCATTTAATAATTTAAATTCAGGACAACAATACACATTATATATTTACTTAACAGATAATGCTGGAAATAGTAGTGCACCAACTCAAGAACAATTTACAACAATATCAAAATCTGCCAAAGATGTGGTAGTTGCTACTTCTAAGAGTCTCGAAACAGAAGAAGCAATGCAAGCAAGAAATGCAACAATAACTTCTGGCACGAAAGATGATTTAAGGAGATTTGTAGGAACATATACAACAGTGAATGATAACTTTATTTGTTTTGGAACAAACGATCAAAATATTTGTAAACAAAATATGGATACTTATATGTACCGAATAATCGGAGTTGACTCTCATGATAGATTAAAATTAATCAAAGCCACAAAAGTAAAAAAGAATAGTCAAAGTACCTTTGGGTGGTATATTAATTATTCTAGTAATATAACTTGGCAAAATTCTGATTTGTACAAAGGATTAAATGGTCAAAGTCCAAATACTGGAGATACATCTACATGTAATCAATGCTTTGGAAATGGTAGTGAATATAGTTATATGAGTCAAGACCAATGGACAAATTTAATTGTAAAACCAGATAAATGGTATATCGGAGATTCAACTGATAATACCAATCCGTCATTGTTTCAAAAAGAAAGAGGATCCAATATAACAAATGGGGATAAAATAGGCTTAATGTACTTAAGTGATTACTTATATGCTAATAATGGGAATGCAAATACAAATAATTGGTTATTTATAGCCAATGGATTAAATAATCAAAACAATACCGGAAGTGGATCGACAAAACCATCAGAGAGAGAAGAATGGACAATGACCAGGTGTGGTAAGATCGGCTACGGTGCTTGCAGTGCTTGGTATGTGAATAGTAACGGGACTGTTAGCTACGCCGTTTTGACTTTTCCGACTGCAGTTCGTCCAGTCTTCTATCTAAAGTCAACTACACGGATATCGAATGGAAATGGAACAATTGGAAATCCGTATATGATTGCTCCTTAACTTTAGGAAGTTTTAGTTAAAAACTAAAAAAAGAAAAAAATAACAAAAGTGTGTTCCTGATTAAGATGAGTTTATCTCATCTTTTTCTATAAATTATGTCAAAAATATATGTTATCTCCAAAAAAATGCGTTATCAATTGATTTTTTTGGTGATTCAATTAATTGGTTAGTTAATGCCGGAATTGTTAATAAATGTGTTAAAACTAAAATAGGAGTTCCTTTAAAAATGCATGAAGAATTAGATTCTTTTAAACTATATATGAATGATGTTGGATTACTAACAAATTTAAGTGAATTTCCCATTTATTTAATTAAAAATAGAGATGCGGTTAATGAAATGATGATAAGAATGCTTACTGAAAATTATGTGGCTAGTTCACTTAAATTCAATGCTTTAAACTTAAATTACTGGAAAAGTGATTTTGATAGCAAAATTGATTTTGTTCTGCAATCAGAAAAAGGTTTAGTAATACCTGTAGAAGTTAAAACTGGTATTTATACAAAATCAAAAAGTTTAAATATTTATATGAAAGAATTTAAACCTAAATATGGCATTAGAGTTTCTAGTAAAAATTTTGGCTTTGAAAATAATATTAAATCAATACCTTTATATGCTGTATTTTGTTTAAATAAAAAAAGTTTAGATTGTGATTAATTTATTTCCTTAGTTCATAGACTTTTGATAAGAAATTTAGTACAATTATCTTGTGATAGATATGAAAGATAAAGGTTTTACATTAATTGAACTTCTAGCAGTTATTGTTATCATTGGTACTCTAGGAATAATTGTAACGGTTAGTTTAACTAAAACACTTGAAGATAATCGCAAAGAAAATTGTGAAGCCTTTGTTATGGAAATAGAAGATGCTGCTTGTGTATATGCTGAGTTACATAAGGATAAATGTAGTAGAGATAATTGTCCAAGTATAAGTGTTGATACTCTTATTAAGGAAGGGCTTATTAAAAGTGAAACTGATGCTTGTACAAATAAAGACATTAATTTAGATGAAGTAGTAGAAGTAACTTGGGATATGGACGGCGAGAAACATTGTGAATATAAAGGGATAAGAGAATATGAAAGATAAAATAATTGAATATTTAGGCCTAGATGATAAGGCTAAAACAATTGAGGAAATAAGTAATTATCTAGAAGATAATTCTTCTTTGGATAGGGAAAATTTACAAAATGAATTAAATAAACTTATTAAAAAAGGTATTGTTCATGAAACGAAAAAGAATAAATATCTCTTAATGAAAGATTGTAAAAGTTTAGAAGTGGGAAGAATTAGTTTAACTAAACATGGCTATGCCTTTTTAATTAAAGAAGATGGTAGTGAAGATACTTATATTGCTAAGGATAATTTAAATGGAGCCATTGAAGAAGATACAGTCCTAGTAGACCGTTTTACGAGAAATGGCAAAATAGAGGGTAAAGTATTAAAAGTATTAGAAAGAAAAATTAATCGCGTAATTGGCGAAATTCTTTATGTTAAAAATAAACCAACTTTAATTCTTGATGATAAATCTTTAGATATTGAAGTAGAATTAGAAAATCATTTTGCCAATTTAGTTGATGGTCATAAAGTTTTAGTTGATTTAACAAAACAAATGGGCGGAAGAAGATTTAAAGGAATTGTTGTTAAAATAATTGGTCATAAAAATGATCCAGATATTGATATTTTAACCATTGCTTATAAACATAATATTGAATTAGAATTTAGTGAAGATGTTAAAAAAGAATTAGAGAATATTCCGGATAGGGTT
This sequence comes from uncultured Bacilli bacterium, assembly GCA_947631045.1. Taxonomy (GTDB): domain Bacteria; phylum Bacillota_I; class Bacilli_A; order RF39; family UBA660; genus SIG200. Next base: position 14,486 of record CANRJV010000019.1, read on the forward strand.
TTAGATAGTGATAAAACTGGGCGAGTTGATTTAACGAATGAAATGATTTTTACAATTGATGGTGATGATACTAAAGATATTGATGATGCCATAAGTATTAAAAAAATTAGTGATGGTTATGAATTAGGAGTTCATATTGCTGATGTTTCTTATTATGTTAGGATGGGATCATCTTTATATGATGCGGCTTATTCTAGAGGAACATCTAGTTATTTGGCCGATAAAGTTTTGCCAATGCTTCCCCATGAGCTATCAAATGGTATTTGTTCTTTGAATCCAGGAGTTGAAAGACTCGCTATTAGTTGTGTTATGAATATTGATTCTAATGGTAATGTAACAAGTTATGATATTTTTGAATCTGTAATTAAAAGTCGGAAACAAATGACTTATAAATGTGTTAATAAAATATTAGAAGAAAATATTACCCCAGAAGGTTATGAAGAATATAAAGAAAGTTTATTATTGATGCAAGAATTAGCCCATATTTTAAGAAAGAGAAAAATTAAAATGGGCTACATTGAATTTGATATTCCCGAAGCTAAAATTATTCAGGATGAAACCGGTAAATGTATTGATATTGTGAAAAGAGAACAGCATGAAGGAGAAAAACTAATCGAAGACTTCATGATTGCGGCGAATGAAACAATTGCTACTCACATTTATAATATGGATTTACCATTTGTCTATCGGGTTCATGGCGAACCAAAACCAGAAAAGATTGAAGATTTTCTTAACATGTTAAAAATTTTAAATATAAGAGTTAATACGAGAGGTATCGCGACTTCTCCAAGAGATATGCAAAAGTTACTTACGGAACTTAAAGATTATAAAGAATTTCCGATTCTTTCCAGTATGCTTTTAAGAAGTATGCAAAAGGCTATTTATAGTCCTACTAATATAGGTCACTTTGGGTTAGGTTTAAAAAATTATACCCATTTTACTTCACCAATAAGAAGATTTCCCGATACAACTGTCCATATGCTTTTAAGAACTTATCTTTTTAAAAAAGAATTAGATCAAGATACAATTAAATATTTTTCGAAGTATTTAATTGAGGTGGCTGATCATTCTTCTGAAAGAGAACAAGCCGCCGTGGAGGCGGAAAGAGAAGTTGTTGATATGAAGATGGCTGAATACATGGAAAGTCATATAGGAGAAGAGTATACTGGTATCATAACAACCGTTACCAACTTTGGCTTCTTTGTTGAACTTCCTAATTTAGTCGAGGGATTAGTTCATATTAGTACTCTTGATGGGTTCTATACATACATTCCGGAGATGCTTGCTTTAGTAAGTAAAGATAAAAATAAAAGTTATCGCTTAGGAGATGAAGTTAAAATCAAAGTAGTTAACGCTAATAAAGAAGAAGCGATGATTGATTTTGAGGTGCAAGATGGAAATAGTTAATAAAAAAGCCAAGTTTGATTATTTTATTGAAGAAGAAATCGAAGCGGGAATTGTTTTAGTAGGAACTGAGATTAAATCTCTAAGAAAAGGATCTGTTGATTTAAAAGATACTTATGTACGAATAAAAAATAATGAAGCTTATATAATTAATATGTATATAGCAAAATATGATGAAGGTAATATTTTTAATCATGATGAAAGAAGAGAAAGGAAGTTATTACTTCATAAAAAAGAAATTCAAAAGTTAGAAGAATTAAGTAAAAAAGATGGTTATACTTTAATTCCTATAAGAGCATATTTAAAAAAGAATTTAGCAAAAATTAGTATTGGTGTTTGTAAAGGTAAAAAGAACTATGATAAAAGAGAGGCTATTAAAGAAAGAGATTTAAAAAAGTTAGAGAGGTAGTATATGAAAAAGAAAAATCCGAAAAAGTTTTATGTTATTGTGGGTATTTTAGTGGGTTTAATTGCTATTTTACTGATAACTTTATTTGTTGTAAATAAATTAAATAAATCAGAAAAAGAGCCATCTAAAACGGAAGAGGAAGTAGAACCAGCCAAAGTTTCCATAATTGATGTTAATAGTAAATCAAGACCCATTGCGGTTATGATTAATAATGCTGCTGATGCGAGACCTAATCAAAAAGGCTTACAAAAGGCTTATATTGTTTATGAAATTATTAATTATGTTGATGGTTCAACCAGATTTTTAGCTTTATTTAAAGACCAAAATTTAGATGAAATTGGCCCTATTAGAAGTACAAGACATTATCATATCGATTATGTTTTAGAAAATGATGCCATTTTTGTTCACTGGGGTTATAGTCCTAAAGCCCAAAGTGATTTAAAAACTTTAGGTATTAATAATATTAATGGTATAACTTATGGTTCTGATAACACTCGGGATAAAATAAGTGATAAATCATATTTCTGGACAGCATCTATTCCAGGGGTTAATATTGCTCATCGTCGTTTTACTAGCACCGAACTCATTAATAAAGCCATTGAGAGAATGGGTTATGAAACGGAAACCGATGCGAAAAATCTATTAACTTATACTCCTGATCGTTTAGATGTTCAAAATATGGCTAATAGTACCATTGCTAATAAAGTGGATATTTATTATTCTAGTAAACATTATGCTTCTTACGAATATGATTCTAACTTAGGAGTTTATTTAAGAAGTGCGAGTGGTGAGGCTCATTTAGATGCGGCGACAGGTGAACAATTAAAAGTAACTAATATTATTACTTATAAAGTTAAAAATACGACTATTCCAGGTGATGATGATGATCGTCAAGACTTACATAATATTGGTAGTGGAGAAGGTTACTATATAACTGGTGGTTATGCGGTCAAAATCAACTGGCAAAAAGACTGTCGGGAATGTCAAACTAAATATACGTATTTAGATGGTAGTGAGGTAATCTTCAATGATGGTAATACCTTTATTCAAATAGAACCTGAAGGTCAAGAATTAAAAATATCATAATCTTTCAAAAAAATAATATAATTTAAAAGGAGGAAGACTATGGAAAAAATCATTGAATTTATTGCTAATAATTATGTGTGGTTTTTAACAATTACCATCTTACTTTTATTTGCATTAATTGGGTATATTTATGATACTAAGAAAAATGATAAGGATTTACTTAAAAAAAGCGAAGAGGAATTAGACGAAGAGTCTTTGGAAAAAATAAAAATACCCGAAGATAAAAGTTTATCTGATATGGTTAGTAAATCAAAAAATATTAATCCGGAAACTAAAAGTGTGGAAGTACCAATTGAAGAAGAAAAAACCGAAGAGGATACTACTCAAAATGACGAAGAAAATACTTATGAAAAATAAGTGTTTTTTTCTTTGTCTTTTTATTTTCACAAAATAATGCTATAATAAAAAAGCAATGATAAAAGGAGTGAATTTATGGATTTATCAAGTATCTGGAGTATTTTTACTAAAATAATTGATATTGGCATAGTTTGGTTAGCATTTTATTATATTCTTAAAAATGTTAAGAATAATATTAAAATGGTTTTAATTGTTAAAGGTGTAGTAATTATTTTATTAGTTAAAATATTAAGTGATTTATTAAATTTATATACAGTTGGAGTTTTATTAGAGTATATTGTAGCTTGGGGACCTTTAGCTATAATTGTTATTTTTCAACCCGAAATTAGAAGTGTTTTAGAGTCTCTGGGGCGGACGCAACTTTTAGGACGTCATAAAATATTAACAATTGATGAAAGAGAAAAAGTTGTTTATGAAATAATGAAATCTGTTGAATATTTTAAGAAGAACCGGATAGGAGCTTTAATTGTTATTGAAAGAGAGATATCTTTGGAAGAATATATTAAAAACTCTACTAAGGTTTATGCGGATATTACAGATGATTTATTAGAAACTATCTTTTTCCCTAATTCGCCAATGCATGATGGTGGTGTAATTATTCAAGGTGATAGAATTACTTGTGCGGGTGCTGTTTTTAAAACTAGTATGAGTCCTAATATTTCCAAAAGATTAGGTACTCGTCATAGAGCTGCTTTAGGTATTGCAGAAGAAAGTGATGCCATTGCTTTAGTCGTATCTGAAGAAAATGGGCGTATTTCCATTGCGTGCAATAATGAACTAGAATATAATCTAACTTTAGATGAATTTAGAATGCGTCTTATTGATGAATTGAGTCCAAAGGCGGAAGTATTCTTTGAGGCTGAAGAAAATGAAAGTGGTGATGAAGATGCGTAAGTTACTTAAAAAGATTGGCAGAGTCATTTATACTTTCTTTGAAGGCATTTTTAAATTTATTGACAAAATTATTGTTATGCCCATAACTAGATTAGTTTATAATATTTCGAAAGCCACTAGTAATAGCAATGTTGGCTTTAATAAATTATTAAATAGACCACATTTCTTAATTGTTTTATCCTTAATATTTGCGATTATCTGTTTCTTACTTATTGATAATAAAGTTATTAGTTTAGTTAATACGGAAGCCGAAATAATTAAAAATGTACCCGTTAATGTTATCTATAATGAAGAAGCTTTTGTAGTAGAAAACATTCCCGAAACGGTTGATATTACCATTGCGGGAAGAAAAAGTGATATATATCTAGCCAAACAATTAGGAGAATTTGAAGTAGAACTAAATTTATCTAAATATACGGAAGCCGGTAATTATAAAGTTTATTTCACTTATTCTAAAAATATTGATTCTGTTGATTATATTTTAGATCCATCTTATTTAAATATTGAAATTGAGGATAAAGTTAGTGAAGTTAAATCTGTTGATTATGAACTTATTAATATTGATAAATTAAATTCTAAATTAAGCGTTTCTAGTGTTAGTCTTGATAGTAGTGAAGTAGTTGTTAAAGGTAGCGAAGAAGCCATCAATAGTATTTCAACAATTAAGGCTTTAGTATCTTTAACTTATACCAAAGAAGAGATAAAAGAACATAAAGAATATGCTGGTAAAGATAAATATACTGAAGAAGGAACTTATGAAATTTCTAATATTCCTTTAGTAGCGTATGATTCTAATGGCGAAATTATTAAGAATGTGGAAATTGTTCCATCTACGCTTACAGGTACAATTGTCCTTACGAGTTATAAAAATACGGTACCTCTATCCGTAACGACAACAGGAAATTTAATTAATGGTAAAGCAATTGCCTCAATTACCATTAACAATAGTGCCGCTTTATCTGTGGATATTTATGGTGATGAAGCGGATATTAAAGATATTACGTCTGTGCCAGTCGTTATTAATGTTGATGGAGCTGGGGAAGAAGCCGTAGAAAATTATACGGTTGTTATTAGAAAGCCAAAAGGAGTTCGTGATATAAGTCTTAAAAACGCGACGATTAAGGTAACATTCGGTGATGAAGAACAAAAAACGGTTGAAGTTAGTGATATAACTAATCGTAATTTAGCCGAAGGTTATAGTGCCGTTATTACTTCAAGTGGACACCCACAAGTTCAAGTTAAAGGTGTTAAATCTAATATAGATGCTATTAATGCAAGTAATATTAGAGCTTATGTTGATTTAGCGGGCTTAGGTGAAGGAACTCACGATGTTAAAGTTAAAGTTGATAATAATAACCCACTTGTAAGTTATGAAGTTACTAATTCTATTCAAGTTAAAATAACGAAAAATTAAATCTAAAAAAGGAAATTAATTTTTCCTTTTTTTCAAGCATATATTATAAAAAAGATAATTTTTTTGACATCTATTTGACAATTGTTCGCCTTTTTGGTATAATGTTTAGCGTGGTGCATTATTCTAGTCACCAATATTGTTTGAAGGTAGGGCTAAAAATCTACCAATAGAAATTGACACTTTATATATTTGCTTTTTCCGCCCAGGTTAGGGTGAATATATGATTTAAGGTTTAAGGAACGATTATAATGGCATATAGTCTATATCCTTTTACTCCGTTTATGTAATTATTTTTCTGGTCGTGAGTGGTAATGTGGAATATCAACGATTTATTTGATTGAAATCATTGCTGCAAAAGCGAATAAGGACAATCCCTTGGTGTTTGAGAAAATCTCTAGAGTGTATGTATTATAAGTATTAAGGTATGGATTAAGTGGCAATCGAGTAATTAAAACGGTGACGTTTAGTTCTTTTCTTTAAAGAGAAATCGCTAACGGGTAACTTTTAGTAGAAAAGAGAGAAATTCAACTCGACCTAAACCATAAAATTGATTTATAATATACCATATTTTTTTTATTTTAGGAAAGTTTTAGGAGATATATGGAAAGAATTCGAGATGATAAAAAAGTTTTAGATGAATTAAAAGAGCGAGAAATGCTTCAAAAGTCTTGGGAGTTACATGAAGCAGAAATTAGGCCTAATGCTGTTAAAAGTACCATAATTACTTCAAAAGAAGTTCATAATTTATTAGAAAATATAGCTCCTTTAGAAGAGCCTTATAAGAGCGCTCAAGATTATTATGAATATGTTACCCAAATAATTAAGACAGCTATTGAAGGCTTAACTTTGGATAACAACCAAGATGTTTTAAAAGAAATGAAATTTTTAGAAGAGATAGAATTATTAAAAGAAGCTTTAAAAATACATGAACAAGGAAAAAATTATAAAGTTCCAAATTTAACACGTAGAAAGATTAGAGAAAATTTATGAAAAAACATTGGATATTAGTAGCCTTTATTTTAACTTTTTTCTTAGCAATTATCTTTAGTTTAATTGCTAATTTTTTAGGTAATTTTAATAATATAGTTTTAATTATTTGCATTTTAGCGGTTATTTTAGTAGGAATTATCTTTGATGTTATTGGAACCTCGATTTTAAGTTGTGATGAAAAAGTCTTTCATTCAAAAGCAAGTCAAAAAATGAAAGGCGCTAAAATGGGAATAAAATTAATTAAAAATTCTAGTACCGTTGCCAGTTTTTGTAATGATGTTGTGGGAGACATTTGTGGAATTATTAGTGGTAGTTTAGTAGCTATCTTAGTTGTTAATATAGCTAGGTCTGGTAATATTTCCCTTTGGAATGTTTTACTGGCTTCTTTATGTTCATCCCTAACTGTGGGTGGTAAAGCTATTGGAAAAAGAATAGCGGTTAAAAAAAGTAATGAAATAATTAGTGTTGTGTCCCAATTTTTAGAAATCTTTTCCCGAAAAAAATAGTCATGTGACTATTTTTTACTAACTTTTATTAATTTAGGATTTTGAACTGTTCTTTCCGAAATAACAATTTCTTCCGGTGCGTTTGCAGAATCAAATAGTTGATAATCAATTTCATCAAATATTTTCGCAGTTACTCTATTTATTCCTCTAATACCAGCTTCACTATCCGCACAACTTTTAACGATTTCATCCGCTAAAGTATCAATTCCATTAACAACGCTTACGGCAATACCTCTTTTGTTATAATAAGCCAGTTTTAATTTTAAAAGACTAAGTTCGGATTCTAATAAATATCTTTTTTTATCATTAAAAGATAAATTATTTATGGTAATAAAAGTTTTAAAACGATTAATAAATTCGGGTTTAAAACCATATTCTATATAATCACTTTCATCAAAATAACCATAATCCGCGGAAGGACAATCATCGCCTCTACCAGCCCCATTAAAAGCCCCACAACCAATAACGGTTACTAGGCTAGTATCAAATTGACTCGAAGCAGTAGGTCTTATATCAAATAAACCGCCTTCAATAATTTTAAGTAATCCATTTTGAACTTCTAAAGTATTATGGCTAGATGAATTTTTATTATCTTTATCATAAGCTATTTTATCTATTTCATCTAAAACTAATATTCCTCTTTGAGCAAGGCTAATATCACCATCGCTAGCTATGTATAACCCTTTTAATAATTCAATTAAGTCGTTTCCTTTCCAACCAGAACCAGTAAATTGGGAAATATCCGTGGTAAATATAGGAATATTTAATTCTTTAGCTAATTGTCTCGTTATTTCGGTTTTACCACAGCCTGATGGACCACTGATTAAAATATTTTCTTTTAAAGCAATCCGCTCACTTAAAGAATAATCCATACTTGCTAACATAATGTTGCGATAAAGGGCTAAAGTAGCTTTTCGAACCGCTTCTTCTTGGTTAATAACTCGTGAATTTATTTTATTAACAATTTCCGAAATTGGTGGTAATTTAGTATTAGCTTCTTTATTTTCCACCGTTTTAATGGTAGAATTTTTACTATCTTTTTTAAATAAATTAGAAATTTTTTCATTAATTATTTCTTTACTAATAAAATCCAATAATTGTTTTTTATTACTAAAATTAAATTTTTGCTTACTTTTTTGCATGGATGCTAAAAATATGGCGATTGCTTCCGCACCATATACATTAACTAAGTTACTTAAATCAGAAGCATTTACTAAAATAGCATATTCGTTATCTCGAGTTTTTAGGTACTCATTAAGAATTAGATTGGCTATTTCTTCATCTGAAAATTCCATATTTTCATGATAAAAAGAAAAGTTTTCTAAAGATTGATATCCCGATGTGAGAGATGACTTTTTTAAACATACTAAACTTTTAAATTCGTTATTTTTAAAGCAAAAAACAAAAAATTCTGTATCTGTAATCATCCTCTCACTCCTTTACGAAGTGTTATTTTATCAAACTATTAATTGTTTGTCTAGAGTATCTAAACTAAAAAACAGCCAGGATAACTAGCTATTTTTTAGTTTCAAAGTGATTAAATAATATTCCAATATTAATTAATCCACATATTCCGACAATGGCATACACAATTTTTGGGAGCATAGAGGCCTCTCCGAATAGAGATTCCACTAAATTGAAGTCAAAGAAACCAATTAAGCCCCAATTTATTGCGCCGATTACTGTAAATATTAATGTCGTTTTTTGAAATGTTTCCATCTATTCACTCACCTTTATTAGTATTATTAACCCTTTTCTTAAAAATATACATGAATATTTAGATAATTAAGAAATATATTTAAATAGAAAAGGAAAGTGGTAAATTGAAAAAATTAGCTGTCTTATTATGTTTGGGATTATTTCTTTGTGGTTGTGGTAAAACTAAACCAGAAGACGTTATTAAAGACTTTAAAAATAGTGTTAATAACGTTAAAAGTTATAAAGTAACAGGTAATATGGAAATAAGTAATGATGAAGAAACATTTACTTATAGTTTGGAAAGTTATTATTTAAAAGATAATTATTATAAGGTTATATTAGTTAATCAAACCAATAATCATGAACAAATTATTTTAAAAAATCAAAATGACATATATGTTATTACACCGGCCTTGAATAAGAGTTTTAAATTCCAAAGTGAATGGCCTGGTAACTCTAGTCAAGCGTATTTATTAGGTAGTCTTTTAAGTGATATTGAAAATGATGAAGAGGCCAGTGTTACCGAAAGTGATAATGGTTATGTAATTAAAAGTAAAGTAAATTATCCAAATAATGAAGAGTTAAAATATGAGAAAATTTATTTAAATGATAAAAAAGAAATTGAAAAAGTCGAGGTATTTAATGAAAATGATATTGTAAAAATTAAAGTTACTTTTGATAATGTTGATCTTAAAGCTGGTTTAAAGACAAGTGATTTTAAACTTGATGATTATGTTAAAGAAGAAAAAGAAGAGCCGAAAAAAGAAGAGAATAAAACTAATACTAATGCCGATACTAAATGCACCGATGATCAAAATTGCGAAACTGATAAAAAAGAAGATGATCCCTCATATGATGGTGCTTTGCAAAAACCAAATGGTAGTGGGGCCAAAAATACGGCCAATATCGAAAATATTATCTATCCTTTATATATTCCCAGTAACACTTATTTAACAAGTTCTGAAAAAGTAGAAACAACTTCGGGTAATCGCGTCATTTTAACTTTTAGTGGGGATAAAAATTTCGTTTTAATTGAAGAACCAACGATAGCGAGTGACGCCATGGAAATTGTGCCTGTGTATGGTGAGCCTTTACTTTTATCAGAAACTATCGGAGCCTTAAGTGCTAATAGTCTAAGTTGGGATGTTAATGATATTTCTTATTATTTGGCTAGTACTGAATTATCAGTATCTGAAATGCAATTAATTGCTAATTCTTTAGGAAATGCTTCTTTAGTAGCGGGAATTAAATAATAATCATATAGCAAAAACTATATGATTTTTTCTTTAAATGTTTGCATTTAACTTTATATTTAGGTATAATAATTTTTAGAAGAAGGAAATTGTATGAAAAAAAAGAAAAATGCATTAAAAGAAAATCCTATGATGGGAAGTCAAAAGAATAAAAAGATTAAAGTTAACAATGTGGTAAGTGATGATGAAAATGAAATAAAAAGATTTATTTTTATCATTTTAGGAATAGCACTCATAATGGGAATTATTTATGGTGTTACAGAACTTGTAGCTAGTAAAAAAGATGATGATGCAGTTGAAATTGTTAAAGGATCTATCAATTATGATAAAGTATCAGTTGGGACTCTTCTTAATCGTCCTTATGATGAATATTATGTTTTAGTATATGATGGAGAATCTAAAGAAGCCGTTAAATATTCCGCTATGATGACAACTTATAAAGAAAAAGATGAGGAAGGATCTTTAAAAATTTATTACTGTGATTTAAGTAATTCTTTAAATAAAAAATATTATAATGTTAATGAAGACAATAAGAGTAATAAAAAAGCTCAAAAAGTTGAAGATTTTGACTTTGGTGATTTAACATTATTACATGTTAAAAACGGCAAAATTACTGAATATATTGAAGATTACAAAACTATACAAGAAAAATTAAAGTAAGTCGATAAATGGCTTTCTTTTTTTTTAAGCCCATGATAAAATTAAACTACGGAGGCTAATATGAAACAAGCAAAAGGTTTTAGTTTATGGGTTGTAATTATTATTATAGTTATCACTTCAGTTGTTTCAGGAATTACAACTGGTGTTATTATGCTAAATAGTAATAGTGTAATAAGTTCGAAAAATGAAACTTTAAATGATGAGGCTTTGCAAGAATTTATTGGGGTTTATCAAACGTTATTATCGAAATATTATGATAATATTGATAAAGAAGGAATGCTTAATGCCGCCGAAGAAGGTATGTTAAATTTTTTAGGTGATAAATATACAACTTATTTAGATAATGCTGAATATAAAGAAATTATTGATGATTTATCAGGAACTTATAATGGCATTGGGGTAACTATTTTAGGAAATATTATTCAAAAAGTAACTGATAATAGTCCCGCATCTAGAGGAGGTCTTTGGGCAGGAGATGTCATTGTTAAAATAAATGGCATTAGTGTTGAAGGAATGGCTAGTAGTCAAATTGGCAGCTTAATTAAAGACGATAAAAGTAATAAAGTAACTATTGAAATAGATAGAAATGGTGAAAATAAAGTATTTAATTTAGAAAAAGAAGATTTAATTAATCCGGCGATTGATTATAAAATTATGGATGGAACTAGCGTGGGATATTTAGCCATTGAAAAATTTTCGGAAAATTTAGGGAGTCAAGTAAAAGATGCTTTAAATTATTTGGAAAATAATGATATAACTTCTCTTATTATTGATCTTAGAGAGGATTCCGGTGGTTATTTAACAGCCGCAGAAGATGTTGCTTCCTTTTTCTTAGAAGAAGGTAAAACGATTTATTCTTTAGAGTCAAGTAGTTCAAGAACGACTTATACTGATAAAACAGATGAAAAAAGGACTTATCCAATAATGGTTTTAATAAATGGTAATAGCGCCTCAGCCTCTGAAATTCTAGCAGCAGCCTTAAAGGAAAGTTACAATGCTACATTGCTTGGTAATAAAAGCTATGGTAAAGGCAAAGTTCAACAAATTGCCGAATTATCTAATGGCAGTTCAGTTAAATATACTTCGGCTAAATGGTTAACTCCTAGTGGTAATTGTATAGATGGAATTGGCTTGATGCCTGATTATGAAGTTAATATAACGGATGAAAATATTGATGAACAATTAAACCAAGCGGTCGAAATTTTAAGCAAAGGTTAAATTACTTAACCTTTTTTTCTTGCTGGTTTTATAGTATAATTAAGGATATAGAGATGGTTTTATGACAGATAATAATGAAATAGTACATAAATCAGGAGAAAAAATTCAAATTCATTGTTATAAACATAATGGCAAGATTCATCGCATTTGGGAAGAATCAACTGTTATTGAAGAAAATGAAGAATATTTAGTATGTGGTAATTTTAAAACCAAAGTTATTGAAAATGATGGTCGGAGTCATCGGACTAAAGAACCAGCGATAATTTTCTTTTATAAAAAGAGTTGGTTTAATATCATTGCCCAGTTTAAAGAATTTGGCTTGTTTTATTATTGTAATATTGCTTCTCCTTATTTAAATGATGAAGATACTATCAAATATATTGATTATGATTTAGATTTACGGGTATTCCCTGATGGAGGTTACCGAGTATTAGATAAAAATGAATATAAATATCATAAAAAGATTATGAATTATTCTGATGAACTCGATTTAGTTATAAATAAAGAACTCGAAAAACTTATCAAAATGAAGAATAATAATGATGGGCCATTTGACATTAATGTAGTTGATAGATATTTGGAAATATATAATAAATTAGAAAATAGTGAGTAAAATTGACATTTATTTACTATTTTTTTCATATAAATATAATGTGATATTTTCCAAGAAAATTCTAAAATTGCGAAAAAAAGCAAAAAAATGCAAAAAAATTGATTTTTTTGTTGACAATTTATTTTCAATTTGGTATATTACTAGTGCACATCGAAAAAGGAGTGCAAAATGATCTTTGAAAACTAAGTAAAAAGTCAATTTGAGTAGCTTAGGAAAAACAAACAATTATTAAGATTTAAATAAATCTTTTTTATTGAGAGTTTGATCCTGGCTCAGGATGAACGCTGGCGGCATGCCTAAGACATGCAAGTCGA
>CANRJV010000020.1 GCA_947631045.1 uncultured Bacilli bacterium
CGAGGGACATATTAGTCAGTCAAAATAAACATCAAAGATAGCATTGTGAAGAGTTTTACTCGAGGGACATATTAGTCTATCTTAGTTATGGGAGCTCATATAGAGCTCTCTTTTTATTTGCTAGGAGGTAAAAATGAATTTAGAAAATGGTCAAATATATTACATTAATTTTAACGGAAATTGGGGTAAAGAAATAAATAATATTCATTTAGGAGTTATATATAAATTACCATCAATTAAAGATTTAGTATTATGTATTCCTTTAACTAGTCCCAAAATAAAACATTTTAAAACAAACGATGATTTCAATAATAGAAATTATAAAAATATCAAACATTTTAATTGGCAATATCTAAAACAAACCGATTCAATTGCTTTGCTTGATCAAATGAAAACTATTTCCATAGGAAGAATATTAAATCCGTTTAAAAATCAAAGTAAAAATGTAATTATATTAAATAATAATACTCAAAAAATTTTAAAAGAAAAAATTAGACAATAAATATATAAATTTAATACTATACAAAAAGAAAAATACTATTTAGTAATAAATAATAAACTTAAAATTAAATTAGATACCTCTTTTATTAATTTAATTTAGATTATTACATTGAAAATTTACCAAATATTATAAATAATGAATTTGTTAAAATACATATAATATAGTAAAATTTTATTCGTAAATAGGAGTTTTTTTGATAGAACAAAATGTTAGACATTGGTTCCTTAAATGAAACAATAATTTAGCACTAGTTAATTTACTAGCGCTTTTATTAATAAATATAATTATTTTTTTAATAATAAAACTTTCGCCGCTTCATAATGAGGCGTTATTATTTCTTTTCCTTTTTCTGATAATTTATTATAACTTCTTTGTAGTTTATTATAAACAAATAATGCCCCATCATCGATAGCCATATTTTTTTCAACATAGACCATGCGAAGTAAAGAAGGAACGCTATAAAAATGCGCCATGGCATCAGCATCGGCTACACATATTTCTTCTGGTGTAGTTTTCTCTACTAATCTACTTCCCCGATGATTTAAAATACATTTTTTTATTAGTTCAATATCTTCTGAAGATAAATTATATGGCTTCAGTAATTCTTCAGCAATAGATGATCCAATTATATGATGTTCTTCAGTATAATCTTTATTTGTAACTGAGGCTACATCATGGAGTAAAGATGCTAAAGCCACAATATGATAATCTGCCCCATATTGAGTACAAATCTCTGTCGCAATTTTATAAACTAATTCAATATGATGATCCCAAGCCCCAATGCCATAAGCATTAGTGGGTAACAGGCATCTTCTTTTTACTTCTTCATATATATCTTGTATTGCTTTATCCATTTGATTCTCCTTATATTTTAAATCTTATTATTACCATCTTCATTTTCTCATAAAATTGAGCATTACCTTTTAATAAATTTTTTACTATGTATTTTTTTCAACTTCTATGCTTTTTGCATCAAATATTAATTTTAATTTCACGGAATTTCGTAAAATTAAAATTTTTTAGAATATTTTGCTAAATCAGTTAATGATATATAGTCAGTATCACCAATTCTCAAAATACCTATTTTATTATTATTAACATTTATTTCTGTTTTGATTAACTCTTTCTTCACATTTCTTATTGATTGATCCCTTTCTATTTAATATTTTTTATTATAAATTGTTTATATTAAAACTCGAATTAATTGAAAAGTTCGAGTTATCTATCTACATGGTGTTCTCGAGGCGATTCGAACGCCCGACCCACCGCTTAGGAGGCGATTGCTCTATCCAACTGAGCTACGAGAACAAATAAACAAGTATATTATAGCAAAGAAAAAAGAGAATTAAAATTCCCTTTTTAATCTTTTGCTTTAAAAATGAGAGTAAAGACAAAAGAAAAGACGACAACACTAACAATAGCAACACCAGCATTAGAGAGCATGTTTTGAAATATTCCTAAAGCCCCGGCTTCTTCATAACCCGCTAAGGCGGATGAATAAAGCATATGGCCAAAGTTCGAAATTAAAACAGTTGCTCCTGCCCCACACCAAGCCACAATTTTATCATAGATACCGAAGAATGAAAGGAGAGCTCCGATAACAGTTACACTACTAGTTATATGACCAGGTGTCAGTTTGGTGTTATCAAGTACTACTTGGCAAATAAGACAAACAAGTCCGGCAAAGAGAAAGGCTTTTAAGTATAACATTATATGACCTCCAAACTAACAGCATGGGCAATCGCCGGAATTGGGCTTTTTTGATTAACGAATGTTTGACTATGTAAGGCTCCAGTTCCTATGATTAAAATCTTTTTATATTTCTTATTTTCCAATATTTTATTAAATAAAACTAAAGGAAGACAAGAAGGCCCTGAACCACCCGCATAAGTTTCTTGACTTTTAAGATATAATTCACAACCAGCATCTAGATGTTTTTTTAATTTTAAGTTATAACGAAGGGAACAATATTCTTTAAAAATACTTCCTCCTACACAACCTAAATCACCAGTTAAAATTAAGTCATAATAGTCAGGACTTCTTTTTAAGTCATTTAAATGTTCATACAATGTTTTAGCCGCCGCTGGAGCCATAACTGCTCCTAAGTTATTGGCATCATTAATACCTAATTCCGTAACCTTTCCTATTGTTGCTGATTCAATTTTAACCTTTTTCTCTTCTTTAGATAAAAGAGTACTAATTCCCGCCGTCGCGGTAAAGGTAGAAGTATGCGGTCTGGGTGTTCCATATTCTATTGGAAAACGAAATTGTCTTTCCGCTGTTAAATTATGGCTACTAGTTACCCCAATAACTTTTTTAATGCTACTATTATTTAGAAACATGGCCCCCACAATTAAAGATTCGGGGAAAGTGGCACAAGCACTATAAACACCTAATAGAGAGATGGGTTTATCTATCGCCGCATAATTAGTGGCCGATATTTGATTAAGTAAATCACCACCAATTAATAAATCGATATCACTTTCCTCTAATTTGTTCTTCTCGATTATTTTATCAATAACCACTTTTTGCATTTTAGTTTCGGCTTTTTCAAAAGTCTTCTCTCCAAAATAATAGTCATCCATCTTTAAATCAATTTTTTTAAGACTACTATTACTTTCTAAAGGGCCGGATATAGTTATCCAATCATTTAAATATACATTATTGAATTTTAAACTAGCCATATAAAACCACCTTTAATAAAACTAAAAGAAAGGCACTAACTATCCCATATAAAATAACTGAACCGGCTAATTTAAAAACGTTAGAACCAATTCCGGTAACAAAACCATCTTTTTTGTAATCCAAAGCGGCACTTTGAATACTATGAGCAAATCCCGTAGTCGGAATGATAAGCCCACATTTGGCTTTCGAAACTAAATTGTCAAATTTGCCTATTGCAGTCATAAATGTTGCCAATAAAATTAGAATAAACGCGAGCCACGCATAAGAATCAACTCTCGCTAAGCCAAAGGAATTCATTAAAATATTTACAATAACTTCGCCAATAAAACCGACTGAACCTCCGACTAAAAAAGCCACTAAAGCATTTCTAAACTTTGGTTCTTTCGGAGACATTCTTTTAACAAGTTTTTGATATTCATCTTTACTCATTATATCACCATTTATATTATGGTAATAATTGGTATAAGTTATGCAAAAATTTTAAACGTTAAGATAAGTTCGCATTTTTTCTAAACTTTTCTTTTCATATCTGGAAACCATGACTTGAGTCATATTAAGCTTTTTGGCTACTTCACTTTGAGTTAAATCTTCATAATAACGCGATTTCATAATCTTCCTTTCTTCATCATTTAAAACTTTAAAACTATCATCAACAAGAATTTTGGTATCTAAATCAATACTTTCTCCCACTGTTTCATAAAAACTTCTATCTTCATAAGAAGAATCTAAAGACATAATTTGAGAAGCACTATTACAAGCTAAGTCAACATCTTCAATACTTAAACCTAATAATTCGGCCAGTTCTAAATTACTCGGTACTTTATTCATACTTTGCGCATATTTATAACGAGCTATTTCTAAATTTTTATATAATTTTAAGATATCTTTTCCCACTTTTATATTTCGGTTATTAGCAAGAAGATACATCTCTCCAAAAATATAATCATGAGCATAAGTTGAAAATTTAGTCTCACTATTAGGTTGGTATTTTTTTAAGGCTTTTAAAAGGCCTACAATACCCGCTTGAAATAAATCATTTTTATCAACACCATAAAAATGACTAGCTATCTTCCAAATCATTTTTTCATTGTCTTTAACTACTTTTTCATAGTTCATTTTTTGCACCAAAATTTTTCATAATTCGCGTTTCTGAAGAAAAAGTTTTAATGCGTAGTCTTTTTAATTTTGACTCTAATTCATCATTTACATTACAGATAAAAATGTTTCCTTTGTAATTTTTAACCAGACATTTTGTAAGAATTAAAGCATTCATTCCAGATTCATCAATGCTGTCTAAATATTTAAAATTATAAATAAGATTTTCTATTTTATGTTTCTTTAAAACTGGTACTAAATATGTATGAATTTTATAAACTGACCTCTTATTTAAATTTCCCTTTAATCTTACAAAAAGTATTTCTTTCTTATACCTTTTAAACTGGCGATATTCTAAATCCATTTTTAACATATATTCACCTGCTACTTTAATATAGAGCAAATTTTTAATTTTTTAAACAGATTCGACAAAGGTTGCCATATGTTATAAAAATACGACAAAAATAAACATAATTTACATTAATATTTTAAGACATAAAATTATGTAGAATTCTACATAATTTAATGCACTAAAAAACAAAAGATTATTTCTCTTCTGTTTCTTTAATTTTATTAATAGCGTTATTTACAGATTCTTCATCAGGTATCATAACATACAATTTATTATTCTTATAAGAATAGGTATATTCATATCCGTCATTACCGGTTAATATTTGGCTTTCTATTTGCCAATTTCTTGGACTTTGAATTTCTTTTTTAACAAATCCTAACATAACACTTTGGCTAGCATTAGTGGTAAATGAACCTTCTAATGTTTTAAGTAAACTATTATATTTGGTAATAATGGCTTTACTTCTGGCTTTATTAATAACGGCTTCTAAAACTTTAATTTGATTTTTTCCTCTACCTAAGTCGCCACCCGTTACATGATGTCTTTCTCTTACAAATGATAAGGCTCTTTCACCATCTAGGGTTATCTCTCCTTTAGGATATTTAAAATTATCTTCCGATGTAAATGTTTCATCATTATAAACAGTAATTCCTCCTAAAACATCAATGGCTTTAATAACGGAAGTAAAGTTAACTTTAACATAATAATTAATTTTAGTATCAAGTAATTTTTCAATAGCATAAATACTTGAATCTACGCCATAAATTCCGGCATGCGTTAATTTATCTTTCATACTATTATTATTTATATTGATATAGTAGTCTCTTGGGATCCAAGTAATTAAAACTTTTTCGGTTACGGGATTAACAGTTATGACAATATTAACATCACTTCTTGATGTTTGATTAATCTTTCCAAAAGTATCAATACCACTTATATAAACATTAAATGGTTCTTTATTAATATTAATGGCTTCTTCAATATTATTAATATCATCTTTTATTTCAACTTGATAAATATTATTTAAATTATTATAATCATCAACATTATTCTCTTTTAATATATCTAGTTCACTATCTTCTAAGATAATCCCGGCTACTTTTTCATCTAATAAGTTACTTACTAAAGTATCAGTATCTTCATAATCTTTAAATTCGGGATTAATTTTCTTTTGAATACTATTTTGAGCACTTTCTAAGGATGATGCCATACTAACTTCATTTATGCCAATTACTTCCCCATCTAAATCATCTATTTTTTTATAAGATGCGCTGTTTAAAACTAAAACATTATAGGTCTTTAAATCATAATTATCTTTATTTAAACTAAATAAAAATCCCATTGTATTAAATAAATATACTTCCCCAAAAATAGTTACTCCAATTATGGCAATACTACATAAATTACCTAATAAACGCCAGATTCTTGTTCGGTTAAAATTAAGTAAAACAATGCCTAAAACAATAAATGCCGTAATTGATATAGCAATTAAGGTCCAAGCAAGAGGAATAACATTTAAATAAACGATGGCTCCAAAAAGAAGAGTTAATACCCCTAATAAAATAAATGTTAATAATTTACTAAACTTATGTTTCTTTTTTTTCTTGATTGCACTCATAAGAAAACTCCTCGTATCTTAATTATAACAAACATCTATTTTTAAACAAAAAAATAAGCGTTTTCAGTTAACGCTTACTTGACTATTTTTTAAGAAAATAGAAACTAAAAAAGATAATTAAAACTATAACCCATCCTAAAATAACTAATAACAATATTTTTTGACTATACTTTTTAATTTTATTGGAAGCCTCTTGACGTTCTAATGCCATTTCTTCATAAATTTTATCAACTTCTTTTTTGGGGAAATTATTAAATATCCAATCTTTATTATAATATTTACTATTTTTATCCCAAGTATATGATACTTCTACTTCATCTTTATGACCAACTATTTCACTATCACTATAAGATAAATAATCATAAAGAATAGTATAAAAAGAAATAATTACTTCTAAATCTTGATATTCATCAAGTAAAAATACATAATAGTAATCTAAATTATTTTGCCGATGCAAAGGCTTAACTATTTCAGCGATTTGTTTATCATCATTATATATAAATATATGATGTGTTTTACCAACTGATTTATTATAACAAATTAGACCATAATCCTCATATTCAATAACTTGTTTAGTATCTAAAAAATCATTTATTAACGTATATATTTTTCCTTTATTTTCATTTTTTTGATTAACAATATTATATATTTTCGTCTTTTGACTTTTAGTAAATACCCATTTTAAAGGAATTATATTATTAGCCACATTTTCTGTAACACTATAATCTGTATAAAAAATGGGTTTTTCATTTTTATCAGTAATAGTGCAAACTCTTTTTTGATCAACATCTAAAGGAGTATCAATATTAAGCCAAGGTGTGCCAGCTAAAAATTTTATTTCAGAATTTTCTTCAATCACAAATTTATTTTTAACATTAGACGTAGTTTGACTAACTTTAATTATCATCTCTATCACCTAATTTAAGTATAAACTTAAAATAAGTAAATTACAATCAAAAAAATAATATTAAACTTTTTCCACAAATTTAATATTATTATATTCAATACATTTTTGTTCAAGTAAAGGAAAATTACAACAAAATTTATTATAAACAAAAACTAGAGTGAGCTCTCTAGTCCGTTTTTAAGTTCCTCTTTATGGTGGGAATCACCGCTTTTTTAAGTTCCTCTTAAATAGTGGGAATCACTAGCTTTTTTTCACTTAATTACTTAAGCATTTATAATATACTATTTTTTAATTTTTATGTCAATCATTTATATTTGTTCTAATGAAGGAACTTGTTGCATTTGTTCAATGGTATTTAAAACCTCTCCACTACTGGATACATTAGCTTCTTCACTATTAACAGTTGTAGCAATATTATTTTTAGAATCCCAATATGATGAAACATCACAACTGGCAGAATATGGTCTTGGATTAGGCATTTCTAATTTAACAATCATTGGAATTTTAAAAGCTGTTCCAAAGGCCACACAAGTTCCAGGTTGTAATATTTTCATTTTTTCAATAACATCTGCACTAATATTAGGAAGCATTTCTTCCACATATTTAATATCTTTTGGGTGAGTCATTTTAAAGATTAAAAAGTTAGAACATTGGGCAATAACAGTATCAGATATTTCTACTGGTCTTTGACTAATAATATCTAAGATAACTCCATATTTACGACCTTCCTTAGCAATTCTATCAAAAATATTATAACCTAATAAGAAGACATCATTATCTTGTTGCACATAACGATGGGCTTCTTCTAAAAATAAATGGAATGGGACAGTCGCTCTACTAGCATTATCTTTGGAAAAATCAAAGATAATTCTGGAATATATTTTAACTAAAGCCTTAGCATAAGCATCATCTAAAGTCTCTAAGTTAATATTAATTATTTGGGCTTTATTATTATTTTTATTAACTAAATTAGTAATAAAATCAGCAGGAGATACATATTTTTCCCCTGTAAAGAATTTACCAATATCACCATGTAAAATATTATTAAGTCTTACTCTTAATAATTGTGCATCATCATGCATATTTTTATTTTGATTAAATCCTTCACTAATTAAGGTAAATTCTAACGCTTTGGCTAAATCATTTAAAGTATAAATGGCATCACTTATTATATCTAAATCTTCAATATCTTCATTAATAAATTTTAAAATATAATCGGTAATTAATACTTCTTCACCAAAATGACCATGAGAATCAATTTGGAAACATTCGCTAAAACTTCGAGTATATCCTACACCGGGAATAACCGCATCTAAATTAAATTCTTTAGTATGACAAGTATCAATAATAGTAAAAATATCATCCTTTTTTTGTCTAGCGGTATTAGGACTATATAAAATGGTAATTAAAGCCTTAGCGATAATATTATTTTTATATTCATTGGCTGATTCATTATCCGTAGCAAATATCTTAGCATATTTCATAGCTCGATCAATAATGGTTAATTGAGAGTGCTTATCAGCTTGCAGTAAAATACCTAAATCATCAACTTTTAATAAATTTAATGGAATATTAATTAAAACATCGTCTTCATCTTGAGGATGAGCAGTAACAAATTTATAATTATAATAAGGACTAATAGTATTAATACTTTTAAAAGCGTTCTTATATTCTCCAAAAGAATCAAAGAAAATTAAATTGGCATTATACGCTAAAGCATTTTTGTTACTTAAAATATTTTGAACAACTCTTGATACACCACAAGATTTACCAGAACCAGAGTTTCCAAATATACACATATGATTAGCAAATAAATCATTAATATTGGGACAAACATTAAAGTTTTTATAAGTAGCACTAGCCCCTAAGACAAAGTTCTTATTTGATTCTCTTCCCACTAATTCATATAATTCTTCAGTATTGATAACTCTTATTTTACTATTTAAACTAGCCTTTCTAAGTAAACCATTGTTATATCTACCATTTATGTATTCTCCAAGAAAACGAACTTCAATTTCTTTTTCTTTTAACTCTACTATCTCTCCTAAAATTTTTTGGTCACCATTTTCAAAAATTAAATGTAGATTAAGTAAATCTCCTGAGGCTTCAGCTCCACCTAAATTTTCAATAAATGCTTTGTTATCACTTATATATAGTATTCTTCCAAACATCCTAATCAACCATCCTTAATTTGTAATACCACTATCATAGTAATTGTATCATAAACAAATTAAATTGCCAATTATTTTTATTATATATTAACCTAAAAAAGAAGCATTTGCTTCTTTTATTTAATAATTCTTTTTCCCGAAAATATAGTGTTTAAATTTCTTTTATAATAATCCCATAAATTAGCCTTTAATACATCTTTGTTAACGGTTATGCCTACTTCACCCACAATATTTCCTTCATTATCAATAATTTCAGCTGTTCCTATTTCTTTTCCTTTCTTTAAAGGCGCCACTAGTTTATCTATTTTAACATTTACTGTATATTCTTTATCTTTATCATTAACATTTAAAAGTTCGGATGCCTCATTCATTAAAAAAACCATTATTTTTCACTTTCTTTTTTAATAACATTCCATTTTCCATTTTTATCAGCACCAATTCTTTCAATATAATCATTATCAACTAGATATTTTATATGATTTCTAATTGTTCTTGAAGTAACTCCAAGTAAATTAGACATTTCTTCTTGAGTAATGTTTGGTCTATCTAGTATTAAACCAATTATTCCTTCTTGTACTGAAGTTAATTCTAAATCCGAATAATTTATTTCTTTTTTATTTGGTATACTATCATACTTAAATTCATTTTGATTATATTTAATACTAACTCTTATAAAATGTGGAAAAAAGTGATATATACTTTTATCATATTTTTTTAGTATTTTTCTAATACCAGTTCCTAAATGCTCAACTAATTCTAAATCCCTAAATACTCTCATTAGTTCTGGATTTTTAGGTGCTGAATAACCTTCCAAAAATTCTTCTTCGGTAAATTCACTTTGTATCCCACCAAACGAAGATACTTCTAATCTATTACTAAAAAATTCAAATTTTGGTGGATATTCAGTTGCCCAATCATTATGAACTAGAGCATTTATAATAACTTCTCTTACAGCATTATAATCATACATTGGTTGCTCTTTTCTCTCTGGGTATGTAATCTTTGCAAATATTTTATTTTCAACTCTAAATTTTTCTAAAACACGATATGTAGCTTTGATTAAAGAACAATAACCAAATTCATAATTTTCCATCAATTCATCAACATCATCACCAGCATATTTAGCAACTTTTACTGATATAGTATTTTCATCTGCAAGTAAATATGCAAGATAATTATATTTACCATCAGGAGTAAAAAATCCTAATTGTGCTTCAAAATTATCACCAACATCAAAACCTTTTTCCTTATAATAGATTTTTAAATCACTAAATGTTAACTCTTGTCTTGGCGATTTAATATTTTTCAATGAGTTTCTTGTTCTTTCTCTAAATATTTTACTTATTAGATGCTCATCCATTCTTTCATTGGAACTACCAACTCTTATAAAACAACTATCAGGTGTCATTCCCATACCTTTTAAATGATATGGTTTTTCTAATCCTCTAGCTATAGTTATTTTTAAATATTTTTTGTTGTTTTCTTCTAGAACTTCTAAATCAAATAATCCTAAAACTGATGGTTCAATATTAGATATAATTCTATCTTTGATTTTTCTTTGCAATAAATCTAGATTATTATTTAATCCAACGACTTTACCATTATCATTTACTCCTAAATAAATGATACCACCATCTTTACTGTTTAAAAATCCGATTACTGTTTCTTCTAAATCATCAACTAATTTTACTTTAAATTCTGTTCTTGAATTCTCTACTGTTTCAATCATTTTACACCTCCGACTATTAACTAAAATAGTCATATCGCATTTCCTAGTATTTTCCTAGTAATTTCCGTGTATTTTTTCCTAATAAATTTTTCTTGTATCAATACCATATAAACTACATATAATAAATCTGTTTTTATCTTTTAATCTATGATAAATAATATCTTGTAATTCTTTAAATGAAGAAAGAAAAAAAGAAGCCCTCGCTTCTTCTATTTAATAATTCTTTTCCCTGAAAATATAGTGTTTAAATTTCTTTTATAATAATCCCATAAATTAGCTTTTAAAACATCTTTGTTAACGGTTATGCCTACTTCACCCACAATATTTCCTTCATTATCAATAATTTCAGCTGTTCCTATTTCTTTTCCTTTCTTTAAAGGCGCCACTAGTTTATCTATTTTAACATTTATCGTATATTCTTTATCTTTATCATTAACATTTAAAAGCTCGGATGCTTCATTCATTAAAATTAATTTAACACTTTCTTCTTTACCTTTTTCCACTCTTGCTTCATCAATCACTTTATTTTTTTCATAAATAGTTCTTAATTTATAAGTATTAAAACCATAATTTAAAAGTTTCACCGTATCACTAGTTCTATTATCAGGAGTATCAACACCCATAACGACACTAATAAGGCGCATATTATTTTTTTTAGCCGTAGCTGTTAAACAATAACCAGCTGTTTCGGTAAATCCCGTTTTAAGACCATCGACATCCGAATAAAAACGGACTAATTTATTAGTATTAACAAGCCAAGTACTAGAACCATCTGGTCTTTGTAAATAATCTTCATAAATACTTGTAAAATTTAAAATTTCGGGATAGTTATTGATTAAATAAGAGGCCATTAAACTCATATCTTGAGCACTACTATAATGGCCTTCCGCATCAAGACCATGAGGATTAACAAAATGGGTATGTTTGCAACCTAACTCCTTACATTTATTATTCATCATTTCCACAAATTTTTCCGTGGTTCCCGCTACTTTTTCACTCATGGCCACCACCGCATCATTCGCGGAAGCAATCGCAATCGATTTTAATAAATCTTTAACTTTATAAGTATCCCCTGTATTTAAATAAACTTGACTTCCACCCATACTATGAGCATTTTCTGAAATAACTACCTTATCTTCCATCGTAAAAGCTCCATTATTTATGGCATCCATAATTAAAATCATACTCATTATTTTTGTCATACTCGCCGGAGCCTTCTCTAAATTAGCCTCTTTTTCATATAAAACTTTCCCGGTAGTGGCCTCAATTAAAATGGCACTCTCACTATATTCTGTAATATCTTCCGCTACTACTTTAAAAAAGGGAATCATTAAAAAACTAAATAACACTATTATTTTTTTCAAACTTAAAACACCTCTTATTAATTTTTATGCTAAGGAAAAAATAATATTTATTTAGTTTATTTAATATCTTTTAAAAGTTCTAATTTTTCACCTTTTACTAAATAAGCCTTCTTTGCTTTTTGAAACATAGGGATATCGGAAAAAGAATCAGAATAAGCTTTTTCGACTAAAGCATGGGGATATTCTTTATCAAATCTCTTTATCTTTTCTTCCCCTTTACAATGGTTACCAATTAATTCTCCTTTTTTTATATCATACTTAGTAGCAATAACATTTTTAATTCCTAAAGAAGCACAAAAAGGTTCAATAATAAAATCATAAGTTGCGGAAATAACTACATCATCATCTTTTTGTCTTTCTAAATAAAATTTTTTAATATTCTGATTATTTTTTAAAATAAACTTATTAACATAACTATCTAAATCAGGTATATCTTTCACAAAACTATATAAATGACTTTTAATTAGGCCTTTTTTCTTATGTTGTTTAAACAAAGCTAAAAAGGCTTTAAACATTCCTTTTATTACTAAAAAAGGATGATGATGAAGAGAATAAAGAATAAATTTAACAGAAGAATCCCCTTTTAAAATTGTATTATCAAAATCATATATATTCATGTTAATCCTCTAAATGAAAATCTCTAATCTCTTCTAAATCAAGACCATATTCTCTAATATATTTCTCATGCTCTTTTAATTTTTTATGCATTAAATTTTTTAAGGTTTCTGTTTCTTCAGTTTCTTCCACATATTTTAAAACATCTAAAACTAAATGGAAACGATCAATTTTATTTTGAACTCGCATATCAAAAGCGGTCGTAATGGTTCCTTCTTCTAAATAGCCATGAACATGCATGTTCCTGTTTTCTCGATTATAAGTAAGTTCATGAATTAAGTTAGGATAACCATGATATGCAAATATTATGGGTTTATCTTTGGTAAATATGCGATCATAATCACTATCAGATAAACCATGCGGATGCATCCTTTTACTTTGAAGGCGCATTAAATCAATAACATTTACTACTCTTGTTCTAATACTTGGAGCATATTTCTTTAGTATCTCGGCTGCCGCAATTGTCTCTAAAGTAGGTGTATCACCGGCACACGCTAAAACGACATCAGGGTGATTTGGTTTATTAGAGGCCCAACTAAAGATACCTAAACCTCTTTTACAGTGAACTTTGGCTTCATCCATCGTAAGCCATTGCAAACTTGGATGTTTAGAAGCCACAACAACATTGATATAATTTTTGGTTTTTAAAATATGATCTACTGTTGAAAGTAAAGTATTCGTATCAATCGGAAAATAGACTCTCGCAATATCCGCTTTTTTCGTCACTATATGATTGATAAAACCAGGATCTTGATGAGTATAACCATTATGGTCTTGTTGCCATATATGACTTGTTAAAATATAATTTAAAGATGCAATTGGACAACGCCATGGAATTTCTTTTGTGACTTTTAACCATTTAGCATGTTGACTTGTCATGGAATCAATAATCCGAATAAATGCTTCATAGCTATGGAATAATCCATGTCTTCCCGTAAGAAGATAACCCTCTAACATTCCTTCACACATATGCTCAGATAAATAACTATCAAAAATATTTCCTTCACTACTTAAGTATTCATCAGTATCTTTAATTTTATTGGCCCATTTCCTATTAGTAGTCATAAAAACATTATTAAGACGATTAGATAAAGCTTCATCTGGACCAAAAATTTTAAAATTATGGCGATTAAGTTTTATAACGTCTCGTAAATAACTACCTAATACGCGCATATCTTCCGAATAAGTATTGCCTCTTACAACATCGATTTTATAATTAGTAAAATCCGGAACTTTGAGTTCATCTAATAATAATCCTCCATTTGCATGTAAATTAGCACTCATTCTTCTAGTTCCCTTAGGACATAAATCTAAAATTTCTTTTTTAATTTTTCCATTTGGCTCGAATAATTCTTCAGGATGATAACTATGAAGCCAATCATTAAGAAGACTTATATCTTTTGTTTCTTTATCAATTTGAATGGGGACTTGATGAGCTCTAAAAGTTCCTTCAACTTCTTTTTTCTCGACTATTTTAGGACAAGTCCAGCCTTTTTTGCTTTTGAAAATAATCATCGGATATTTAGGACGAACAAATTCTTTATTTTTTTTACTATTTTCTTTAATTTTAGTATTTTTTTTAACTACTTCTTCTAAGGCTTCGGCCATTACTTCATGATAATCAGGAGTATTTGTAACATCAACCACAATTGGGTCCCAGCCACAACCTTCAAAAAATTTGATTCTCTCTTCTTCACTAATTCTTGCAAATACCGTAGGACTTGCTATTTTATAACCATTTAAATGTAAGATTGGCAAAACAATTCCATCTTTTTTCGGATTAATAAATTTATTACCATGCCAAGAAGTTGCTAAAGGACCAGTTTCGGCTTCACCATCACCAATCACACAAGCCACGATTAAAGATGGATTATCTAAAACTGCTCCAAAGGCATGCGAAAGACTATAACCAAGTTCGCCACCCTCATTAATACTTCCTGGTACTTCTGGGGCTACATGACTAGATGTACCACCCGGAAAAGAAAAGTTTTTAAATAACTTTTGAAGTCCTTTTTCATCTTTAGTGATATTAGGATAGGCCTCTGTATAAGTCCCTTCAATATAACTATTAGCAATCATTGCTTCACCACTATGACCAGGACCAGATATATATATCATATTAAGTTTATATTTTTTAATAATTCTATTTAAATGAATATAAATAAAATTTTGACCAGGCGCACTTCCCCAATGTCCAACTAATTTACTTTTAACATCATTATAAGTAAGTTCTCTTTTAAGAAGGGGATTATCTTTTAAATAAAGCATTCCCACTGACATATAATTACAAAGTCGAAAATATTTATCTAATAAATCTACTTCATTTTTAGTTAAGACATTCTTCATTAGTATCACCTAGTATAATTATAATTTAAAATACTTTTTAAAACAATTATTATTCTAAAAAAAGAAATATATTTGACTATATTTCTTTCTCTTGAGGACTATCCCATGTAAATTCTTTAGCTAAGTTTTCACCTTTATACTTTAAAAATCTTTCTTCTAACGAAATTTTTTCTTTTGGTACTTTAGAGATTATTATTTTATCATTAGTTTTTAAATTTAAAGATTTTAAAATATTATTAGGTATTCTTATCCCCTTAGAATTTCCCCATTTTTGTAATTTTAATTTCATTTAATCAACCTCATCCATTTATAGAATAAACAATATACATCATATAAAAATTTAAAAATTATTAAAAAGAGAAAATATTAAACTAGTTTATCATACAAGTTCATTATTTCCTCTATTTCTTTTTGATTATCTTTAGTTAAATTATTTTTCATATAATCTTCTAAAATATTAATTCCTACTCCTCTTAAAGAATTAGTTAAAGCCCCAAGTTGAATTAATATTTCTTCATAACTTCTTTCGCCTTCAATCATTCCGGTAAGACCTTTTATTTGTCCTCCGATGATATTCAGCCTTTTAATAAAATACTTCTTATCTACTTCATTAGTTATACTTTTCATTAACTTTCCTCCTTTATAATATCTATTTGTTTAGTTAAAATGAAATTATTAGCAAAACGATATTTTTCTTTATTTTTAATATATAGATAACCTATTATACTAAAAGTTAAAGAACCAATAAAATTAACTATTAAATCTTTCATTGTATCTATTATACCAATATCTAAGTAACCTGTAAATGCCGCTAAGGGTTCATTATCTTTATTATACAAAACTGTCTTATCAATATCTTTTATTTTAATTGCATTATTAGTTTTAGTATCATCTAATTCCACCGTGGCTATATTATGCACCAGAGTATCTTTTTGCATATCGGTTTTAAATAGCATATCAAAACCAAATTCATAAAATTCCCATAAGATGCCAACAGTCATCGAAAAGCAAAAAGAAACTATAGCCACAAATAAAGGCGATAATTTAATCAAGTCGACATGTTGATTTAAAAGATAAACTAAAGAAAAACCAATTCCCGCTGATAAAAAACCATTTAAAGTATGCATAACGGTATCTACATGAGGTATTCTCACATAAAAATTATTTATTTCTCCTAAAATAGTTGATGTAAATATTATTAAAAGTAAAAGAATTTCTAAAAAACTAGGAATTGTTATTTTAAACTTTTTTTCAATAAAGAAAGGGATAATTAGTAGAACTAAAGTAAATAAACAAAGAATAGCTTTCGATACTTCTCCCAAAATAATTTGCCTTATAAATGTTATAAGAACTAAAGTCCTTAAAATAATGTACACAACTAGAGTCTTTTTATCTGATTCTCTATAAGCTTTCTTAATTTTGCTTTTAAAATTCATACCTAATACTTCCTTTATAGAAAGTATTATACCTCTAAAATATAGAAAAAACCATAATTTCTTATGGCTTTCATTTACACTTGGCAATTTACTAGCAAACACAATCTACATAAGTATCAGATAAACATCTAATACTGCATAAACAACTACAATCCATTGTAAAGAATGAGTTTGTTGATACATATGGATATAATGAAGTTGGATCAGTATTTTCTGCTAAAACTCTAAATGTACAGCAGTTACCTTCAATTTTTTCAACTCTAAACACTGTTGAACAAGTACCTCCTAAAGGTTGTTCACTACAATTAGTTGTTACATCTTTACTAATAGGCATACTCCATGGTGTTCCATTCCCACAACAAGTATAAAGCATTACTGGTCTTGTGTTACATACAAGGCAATTACTTCCTCCACCAAGCATTGGTCTATCGCAAGTATCTAAGCAATTATCTGGACAAGCATTTTCTTGTAATACTAAAATTATACTTAAAATTTCATTAATACAATTTCCAGAATTTGAATTTCCTGAATTATTATTATTCATCTTTTCACCCTTTCATGTATTCTCATTATTAATTTATGTTTAATTTTTAAAATAGTGAATATCATCTTTAGTTACTTAATTTAAGGCTTTAAATGTCCTCTTTTAAAAAGATAACATTTGTAGTATAATTATATTGGGTGATTTAATTTTGAGTACAGCTATTCAATATATTATCATTGCGATAGTAATACTTATTATATTAGCAGTAGCCTTTAAATTAACTAGAAAAGATTTTGCTATTAAAGAAAATAAACTTATTGGTTATTTAGGTGGCGAAGATAATATTATTAATGCCGAATGTAATATGAGTAGATTTAAAGTTATATTAAGAGATGTTACTCTTGCTGACAAAGATGCTATTCAAAGACTTGGCGCTAAAGGAATTGTAGAAATTGATAATCAATTAAAAATAATATTTGATAATAATGCTAAACAACTAAAAAAATATATTGACGAAATTGTCTAATATATTTTTTTTATGTCTAAAATATCAATTATTTTAATTAGTTCCCCATCAATCGTAATTAAATCGGTACTGGTTTTACCCACAATAGTTTTTTCAACTACTTTATCTTTTAAAGTAATATCTACTTTACTTTTATAAACATGATGACTAGAGGCAAAAATATCATTTATCTTTTTAATAACACTTAAGCTATCATGACTCTCCGCCTTTCTATCACTACCATAAAATATATCTTGCGTATTATGTAAATTATCCTTTATTTTTCCTGGGGTTACTCTTGGTAAATCTTTCATAACATCCTCCTTTAATATTCTATGATAAATAACTATTTTTGAACCATAATATAAATATGAGTCAAAAAAAATATAAAACATATCTAATTTTTATTCCTTTACTTATTTTAAATATAATAAGTCTTTTTAATATGCATAATGCTAAGTTAGTAAGTTCTCTTTATAATAATGCTTTTATTAAACAATTAATTTGGTTTCTTTTAGGTTATTTAATTATCTTTATTATTCAGAAATTAAAATTAAAAAATATTTTTAAATATTCTCTCTATTTTTATCTATTTACCCTTATTTTATTAGTTTTAGTTTTATTTTTGGGAACATCTACTCATGGGGCTAAATGTTGGTTCTCTCTTTTTGGCTTTTCTTTTCAGCCTAGTGAACTAGCTAAATTATCATTAGCCATGCTTCTTGTTAATATAGGAAGTAAAGCTAAAATAAAAAATTTTAAAGATGAAGTAATTATTCTTTTTAAAATGATTTTAATTACTCTTATCCCTAGTATTTTAGTTTTTTTAGAACCGGATACCGGAGCCATTATTAATTTTTTAATTATTCTCTTAATATCGATTTTATTTTTAAAAATAAATAAATGGTGGTATATAACCTTTTTTGGGATATTTGCTTTAGCAATTAGTTTATTTTTAATTATGTATTTTTACTTTCAAGATGCCCTTATTAAAATTTTAGGAACCAGTTTTTTCTATCGGATGGACCGCCTTATTAATTTCGCAAGTGGCAATAGTTATCAGTTAGAAAATGCTCTCATTACTATTGGAGCTTCTTCTTTCCTAGGGGTTGGTTTTAATAAAATTCTTCTTTATATTCCTGAAGCTCCAACCGATTTCTTTTTTGCTTTTTCAGTTGGTAATTATGGGCTTCTTTCAGGTATTTTAATTATTATATCTTTTGTTATTTTTGATTTATATTTTATTTATTTAATAAGTAGAAGTAAAAGTTTAAAAACTAAAATATTTGCTTATTCTTATTTAGGAATGTTTCTCTTCCATCAAATTTATAATATTGGCATGAATTTAGGATTACTACCTATTATGGGTATTCCTCTTCCTTTTTTATCCTATGGTGGAACTAATACTTTAATAAATTATCTTTTCTTAGGAATAATTTTAAATTTATTAAAAGAAAAAAATATCTAAAACGATATTTTAACTTAAAAGGATCATTTGCATAATAACAATTAAACTCGTAATAAAACTCGTAATAGCAATAACCGCGATGGCAACAAAACCACTTTCTCTTTGCTTAATATTCGATAAAGGCTTTCTCACAAGTTTCATACTTTCTTCATGCGTTAAATTTGGACCCTCATCCCGAACTATTTCACCATATTCATTAATTCTTCCTACATATTCCCCATTTAAGCTATACATGTTGCCATTTTCATCTGTAAGTAATTCTTCATCATTGGGAATACTTGGAACATCATCATTAGGAGAAAATTCTTGGGCATTTTTATCTCTTACTTCTGGATCTAATTCCGAAGCTCTATTTTTTAAATTCTCACAATGCTTATCTAATTTATCAGCATAATCATATTCCACATTAGCTAACGCCACTTTAACTTTTTCTTCCGTAACTATACCTAAATTACCACGATCATTAAAAGAATCTGCCGTTTTACTTAAATTTTTAGTTTTAATTTTACTCCGGCCAATAACTTCCGCAATAACCGGCTCGATTAATTCATTTTTTAAAGTATCGCTATATTCGGCTGTGGCATTTAAACGTTCATTATAGCCAATGCTATCTTTAAAGCCCATTTTTATTTCACAATAAGGAGATCCTAAAGCATTATCTTTAACATTAAAACCAATTAAAGCCTCCATATCTTCTCTTTTACTTCCTCTTAAATCCCCAATAATTTTATTTCTTAAATCAACGATATCTTGAAGATCTAATCCAGATATTCCTTCATGCAATAATTTTTCTTTTTCTTCAGGGCTTAAAGTTGTACTTTGAATAAAGTTTTCTAATTCGGTTGTGCCTTTAATAGTTCTAGCTTCAAGCATATTTTTTAACATTTTTAAATAATCATCATATGTATTCTTCTTTGTTGCTTGTTTTACTTTTTCTAACTCTTGTAAGGCAAAAGCCATCTCCTCTTTTGAAGGTTCTTTCTTTTCCCCATTTTCAATTTTCGAAATAGTATAATTATTATTTTCGTAAGCTACTAAAAACGTTTCTCCTTTTTCATTAGTAATAATTACTTCTTGCATATAATCAAACCCTATTCTACTATAAGACTACTAAAAAAATAGGCAAAATGCAATAAAGAGCCTATTTATCTTGACAATTATTTAGCAATTTTAATTTTATCTTTACCTTCAACTAAAACTTTATACTTTTTATCTTTGTTTAAAACATTTAATCTAATAGCAATAATGCTTAGACTTAAAAATAATAATGAAACTATAATTAAAAGATTCCAAATACTTAAAACATGAGCTGATGTAAATTTAAAGAAATTAGAACTAGGCTCTAAAACACCATATTTAGTTAAGTTACTGATTGAACCAAAAGTTTCAAAACTCCATCTTCCCGAAGTAAAATAAGAAATCTTTTCCGTTAGTTTTACAAAAGGAATAAACATTCCCGAAAATATCATTTGGACCATCATGTATAAGGGTGAAATAATCAAAGTTGTTTTAGCATCTTTAACTATTGCTGATATAAATAATCCCATAATACTGGTAGAAAAATCGATAATAAAAAAGTTTATAATTAAGTCAATTAGCGTGGTAAAAATAAGATTGTCTTCAGGACGAGGATCTAGGTGAAAATATAAAATAGAAACACAGGTGATAGCTTGATATAAACATAATAGAGAAATAACTACTATTTTAGAAAAAATATAAGCTGAAAAATTCAAGCCACTCATATATTCTTTTTTTAATATTTCTCTTTCTTTAACTATCTCTTGTATAGTATTAAAAAGACCAAGCCAAATTGAAGCCATAGTTAGAGCTGCACACATCATGGAAGCCGTAAGCGGATTTAAAAAACTATTTTTTTCCGTGGCCAAACACATTAAAACCGCCATTAAAATAGCTTGTCCTAAAAAAAGGATGAGCATCATTTTATTATTAATTAAAGAAGATACATACCTTTTTATTAAAGTTATAGTTTGCGTAAAGAAGCCAACCGTTTTTTTAGGTTTACCTTTTTCATTCTCTATTACTTTAACTTTTTCTTGATGACGACAATATTTCTTATACCATATTTCCGAATCTTCTTTTAATATATCATAAATTTCCACAAATTCTTGAACATTAAAATAATTAAAAATATCTTTATAAGGACCATAATAGCATATTCTTCCTTTTGGTCCCATGAATAAAACCTTATCACATAAATCTAAATCGGAAGTGGTATGGGCAGTCATAATGATAGTTTTCCCACTATTGGATATTTGGCGTAATTTAGTTACTATTTTTTTAGCAATATTGGCATCTAATCCACTGGTAGGTTCATCAAGTAAAAAAATATCGGGATTGCTTAACATTTCCGTTGCAATTGCAGCTCTTTTTCTCTCACCACCACTCAAATTTTTAATAATTGTATTTTTAACATGGGTTAACTCTAAAACATTTAAAACATTTTTAAGCGTTTTTTGAATTTCTTTTTTTGAAATTCCTTTAACTCTTAATTTTAAAGAATACTCTAAAGATTTAGCCAGTGATAAACTTTGATCTAAAATTTCTCTTTGGGGAACATAAGCTATTTTCCCTTTAAAATATTCTTCATTTTCCAAAAAGTTAACACCATCAATATATATTTGACCTGTACTAGGATAGTTATAGCCACTTAAAATATTCATTAAGGTAGTCTTACCCGCCCCAGAGCAACCCACAATAGCAATAAATTCACCGGGATTAACCTCCAAGGATAAATTAGATAAAATAGTTTTTTGATCCTTTTTAATTTTTACTCTTTTACTAACATCAATAATTTTTAAATCACTACCACTTTGCTTCAAAGAAAACACTTCCTATCCTCTTAACATTAAAATTTTATCATACTCAAACATCAATTTCTACTTAATCAAAAAAATTAAAGCCAAAAATGTCAAATTAAAAAGAAGTTTCATGATGTCTATTCTTAAGTATAATTTCATGAAACTCCTTTTTTAAAATCTTATTTATTAAATATAAAACATTACGGTAAATAGTACTAATAAAATTACTAAAATACCAAGGGCAAACATCCAAATATATTTTAACCATGTCTTATAGTCAATATCTAAATATGATAGACCAATTATCAATATGCCACTAGTTGGAGCAATTAATCCCACAAAACCATATAATGTTATAAAAATAGTATGTAAGATTTCAATATTAGAAGCATACGCACTAACTAAGTAAGTTCCAACTATATAGCCAGTAAGTCCTAAATCAGGATGGAATATATTAACTACTAAAGCATCCAAAGCTGTAACAAATGGATTAAAGCTACTGGTAAGCTTCATAATTAAATTAGTAACTGTTGGCATAGTACCAGCCATATATACAGCGGCCATTACCATGTAAGAACCAACAAAGACACCAATAGGTAATCTCATCTTTTTAATGCCATCACCAATAGCGCTTATAAAATCACTAAATTTAACACCATTGATTAAAGCAATTATGGAACCACTTACCATTAAAAGAGTTGAGATATGGAATAAATTCCAATTACCAAATTCTCCATAAGTTTCCATAGAGAATGTTCCTAAGAAGGCTCTAAAAATTTCAAAATTTCCAATCTTAATATTTAATAACCATTTATGGAATTCATTAAATATGGTAATTCCAAAGTTTTCTTCCCATCTTATATATCCTAAAATAATTAGAACAAATAATATTGAGAATAAAACGACAACAGGCCAAGCCTTCGCTTTTTTATCTACTTTGCTTACCTTAAATGGATCAGCTTCTATTTCATTAACTTTTTTATCTTTCAATACTTTTCTTGCATGTAAGACAGTAAAGAAATTAAATAGAACAAAGGCTACAACTAAAACAATTAAACGATATAAAAGTCCTGTACTAACACTAATATTTGTATAATAGTTAAAGTAATATAAGCCTTCACTACCATAAGTAGCTCCTAGTAAACCAATTAGAACAGCTCCAAATGTTGCTGAGAATGCTGTTATTTTATCTAGTTTCATTTCTAATAAAACAGAAATTATAAATGGCACAAAGACTAAAGCAACAAAGCTTTGACTAAATAATGATGCCATAGCTGTAAATATTAATGAAACTAAGATGATTGCTATTGTTTCCTTTCCTTTTAATTTTTCCGCAATGGTACTAACTAATTTTTTATAGCCATTGCTTATACTAAGTACGGCATAAAAACCGCCAAGTACTAGTAAGAAGACAATCTTATCTAGTGCAAAGTTTAACGCTTGATATATTAAATATGGTATATCGGTTAAACCTTGACGATACATCATTCCTCCATCAGAGAATTCTGCACCACTAAAATATCCATAACCAAAAACCCAAGTTAAACCAATACTTAAGAATAAGAATAAACCTATCCATTTAATTAGGTTATGTTTCTTAGATTCTAAAGCAATAAATATTCCACCCAATATGGTTAAAATTAATACAACTATAAGGCCAACTATTTGTATTATTGACATATTTTCTACCTCCTACAAAAATTATAACACTAGAAAAAAGAACAAACAAGTAAAACTAGATATTTTTGGTAGTTTATTCCCTAATGAAAATATCTTAAGGAAGCTTAAATAGGAATAATTTTATATTGCATATGTCGAGCTTTAATATAGAAATGTCCATTTTTTATATCTTTAGGTTTCATATTAAGATCTTCAACGAAATAGATAAAACCCCCTTGAATAGTTATTGTTACTCCCATAAAATAAGAATCAATATTTTTAATTTTGGAATTATATTCTAAATTACCCCAAAACCAAATTTCAATTTCCGCATCATAAGGCAAAGAAAATTTTAAATAAAAAGAGCCATCATTATTTAATTTTTCCTTAATAATTTCCGCATCATGAAATTCTCTAGTAGCCCATTTTAAATCTTCAATATCTTTTGAATTATTTATTTCAAATTTGTCTTTATAAATATATTTTTTATCAATTTCTAAACATTTAGAAAGAAGATGATGAGAATTAATATCTTGATTTAATAGGGATGTGATAATTTCTTTAGAAAGAAAATTAACACACCCTTCCCCTTCTTCATTTAAAATCCAATCAGTTTGGTCCGAATCAATGATAATTATTTTATAAATAATATATTTAGAATTTTGGTCAACATCATGCCATTTAATTAAATGCTCTTTCTTTTCATCCCAAACTATCCAATATGGATTATATATTTCTTGAAGATATTTATCATAATCATTCTGAGCATTTATATCTTTATAATAACCATAGACTGTGGATAAATAGTATTTACCATTTCCTTGACAAATCATAGCTTGCATATTTTACCTCCTTAAATTTAAGAAAAAGCCTAAACTAGGCTTTTCGTAATTTTTAATCTCTCGGTTTCATTGTCGGAAATAAAATAACATCTCTAATAGAATCACTTTCGGTAAATAACATCATTAATCGATCAATACCATACCCTATTCCTCCAGCCGGAGGCATACCATATTCTAAAGCTTCGATAAAGTCCATATCGATGTCATTAGCTTCTTCATTACCTAAATCTCTTTCTTTTAATTGATTTTCAAATCTTTCTAATTGATCAATAGGATCATTAAGTTCAGTATAAGCATTCGCAAATTCTTTACCACCAATAAATAATTCAAAGCGGTCAACAAATCTTGGGTCTTCCGGATTTTTCTTCGTTAATGGCGAAATTTCAATTGGATGACCATAAAGGAAAGTTGGCTCAATTAAAGTTTCTTCCACATATTTTTCAAAGAATAAATTGATAATATGCCCTAAAGATTTTTGATGTTCTTCCACCGGAATATCATGTTCTTCACATAATTTTAAGGCTTCATCTAAACTCATTTCTTTTTTAAAATCAATTCCAATTTTTTCTTTGATGGCATCCGTCATACTAATTCGCTTCCAAGGACCTTCGATATTAATTTCATGACCACACCAGTTATAAACCATTTTGCCCATAACTTCTCTTCCAATAGTTTGGAACATTTCTTCGGTTAAGTCCATCATGCCTTCCAAATCAGAATAAGCAAGATAAGCTTCCATCATGGTAAATTCCGGATTATGTTTAGGATCCATTCCTTCATTTCGAAATGTTCTTCCTATTTCGTAAACGGCTTCCATACCTCCCACTAATAATCTTTTTAATGGAAGTTCTAAAGCAATTCTTAAATACATATCCAAATCTTGGGCATTATGATGCGTTTTAAATGGTCTTGCTGATGCTCCGGTTAAAAGACTAGTTAAAACTGGTGTCTCTACTTCGGTAAATCCTTTATTATCCATAAAATTTTGAATACATCTAATTATTTTCGGCCTTATAAAAGCAATATTTTTACTATTTTCATTCATAATCAAATCGACATAACGTCTTCTATAACGTTCTTCAATATCTGTTAGGCCATGGAATTTTTCAGGTAAAGGCCGTAAAGCTTTAACTAAATGTGTATATTTAGTAGCATGAATAGTTAAAGCTCCCGTATTAGTTTTACAAACCCAACCATTAATGCCGATAATATCTCCAATATCACAAGCTTTGTAAAGTTCATATTCTTCTTCACCGACATCACTAATACTGATATATATTTGCATATTACCAAATTTATCTTGAATATCCATAAATCCGGCTTTACCGCTTCTTCTTTTACTCATAATGCGGCCCGCAATGACAACTTCATGTTTTTCTTGTTCTAATGTCTCTTTATCATAAGCATCATATGTTTCTTTAATTTCTTTAGAATTACTAGTTCTTTTAAAACTATGACCAAAAGGGTCCATTCCTAAACTTCTTAAACTTTCGCTTTTTTCTCTTCTTACTAATTCTTGTTCTGTAAATTCGCGCATAAAATACCACCACCTTTTAGAAATTATAACAGAACGAAAAGTAAAACTCAATAAAATTTATTTCGTTTCACCTTGATAAGCCTCACGGCTTATCTTTCCTGTTTCATAGGATTTCGCTCCTCCACAGGCCATATTTCCGACAGTCGCTGCCGTACTTGTTTTTATTATTTTTAATTTTGATATATCTCTTTATAGT
>CANRJV010000021.1 GCA_947631045.1 uncultured Bacilli bacterium
TTTAAATCTATTTTCATTAGGACATTTTCATTTAAAAATTGGTTTTAAAAAGCGGACATTTTCACTAAATAGTCACAGAAAAAGTGATAAGACTGGTCTTATCACTTAAATTTGAGATTAATTAGTCTATTTTACCAAGTAGCCAATCAACAGATACATTAAATTTTTTAGCAAATTCATAAATGAAATTGGTTGATATTAAATATCTTCCTTTTTCATATTCACACCAAACTGATGGGGAAGTATTAAGAAATTTTGCTAATTTACTTTGGGTATAGTTGTTCATTTTTCGAACTAATCTAAGTCGGTATTTAATTTTATCATAATCGATATCCGTCTTAATATTTTTGTAATTTTTAGTATCTGTAAGTCCTAAAGTATAATCTAAAGATACATTAAAGTAATTAGCAAAATCATTAAGTCTTTTTAAGGGCATAATATTATAAGTATTTTCTAAAACTGCATATGTACTTCTTTTTATTCCTAAGGCCTCAGCTACTTCTCTTTGCTTTTTGTCACTAGACTCTCGAATCTCTTTCATTCTATTTAACATCTATGGCCACCAAGAACATTGTATTTTATTTAATGACCAAATTTTAAAAAGGTTGCAAATACCGAAAAAAATATTTTTGGCACTTATTTATTTTACATAACAGATGTTTTATTATTTTTATAGAGTAGTTTAATAATTTGGCCCAAATAATTAAAAATGTTTAAAGAGTTAAACTAGAATAATGAAAGATTATATTATTTTACTTTGTCGCATTTAAAAAGATAATTTTAGTAAATAAAATTATTAAGTTTAAGGTCATTTTCATTTAATATCATATCAAGAATACTACTTTTAATCAACTCGACTCACTACACATTAAAAGAAGTGGATAAATATTTCATGGAGGTTAGATTAGAATGGACAAAAATAGGTTCATTAAATATTTAAATTATAGAAATATTGCTTTAGGAATAATTGCTTTAGGAATAATTGCTTTAGCCACTTGGGGTTTAAAAGGAACTCATGCTTTTTATACTAATAATCAAGAATTACAAATCTTAAATGCAACAATTAAAATAGCCGAAAAAGGTAAAGGCGAAGCTACTCCTGCTAAAGTTAATAAATCTGATTTAGTTGTGCAAATTTATTTACAAGATCAAGCGGATGATAATAAATATAATTTAGTAACGCATTTACCTGCTTATGGTTATACTTTAAATGAAACTATGAGTAATTGTACTCCTTCTAAAGAAGAATTGAGTTATTCTGATTATAGTCTTGAAAATGGAGTAATAAAATTTACAGTTAAAGATACAGGTGGAACAAATGGACCAAAGCAAATTGTTTGCCATATATATTATGATAAGGATATAAATTCAAATATAACCGTATATGCTTTAGTTGAAGACAATGAATTTGGTATTAAAGAACATAATAGTAAAAAATATCGTTTTGCTGATAGCAATGCTAATTTAAGCACTGTAGTTGGTTCAGCTTATACTTATTCTGATGCTGAATGTATTGCCGATGGAACTACGATTACAGGTTATAGTAATGGTAAATTTAGTTTTACAACTAATAAGCCAAATACTTGTTACGCTTATTTTAATGAAGCCGCTAAATAAAAGGAGTGAAAAAGAATGAAAAAAGTCGTAAAAGTGATTGTAATGGTATTAATTTTAATGGAGGGAGTGTTTGTTCATCTAACTTTTAAGTCATTTTCTATGCGAAATGAGACAATAGAAAATGTCAATTATAAGCCTTCCGAAGCTGAAGAAAATAAAAAACTATTTGCTTATTTATTAGATGATGGAAATGGAAATTATTCTGAGCCTGAGGAAAGAGAATCATGGCCCGATCCATCAAATAGTGTATATATAAAATCCATATGTTATGATGGTGATGGAACGGAATTAAATGCTACTGATGTTGTGACGTTTAATGAAAGTACCTTTCAAGCTACTGTAAATACTTCAACTACTCTTTATTGCTATATGTATTTTTCACCTTCAGAAACACCACTTTCTATAATAGTAAAAAATTCTGGAGGAAGTAATGGCTCATTTGAAACACCAGAAGCGATGAAAAAAAGGAATGATAGCATAACTGGTGCTAAAGACGACTTAAGAAGATTTGTAGGAGATAAAAATAAAGTAACTGATAATTTTATTTGCTTCGGAGCAACAGATCAAAACACGTGTAAAAGTAGTATGGATACCTATATGTATCGAATAATTGGTGTGGACGCAAGTGATAGATTAAAAATAATAAAAGCCACTAAAATAGTTAAAGATAGTCAAAATACATTCCAATGGCATAGTACGTATTCTAGTGATACAAAGTGGAATAGTTCGAGTTTATATAATGGATTAAATAATGGTTACTTTATGCAAAACGCAAAATATAATTATATGCAAGACCAAAAATGGACAAATTTAATTGATCCATCCACATATTACATTGGCGATTCAACTGCAAATACTAACCCAACATTATTTCAAAATGAAAGACAAGAAAGTTTTAGTAATGCAAAAATAGGTTTAATGTATCTAAGTGATTATTTATATGCAAGCAATGCAAATACAAGCAATTGGTTATTTATAGCCAATGGTTTAAACGGAAATCATAATAGTTTAGGGAACGAAGCATCTGCTCCAATAGCAGAA
The DNA here is from genome assembly GCA_947631045.1 of uncultured Bacilli bacterium. Lineage (GTDB taxonomy): Bacteria > Bacillota_I > Bacilli_A > RF39 > UBA660 > SIG200. The sequence continues at coordinate 2,659 of CANRJV010000021.1, forward strand.
TATGAATGGACAATGACCAGGTATGGTTACTACGGCTTTAGCAATGCGTGGCGTGTGAGTAGTAACGGGACTGTGGCCGCCAGCAGTTTGACTAATGCGTCTGCGGTTCGTCCAGTCTTCTATCTAAAGTCCAATGTAAAAATTACTGGTAAAGGAACTATCACGGAACCATACATGATTTCTAATGCTTCCATGGCTTCCTAAATTATCGCCGTGAAGGGCATATGGCCTTCGGGCGATTTCTTTTTAAACATTAAAAAAAATAAATACAGCTAGGAATTAATATAAATTTAGGATATAATATTTCTAGGTAATCTTGATATTAAAGTGAGGTATGGTAAGAACAGCGGCAATTACAATGCGTGGAATGTGAATAATAACGGGACTGTGAACAACAACAATTTGACTAATACGAATGCGGTTCGTCCAGCCTTCTATAACTTGGATGATAGTATGATTAAGGTTATACTTTAGGGAAGATAGAAGACAAAGATTATCTGGGATTTAGAAAATCCGAAACGAAAACAGAGATGGTTTACTTTACGAAGTAACCTATAAACTCTGTTATTTTTGTTGAAAAATGTCGAAAAAATAGAAGTTTTGACAACGTTTGTCGAAAGTGTTGAAATAGGAAAAAATATCCGTAAAATAGAGACCTCGAAAGCGAGGTTAATATATGTCAATTTTGAAAAATAAAAGATTTTATGATTTAAAATATGATTTAGTTTTTAAAAGTATTATTGTAGATGATAATGATTATACTATCATGAATAGCATCTTATCTGATATCTTAGAAAAAGAAGTAAAGGTGAAAAGATATCTAAATAGTGAATTAAAAATAAAGAATAAAAAGATAAAAGGAAAAAGATTAGATATAATTGCGGAAACAACCGAAGGAGTTCTAATAAATATTGAACTAAATATAAATTATGATAAAAATATCAAAGAAAGGAATTTAAATTATTATTCTACTTTATATACAGAGACCATAGAAAAAGGTGATAAATATATCAAAGTAAAAGAGATAATCCAAATAAATTTAAATTTTAATGAAGGGAAAAATAAGACCTTAAAAGAAGAATATTTACTAAGAAATAAAGCAGGAAAGATATTAGTGAAAAATTTTAGAATCATCAATGTGAATATTGCAGGATATAAAGATAAGTGGTATTATAAAAACATAAGAGGAGATAAGAGACATATCTACTTAACAATGCTGGGATCAAATAAAGAAGAGATAAAAGAATTAGCGAAAAAAGATGAGAAAGTAAAAGAGGTGGAAGAAAAGATGTTAAGATTTAATGAAGATGGAACAATAACAAATTTAATGACACCGGAAGAAGAAAATGCTTTAATGGAGAGAATAATAAAAAGGAATGCTTACGAAGATGGAGTTAAAAAAGGTGTGAAAACTGGAACAAAAGACATTGCTATTTCAATGATAAAAGAAAAGATACCATTAGAAATCATATCTAAAGTTACAAAATTAAGTGTTAAAGAGTTAAAAAAATTAAAAAACAATAAAAAGAATAAGGAATATGAAAAAGATGTTAAGATTTAATGAAGATGGAACAATAACAAATTTAATGACACCAGAAGAAGAAAATGCTTTAATGGAGAGAATAATAAGAAGGAATGCTTACGAAGATGGAGCTAAAAATACTACAAGAAATACTGCTATTTCAATGATAAAAGAAAAGATACCATTAGAAATCATATCTAAAGTTACAAAATTAAGTATTAAAGATTTAAAAAAATTAAAAAACAATAAAAAGAATAAGGGATATGAAAAAGATGTTAAGATTTAATGAAGATGGAACCATAACAAATTTAATGACACCAGAAGAAGAGGATGCCTTAATGGAGAGAATAATAAGAAGAAATGCTTATGAAGATGGAGCCAAAGATACTACAAGAAATACTGCTATTTCGATGATAAAAGATAAAGTTCCTCTAAAAAAAATAGCGCGATATACTAAATTAAGTATAAAAGAAATAAAGAAATTAGTAGTTAAATAAAATAAAAAAATTTTAATAATTATTTTAGCTAGAGTAATTCTCTAGTTTTTAAATTGGTATAAAAAAGGAATTAATCCGGTAAAAATTAATTCCAAACCACTAAGGCTATTTGTTCCTAAAATGTTCAATCAACTCAAATAAACAAAGGACAGTAATATGATATTAATAAATAACTTAATAATCAATAACAAAATAACAAATTTATTTCAAAAATATAAATTAGAAGTAGATAAAGTTATTGATACCATAGAAAATATTAAAGAATTAAGAGAGCTAAAAAAATAATATTTAAAAATAAAGGCAAAATGGTTTATAATATAAATGGTAATCTTGATATTAAAGTGAGGTATGGTTACAACGGCAATAACAATGCGTGGAATGTGAATAATAACGGGACTGTGAACAACAACAATGTGAACAATACGAATGCGGTTCGTCCAGCCTTCTATAACTTGAATGATAGTATGATTAAGGTTATACTTTAGGGAAGATAGAAGACAAAGATTATCTGGGATTGTCTAAATCCGAAATGAAAACAGAGATGGTTTACTTTACGAAGCGGCCTATAAACTCTGTTATTTTTGTTGAAAAATGTCGAAAAAATAGAAGTTTTGACAACGTTTGTCGAAAGTGTTGAAATAGATAAAAATATCCGTAAAATAGAGACCTCGAAAAGAGGTGAAATTATGAACACAACGAAAGAAAAGACAAAATATTTTACTTTGAAGTATGATCAAGTATTTAAATCTATAATAGTGGATAATAATGATTATACCGTTATGAATAATATCTTGTCCGATATCTTAGATAGAGAAGTAAAAGTGAAAAGATATTATAATACGGAATTAAAAACAAAAAATAAAAAAACTAAAGAAAATAGATTAGATGTTGTCTTAGAAACAACCGATGGAACATTTATTAATTTAGAACTGAATAGTAATTATGATAAATCAATAAAGATAAGAAATTATATCTATTATTCTGGGATGTGTTCAGAATTATCACCAAAAGGTAAGAAGAAAAGAATACCCAAAGAAGTAATCCAAATCAATTTAAATTTTAATGAAGGGAATAATAAACCTTTAAAAGAAGAATATTACTTAAGAAATAAAGAAGGAGAAATATTAATAGAAAACTTTCGAATAATAAATGTAAATATTGAAAGATATAAAGATACGTGGTATGATAAAAATATCGAAGGAGATAAGAGATATATCTACTTAACAATGCTTGGAACAAATGAGAAAGAGCTAAAAAAATTAGCTAAAAGAGAAGAAAAAATAAGAGAGGTGAGTGAAAAGATGATAAGATTTAATGAAGACGGAACAATAACTAATGTATTAACACCCGAAGAAGATGAAGAATTTGTGATGGAATTAAGAAGGCAAGAAGCTTATGATAATGGAGTGAAAAATACCGCTATTTCCATGATAAAAGAAAAAATACCATTAAAAACTGTTTCTAAAGTTACAAAAATAAATATAAAAGAACTAAAGAAATTAGTAATTGAATAAAAAGAAATAACAGGGGTGAGTGAAAAGATGATGAGATTTAATGAAGACGGAACCATAACTAATGTATTAACACCAGAAGAAGATGAAGAATTTGTAATGGAATTAAGAAAGCAAGAAGCTTATAAAGATGGAGTTAAGACTACAGCCATTTCGATGATAGAAGATAAAGTTCCTTTAGCTAAAATAGCACAATATACTAAATTAAGTATTAAAGAATTAAGAGAGTTAAAAAATAATATTTAAAAATAAAGACAAAATGGTTTATAATATTTCTAGGTAATCTTGATATTAAAGTGAGGTATGGTTACAACAACGGCAATTACAATGCGTGGAATGTGAATAGTAACGGGACTGTGAACAACAACAATTTGAACAATACGAATGCGGTTCGTCCAGCCTTCTATAACTTGGATGATAGTATGATTAAGGTTGTACTTTAGGGAAGATAGAAGACAAAGATTATCTGGGATTTAAGAAAATCCGAAACGAAAGCAGAGATGGTTTACTTTACGAAGTATCCTATAAACTCTGTTATTTTTTTGGGCAAACCAAAAGAAAAAAAATAATATTTAAAAATATAGATAAAATGGTTTATAATATAGATGGTAATCTTGATATTAAAGTGTAGGTATGGTAAGAACAGCAACGGCAATTACAATGCGCGGGTTGTGAATAGTAACGGGACTGTGAACAACAACAATGTGAACAATACGTGGGCGGTTCGTCCAGCCTTCTATAACTTGGATGATAGTATGATTAAGGTTATACTTTAGGGAAGATAGAAGACAAAGATTATCTGGGATTTAAGAAAATCCGAAATGAAAACAGAGATGGTTTACTTTACGAAGTGGCCTATAAACTCTGTTATTTTTGTTCATTCTCATGAAATGAGAATAAAATTTATTTAAAGATTTTTAAATTAATGATATAATTTGATTAGAATGGAAGTGATAAATATTCAGAAACGATTTAAAATTATCAGACATGCGACAAAAAATTTAAGAAGAGGGTGGAAAAAATTAAGAATGATTTTGTAGAACTAAGAAAATCGGGAAAATTTTATAATGTCTTTGGAGATGATGCGTTAGTGGTTCATTATTTGACTGGTTATAAAATTGTTGCCGAAAAAGGGGGAGTAGGATTTCCCGAAACAGCTTATAATAAAGTTATTAATGCTTTAGAAGATGCTGAGGTATCTTATAGAGTATATGAAAAAAATGACTTAAAAGAAGAAAAAAATTTCAAAAAAATTAATAATTATAAGGGAATATTAAAAAAAGGATTAAATGTTTTATCTATCGAAGAAAGATTTCAAAAAATTGAACAAAAGATTAAAGGCTTAAATGCTAAAGAACTTGATCGAGTGCTTGAAGCAATAGAAGATGCAATATCGAACTGAAAAATTTTTAATTATTAAAAATATGAAAAAATTTATTTTGGGACTAGAAGTAATGCTTACTAATTTTCCCAGGAAAGATTTTTTAAATAAAGATATGATATATAAAGATGCTTTAAAAGTTTTAGAATTAGTTTATGTAGCTAATGAAATTGATGATAAAGAAAAGAAAAAAGATTTCCAAATAGAAATTCTTAGTAAACTTAATATGTTGGATTTTTATTTAGAAAGAGCTTATAAAAAGAGATACATTAATGAAAAACAATGTATGGCTAAATCCAATGAACTGGAACAGATATCTCGAATGGTTTATAAATGGATTAAAAATAGTCTAAATGAAAGTGAAAAAAATGAAGGAAAATTGTAATTTAGATACTATTTTAAATTTATATGAACAAGAAATATCTAAAAATGTTAAAAATAAGCATAAAGTATTTATGTTTGAAAGAAATAAATTTCAAAATATTGAACATATTTTACATATTATAAAAAGTGGGATGTATGAAGGTGGACGTTATAATATTTTTTTAATTAAGGAACCTAAACATCGAATTGTAATGGCTTTAGATATTAGAGATAAGATCATTAATCATTTTATAGCTAGATACGTTTTAGAAAAAAAGTTGTCAAAATATTTAGATGATCGTAATATCGCTACCAGAAAGGGAATGGGAACCGATTACGGAATTAAGCTTTTGAAAAAATATTTAGAGTTAAATAAAAAATATGGTACATTTTATATTTTGAAATTAGATATAAGTAAATATTTTTATTCTATTGATCATGAAGTTTTAAAAACAATGGTAAAAGATAAATTAACTAAAGAAGAATATGAATTTTTAAGTATTATCTTAGATAGTACAAATAAACCCTATGTTAATAGACGAATTGCTAATATTAAAGATAATTATTTAAAAAAACATCCTGAATTTACGAAAGAAATATTGTCTTTGCCTTTTTATAATGAAGGCAAAGGATTACCCATTGGTAATATGACTAGTCAATTTTTATCTATTTATTATTTGTATGAATTAGACCATTATATTATTCATAATCTACATATTAAACATTATATTCGTTATATGGATGATTTTGTTTTAATTCATCCTTCAAGAAAAGTTTTAGAAAATGCAAAAGATGAAATTGAAAAAATTTTAGCAGAGAGGTATAAACTAAAATTAAATGAAAAGAAAACAAAGATTGTCAAATGCAATGAAGGATTTTCTTTTTTGGGGTATACTTATAAAATAAAGAATAAGAAAACTATCGTAAAATTGCGGCAAGAAGCTTATGAGAAAACTAAAAAAAGAGTTAAAAGAACATATTTTATGTATGAGAAAGGATTTATTGATTTTAATTCGGCTTTTTGTTCTATTATGTCATATTGGTATAATCGTAAGTATGGTAGTCAAATGAAAGTAAGAAGAGCCATTAATAAATATTGGTTTGAAAGGATTCATTATGAGTTACCGAAATAGATATGTTTTTATTAAAAGAACTTATCCGAAGAATATAGTTTTATTTCTTAAAAAAGGAAAATATATAAGTTATGGTTTAGATAAAGAGTTTTTAAAATATTTACGTTTTAAAAAAATTAATGATTTAAATTATTGGCATATTAATTATCTAATATTAGAAAATATGCAAATATTAGAACATAAGACCTTTGCCAATAATACATATGATTTTCGTTATTATCAATTTCGAATGCTGGTTTTATTAAACATGCTTAAAGAAAAAGAAATTGCCGAAAAGTCGCTTACTTGAATTCGGCATTTGCAACATCATAATTTTAAGGGTTTATTACTATTTTCAAATTTTAAATTATCATCTTTACTTTTGAAGTCATAAAGTTGGGCACATTTAAGTTCTAAGGTATAGGTAAGAGAATTCTTTAAAGGAGTAAGGGGAATATTTACTTCTTTTTTAATTTTATTTAAATATTGTTGACCTTTTTTCGTAAAACCTAAAACTTTAAGATATTCTAAAGATAAATTTTGAGCATCATTTTTTTTAAGGCCCACTAAAATATGAATAAGCATTCTTCTTATTTTATTATAAGTATACCGCTTGGATTTCGTTTTAGTAATTAATTCTTCTAAAGAATTAGAACTTAAAATAACTTTTTTAAGACGATTATCAATTCCTTCGGTGACATCTAAATAAATATCTAAATTATCCTCGGTAATTATTTTATATTTTAAATAAGGAAAATAATCTTCTAAAGTGATATTTTCAATTTTTGATAAAGTCATCTCAGGAACATACTTGGCTATATCTTGCTTATTTTTTAATTTTTCTCTAATATTAGAAGCACTAACAATTTTTTCATTAGAAGTAGTATCTAAATAATCATTAGTTCTTTTAATAGAAATGGGGGTAATTTTGTAATGGCTATTTTTAATGGCTTTAAGATAGGATATTCCAAGTAAATCATTGGGTTTAAAATCAAAATCGATATCTAAGGCTTTAGCCAAAGAAGTGGGATAATTAATTCCCATATTAAGATATTTTTGGACTTTTTGATTATATTCTTTTTCTTCGGTAATTTGATAGTTGGCTAATTTTTTTAAAGTGGCAAGGTCATTAGATTCGCTTCCAAAAATTAAGTATTCGCATTTTACTTCGTTTAATATTTTTAAAGCCGCATCGGCAAAGATATCGGCACTTTGAGTTCCAAAGATGAAAGGAAGTTCTAAGACTAAATCAATCCCGGCTTCTAAAGCAAGTTCAGTTTTGTTTTTTTTAGAAATTATGGAAATTTCTCCTCGCTCTAAAAAATAGCCATTTAAAACTAAAACAATTAAATAGTCCGGAAACATTTCTTTAATTTTCTCTAAATGGTATAAATGGCCATTGTGGAAAGGGTTATATTCACAAATAATACCGATTATTTTCATACACATCACTAAAGTTAATATAGCAATTTCTCTCGGTATTGTCAAATAGGAAAAATTTATAGTATAATCATTTTGAGGTGGTTAGCCATGATTATGTGTATTGTGGGCCCAACGGGGGTAGGGAAAACTAAATTAAGTATTATGCTGGCTAAAAAATACCAAGGAATAATTATTAATGCGGATGCTTGTCAAGTTTATAAAGAATTAAATATTGGGACAGCTAAAATAAAAGAAGAAGAGAAAGAAGGTATTCCCCATTATCTTTTAGATTTAAAAAAAGTTACAGATGATTATAGTGTTTGTGATTATCAAAAAGATATCCGCGAACTTTTAAAGAAATATCAAGATAAAAATATTATTTTAGTTGGAGGTACTGGCCTTTATTTAAAAAGTGCTCTGTATGATTATGAATTTAGTCCTTTAGAAGTTCAAGATTATTCTGCTTATTCTAATGCAGAACTTTATGAAATGGCTAAAAAAATAGATTCCAATTTAGTGATTGATAAACATAACCGCAGAAGACTCGAAAATTATTTAAATAGAGTTAATAAAAATCTAAAAGAACCAAAACTTTTATATGATGTTAAATTTATTGGTCTTACCACTAATCGTCAAATTTTATATGAAAGAATTAATCAAAGAGTAGAGGAAATGTTTAAAGATGGTCTTTTAGAAGAAGTAAAAGGGTTATACCAAAAATATGGTCTTACTAAAATATTAAGTAGGGCCATTGGTTATAAAGAGATTATTAAATATTTAGATAGTAAGATAACTTTAGAAGAAGCTAAAGAAGAAATCAAAAAAAATTCAAGGCATTATGCTAAAAGGCAATATACATGGTTTAATAATCAAATGAATATTAAGTGGTTTGAGACAAATTTCGAAGATTTCTCCAAAACTTGGGAAGAAGTAATTAATTATATAGAAAAAGATGCTTAAGCGGCATCTTTAAATTCTAAATAAATAGACTTATTAAAATTATGTTCTTCGACATTGACTTCTCCAGAGTCAGCTTTTTTTAGTTCCTCATTAGTAACTAAGAAATATTTATGATAAAGATAGTCTTTGCCATCACTACTAACAGGGTCATCCCAGGTAAGGTCTAGATGTAACCAATCATTACCAATTTTTACGGCATTCCAAACATGGCCATTAGATTCATAACTTATCTCTTCTTTAGTTGTGGCAATTTTATAATTTTGATAATTTAATTTAGATAAGATAATACTCATTAAATCAGCATAGCCATTACAGGTTGCATAACCTTCGGCAACAGGACCATAAGCATTATAAGAACGATAATTACTATCGCCAGTATCATTTCTAACGGTATCATATTTGGTATTATTAATAATATAATCATGAATTTTTTTAATATTTTCAAAATCATCTAAACTACTATCATATAATTCTTTAATTATATTATCGACATAATTATTGATAACTTCAATTTCTTCTTTAGTATATAAATAATTAACATTGATAGTTATTTCTCCCGATTCTTTAATGGAGGTTTTTAGAGAATTAAAACTATTATAAGGATGAACAAAGTTATTAATATGGGTTAAAGTAAATTCATCTTTAGTTATATTTGTTACATCATCCATACACTCAGTATATTCGCTAGGGCAATAAAAAGTAAATTCTTCCCAACCTTGATTAATAACACTATAAACAATATCTGTTAAATCTTCATAGGAATAAGGAATATAATCTTTACTATTTTTAATATATAAAAAATCATAATTTTTAGTATATTCATTACCTTTTTCAATTGTTAGAACGGGCTTATTAGAAATTGTCTTAGCTAAAAAATCCGTTATTGTGTCGGCATTAAGTAGAATAACTAAAATAAGTCCATAACAGATTAAGGGAATAATAAATTTTCTCATAAGAATCACTCTTTAATTATAGCATAAAAAAAATAAAGTAGTAAACTACTTCATATTTTTTATTTTTGCATTTAATCTTTGTTTTTCACGATCGACTTTATTTTCTTTAATTAAACCTTTTTGTAAAGCCGAATCAATTGTTTTTTGGAAATCTTTGAATATTTTACTAGCTTCTTCCTTATTTCCTGCCGCAATTGCTTTTTCGCATGATTTAATTAAATTTTTTACACGCATCTTTAGTTCATGATTTTCTTCTGTTTTTTTGGCAATAACTTTAACAGCTTTTTTTGAACTTTTGATATTTGGCAATTAAATCCCTCCTTAAAAATTCATATTAATTTTATCAAAAAATATGTTAATGTGCAAGGAATTTAGATAGATAAGCCAAAAAAGGTGAAATTTCGAAAGTTTTGGTCTTTTAAAATTTGTTAATAATAAGACATAATTAGACATAATAGTTTCATATATTTATTTATAATATAATTGGTGAAGGATAATGAAACGGTTTAAAAGCAAAAAGAAACATGCTAATGGAATTATATATTTGGGATTTTTTTTAATTAGTATAGCGTTATCTTCTAAGTTTTTATATGATCATAATCTGATTAATAATGATACCTTAATTAGTTTTTTAATTAGTGATAATTTAGGCAGTTATCAAAATGATATAAGTGATGTTGATTTTCTTTTGAAATATGCTTTTAATATTGATACTTCCCAAAGTATTCCCGTTATGAAAGAAGAGAATAATTCGGGAAATAAAAGTGAAGTAAATAGCGATAAAATTTTTAATGAACCAATCTTATATATTTATAATACTCATCAAGAAGAAAAATATCAGAGTAACTTATTAGAGCCTTATAATATTTCCGCCGGAGTTTTTGTGGCTAGTAAAATGTTAAAGGAATATTTAGAGAGTGAAGGAATTCCTACTATTGTGGAAGAAAATAATATTGCCGATGCCCTTCATGCTTTAAATTTAAAATATGGTAGTAGTTATAAAATATCTCGCAGTTTTATGGAAAGTGCCAAAGAGAAAAATCCTTCTTTAAAGTATTATATTGATTTACATCGGGATTCTTCCATTTATGATAAAACAACTACTACAATAAATGACGAAAAATATGCTAGACTCTTATTTGTGGTCGGCCTTGACCATGATAATTATGAACCTAATTTGAATTTAGCAACTAAGTTAAGAAGTAAAATTGATACTTATGATAATACTTTGTGTCGGGGGATTATGAAAAAAAGTGGGAAAGGCGTAAATGGCATTTATAATCAAGATTTTAGTGAGTATGCGATGCTAATTGAAGTAGGAGGACAATATAATAATATTAGTGAAGTTAATAATACTTTAAAAGTTTTGGCGAAAATTTTAGCAGATTTTATTCGGGAGGAAGAAAATGGGTAAGAAAAAACATTCTAATCCAGTTTTAAAAATTTTAGGAGTGCTCTTTGTGATTTTTATGGCTTTATATATTGCGAGTACCAGTGGTTATTATGAAAGCAAAATAAGAGATAAGGTGGTGATTACTGAAGAAGGAATTAAAGAATTTGAGAGTAAAGTCCAAAATGGCGAAGATATTGATATTACATCTTTTTTAAATACGAAAAGGCCGGATTATAGTAGCCCCATATCTAAACTCGGAGATAATGTGACAAGAGGAGTTGAAAATGTAATTTTTGAAGGAGCTAAATTTGTTAGTGATATTCTGAAGTCCCTCTTTTAAAAAATTAATTTCTATTGTATAATGATACTAGAGAAAGTAAGGGTCGATTAAATGAAGGTGTTGTGTATTGGCAGTTCATTACTTGAAACTACTTGTTCAATTAATGAAACGATAAAAGAAAATCAAACATTAAGAATAACAGAAAAAAATGAATGTGGTGGTGGACACGCTGGTAATATTGCTTATTTACTAGGCAAATGGGGTGTTGAAACTTATATTGCGAGTATTTTAGGAGCTGATGATGCCGCGAATAAAATTAAAAAGGAATACGAGAATATTGGCGTTAAAACCGAATATATTGAAACTAGCTACGATAAAGGAACGGGACAATCTATTGTTATTTTAAATACCACGAGTAAAAATAGAACCATTTTAGAAATATCAAGCAATACTTATTTAAAAAAGTATGCTTTTGGAATGGCTCCAGATATTATCGTAGTTGATGGCAATGATTTTAATGCTTCGGTTGCGGCCTTTGATAAATATCCCAATGTTCCGAGTTATTTAGTCGTAAATAGAGTTAATAATGAGGTAATTGAACTATGTAAATACGTATCTTTTATAATATGTAATAAAAGTACAGCTGAGGCTCTTACTAATTTAACAATTGATTATAATAATAGTGGAACTCTTGTCAATGTTTATAATAAATTAAAACAAAAATTTAATAAAGCCGATGTTATTGTTACTTTAGGAGAAAGAGGTTCAATGTACTCAATTAATGGTCAAGTTAAGATTATGCCAGTAGTTAAGACTAATATTGTTGATACTAATGGAGCTGGGGATATTTATGCGGGCGCCTTTATTTATGGAATGGGTCGAAATTTTGGCTTAGAAAAGTCTATTGCTTATGCCACAATCGCCGCTTCTTTAAGTACAACTAAGATTACATCGAGAATGTCTATTCCGGGTATTAGTGAAGTATCTAATTATTATGATAATAAATTTGGAGCCCAAAATAATCCGAATAATCAAGTTCCAAGTGCTCCTGTTGCTCCTGCTCAGGCACCAGTAAGTGAAACGCCTGTGTCTCAAACTCCTCAAACAGCATCTGTCCAAACTCCTAATCCAGCAAGTCCGGGAGCAATGAATATGGCAACAACAGAAGGAAATAATGTTAACCAGTAAAAGTCCCCATTTAGATTTGCATGGAGAAGAAGTGGCTGTTGTTTATGCTTTAGTTAATGAATTTATCCAAGATAATTATAAAATGGGTATTACGCCAATTGTTATCATTCACGGTAAAAGTACTAATATTTTAACTAATGAAGTTCATAGAATTTTAAAAGAACATAAACTAGTAGAAAGTTTTCACTTAAATAATTGGAATTTAGGTGAAACCATTGTTAATATAAAGCAAAAATAATGTCAAAAATTGAAATGCATAATTATATCAAATTAATACAATAAATGCCAATTATTTACCAATTTTATTGAAAATTGTACATGCAGTTGACATTTCTTTTTATTTGTGTTATACTTATAACGTAATTAAGGGGGTAGACAACATGAAGGGATACGTTTTAGATTACGTTAATGAAAATGAATTTAAGAAATTAGAAAGAGCATTAAAGAAGTATAATATGCTTGCTTTTAAGAAATTAAACTTTGAATTTTATCCAGCACTTAGAAATGGAAATTTTTTAGGCGAGAAAGTTGAATCAAGTAAAAATACTGAAAAGTATGAATTAAGATTACCAAGTGATAAAATGTTTACGCAAATTCATGGCGAAGTAAAATTAATTTATACTGTTCATCCTAAAGAACAAGTAGTTATTCTAGAGGAAATAACACCAGCTAACATTTTACTTGAAGGACATATGTCCGAACTTACAACTTATAAAGGAATTATGATTAGTAAGAAAAATGCTTCTAAAGATATGTTTAAAATTGATTTACTTAATATGTTACAAGATAAACATTAATATTTAAATAAATGGGGGTTAAAATGAAAAATAAAATAGAAAGTACTTCTTTGTCTTGCGAAACTATTAATAATTATAAATCTTTATTAAATGATTTAAAAAATTGTTGTAGTAGAGTATTTGAATCAAGAAGATTAATCGAAACTTCATCTAATCCAGAATGGCATGATATTGAAAAAGCTAATAAAGATGCTCAAGCATTAGAATTAGCTATGATGCAAATGAGATTTTTAGAACCAACCACTCCAGATTATTATGAAGCTCATGATCATGAATTTAGCGGGTTATCTCGATAAGAGAAACCATAAATAGATAAAAAGGAAAGTGTGATGAAAAAGGGTTGCTTTTAAAGCAAGCTTTTTTCTTGGCGTAAATTGTTTTTTAATTTTTCAAACAAATAATTAAATTTATCAGTGTTCGAGTGTTTTACTATACCAGTTATAGTATAATTTTTTATAGGAACATTTGATGTGAGTGTCGTCCTCTAATCTTGAGAAAGAAAGGAGGGATACAATGAAAAAAATAACTTTTATTGTAAAAGTCCTTCGGCTTATTGCTACCATTTTATTACTCCCTTATTGGTAGTAGCAGTAAAAAAATGACACTCTTTCATCCCTGAACGAGTGCCGTAACTCATAATGAGGCGACATTCACTAACGGAATCGAATGTTCCTCTTTTTTAATTTATGCAAGTTTCCTTGACATATTCATTATAACATATTCTTAACTTGGCTGTCAAAAAAACCGACTATCCAACTAGTTACCTCGTTTTTCATGTTACAATTTGCTTTTTATAATGTTTTGTATTATATTAATTTTATACGAGGAGGGTTTAAATGAAAATTGTACGACCTAGTGAATTAATTTATGATGAAAGTTTTATAAGAGAAGTAGTTGATGATGTTTGTGATGAAATAAAAAGGGCACCCCAAGATAAAATAGTATTAACGGGTGGAAGAGGAATTGGTAAAAGTACCATTTTATATAATTTAGAAAATCGTGAAATTAGCCATAAGAATCCTTTTATTTATACCCACTTTGATTCTGTTGTTAGTTTTTCACGTGTTCCTGATAATGTTTTTTCTGATGAATTTCATCGTCATTATTACGAAATAATTTTTTCTTTAAAAATTCTTAATTATTTAAAAAGAAAGTATCCTTTTATTTATGATACGTATTTTAAAGGAGCCGATAGTATAGTTCGAACCTCTTATCAAGAATTAAGGAGCTTTGGCAGAAGACGTCGCGGCAGAAATCTTATCTATTTTAATACCGGAATATTAGTTAAAGATATTTTAGATAAATTAAGAGAAGTTTTAAAACTAGAAACTGTCAATCTCGCTATTGATCGTTTTGATTGGACAAATGGACGAAGCATTTATACCGAAAAATTATTAAGTGATTATTTTCCTATGTTTGATAAAACCGTTATAACTTCCGATGATACCATGTTTTTTGAAAGAGAAGAGGATATCGAAGCTCAAGGCTTTAAAATAATTAAACCAACTTATTCTCAAGCTCTAGATTTTATGCGCTTCTTAATTAATAATAATTGTGATGATGATGTTATAAAAGCTATACTAGGTACAATTAGTGATGAAGATTTAAAATATTTAATTACTTCATGTAATGGTAATATTGATGCAATGCTAACTATTATAAATGAATTAGAAAGTAAATGGCATTTTTATAATGGTAGCCTTGAGGTATCAAAAGAGTTACATGGAGAAACCGAAAAAGAATTAGGGCGTATTCGCCAAGTAAATAGTGTTTCTGTTCCACCAAAATTTTATTTATAATAAGAAAGTTATGCAAAAAGAGAAATTACGCATTGGCATTCATTTGTTCACATAGTATAATTATATTATCTAGGAGGTAATCTATATTAGATGAGGAAATGATGCAATAAAAATTCGAAAAAGTCAAATAGATTTGGGATTGCCATAAGGGAAAACGCCAGCCAACTTTTAAAGGTAATTTTTTCCTCTTAATAATTTTTTTATTTGTTCGTTGTCGGGATTTTCTTTTTTAATATTACTTAAAAATTCTTCTTTAAATTCCCGATGTTCTTTGGAAAAATCGCATCTTACACCTAGGTTTTTACAGTATTTACTATATTCCTCTAAACCGCCCAATTTGTGAGAAATAAATTCTATATTTACTGGTAGTGTTTTGCCTGTAATATAAGTAGATAAAACTAATTCACGTTGTTGATATAAAAAGGCGCTATAAAAATTGCTATTTAATAAAGCATTTTTAATTATTTCTTCATCATTTATAGAAGATAAATCATATATTCCAAAATAATCTGTATAAAATTGGTAATCAGCATATGCAAAAGAACCATATTCTTGGATTCTTTTTAGGGAATCTTTAAAAGCTAAAATTAATTTTTTTAGTAATTCATTTTCTTTAACTTGGTCAGAGGTAATAATACTACTCCCTAAATCTCTTTTTTCTATGAAAGTTTCTGCTAAAAACAGAGGCATAATCCCTCGGGTATAATCTCCATAACCAATGTTTTTCATAATTATGTCTATGGGTACATCATATTCAACAACAAAAAATGTATCAGCTCTTAATCTGTGATAAACATTAATTAAAGAGTTTCCTTCTTGAATAGCATCTTCAGCAAACAAATAAAAATACTTTCCTTGTTTGTTTTCGCATTGTAAATTATTATAATCATGATGAGCTAGCTCGTCTAAAAAAGGGATATAACCCATTCTATAATAAATATCTTCTGAACTAACAAGCCCATGAGCATTAAGTCTTTTTCCTGTGACAAAACTATCAGGTACAACTCTATAAATTTTCATTTAAATCCCCCTTAAAATTGTTTATTATTATATCAAATAATTTTTATAAGTCAATTTCCCTTATTTTTTCTAATTAAATTGATGAAAACTTTTAATTGAAAAGTAAAAAATAGGTTATGTTTGCTTGTTTTATAAGTTTTAATATTATATAATTTTATTAGGAACATTTAATAGTTGGGTGCTGCCTCTATCTTTATAGACTGGAGGTGATGCTTAATGAATAAGAAAGATTTTTTAATCTTTGCTTTAATCATTGTCATCCTTTTACTTATAGCATTACTTTTCGTAATTCTAAATTAAAAGTGCACCTAACTCAAACAGTTTGAATTAGGTGCTACACAAATTATTGGGTAACACTCAACACTGCAATATTGAATGTTCCTTTTTTATTGTATTCAAGTTTCCTTGACATATTCATGATAACATAAAAAAGAACTTTTTTCAAGTTCTCTTATAGAGGTTCGAAAAAGGTTCGAACAGATTTATTTTTGGTGCCATAAGGAAAGAAGTATAATAATTTTTTATTTACCTAAAGTATTTATATCTATCTTTTAATAATACTAAGTTTTTAATGGAATAATTTCTTCTCCTAATATTTTTTCTTTTTCATTTTGAAAAAATTGTATATAAGTAGGCTCATGCTCAAACCTTAATAGATTGTTATTCCATACGTATCTAGGTATTTTATGAATTGACCATTCCATTAATAAATAATTATAAAATCTTTCGTTTATATTATTATAAGATGTTGTAATTATTCTTGGTGTTCGATAAAAATATGAATCGGCATAACGAGCGAAACTTGGATATTCTTTTGGATCATAGGGAATATTTATTAATTCACCATTAGGTTGAAATCTTTCTATAGCATCATATCCTAAATAACTTACTGCTATATCTTTAAAATGTTGCATTAATGACTGCATCAAATACAATACATAATGTTTTTTAGTAAAATCATAGGAATCTATCCAACTATTTTGATGCATAAACTCTTCCTCAGACATTACTTCTATTTTTCTATCAATCGCTTCAAAAAAATTTTTATTTGCATATACTTTTTTAAAAAATAAAAGAAATTGATATCTAAATTGATCATATGGATCATCATAACTCGGAGGATATTTTAAATCTTTTTTTAATCTTTCTAGGAATTTGGCAAATTTTTCAGTGTTTTTATTTAATATAAATCCCATACCTCTAACAACATATTCTTCTAACTCATTATTCTTTATAATATAACTTACATAGTCTAAAAATGTATTAGAAATTCTATTATCCCATCCATCATGACCAGATTCTCCAAATGGTTTATTATAATTTATTAAATTACCATTAAGAGTAATATATCCAATATAAGGTTTATGATCAGATGTTTCTTTTTCGGTAATCCAAAATTCTTTATCTATAAAATCTACAGTCATATTTCTTCCAAAAAAAATTTTAATTTATTTTGTCGTTGACAATATACAAGTTTGTTTTCTAAATTGACAAACATATCAATTTCAATATATAAATAGTTAATCACAAATTTGTCCATTTTAAAACTCGAACTATAAAAATCCGAGTTTGGTATCAATCTGGTGCACCTGAAGGGACTTGAACCCCCACGGATATATCCACTAGATCCTAAGTCTAGCGCGTCTACCAGTTCCGCCACAGGTGCACATATAATGGTGGACCTCGTAGGACTCGAACCTACGACCGCCCGGTTATGAGCCGGATGCTCTAACCAACTGAGCTAGAGGTCCATTGCTTTTTCATTATACTATAATTGTTTTTAAGTTGCAAGTAAACATCTTTAAATTACTTAAATTTTTAAATATTATATGCTATACTTGAAATGGTGAGAATATGAAAATAGCCATAATTAGTGATGTTCATTCTAATATTATTTCTTTAAAATTAGCCTTAGATGATTTAAAAAAAGAAAAATGTGAGCAAATTTTTTTCTTGGGGGATTATCTTACTGATGGACCAAAGGAAAATGAAATAATAAATATGATTCAAAAATATGGTGATAAAGTAATCTTAGGAAACAGAGAAAAATATTTATTAAATTATGATTCAGATCAAAAAGATTTTAATAATTATCGTCCCATTTATTTTACTTATCATAATTTAGAGGTGGCTAATTTAAATTATTTAAAATCTTTAAATAATAGGGAGATTGTAAAAGCAAAAGGTCATAAAATTTTACTTATTCATGGGGAAGAATATGGTCATAGGGCTAATTCCATTGAAGAATTATTTGATGAATATATATCTAAATATGATTTTGATATTTGCCTTTTTGGTCATACTCATAAGTATTTAAAAAAAGAGTATAAAGGTAAATTGTTTCTAAATCCGGGTTCAATTGGAGTTCCTACGGATACTCCTTATTATAAATATGTTATTTTAGATATTTCGGATGATGTAACTACCAATTTAAGAGAATTTAAAGTAAAAGATACTTATGAAGAATTAGAAAAAGAGTATAAAAAATCTTCTTATTATCAAGAAAATTTTTGCTGGAGCGATTTAATTTTAAGAGGTATTAAAGATGGTAAAGATTATACAACTCCATTTATTAAAATATTTAGGGAAAAATTAGAAACTATTGATAAAAAGAGTCCTTCAGAATTTAATCTTTTATGGCATCAATGCTATGAAGAATTCATTCATAATTATAATCAAATTGATTATGAAAAATTAGATACATTATTTAAAGAAAATAATATAAAGACTATCGAAGATTTATATTGTTTTTGCCATACTAAGTTAGATTATGGCTGGCTAGATATTTATGGAAGCATTCATTATAATGAAAATAATAATGAAGATTATGTTTTACAAAGCCCTTTAGAGCTTATGGAAACAAGAGTGGGCATTTGTTGGGATTATACCGAATTATATCGGCAGTTTTTTAATCGTTTAACTTTAAAAAAAGAGACTTATTTATTTTATTATGAGGTAGAACCTAACTTTTGGCCATCACATTCGATTTTTGTTTATTATATGAGTAAAAAAGTTTATTGGTTTGAACCAATGATGGATACTGATATCTTTAATTATTCTGGTATTCATGAGTATGATAATTTGGAAAGTTTATTAAAAGATGCGAAAAAAGCCTTTCTTAAAAACGGAAAATTGAATGGTTTTTTACCAGAAAACATTGACCCGCAAAAACTTTCTTGTTATCAATATCGGGAACCTAAATATCATTTAAATGATCAAAAATTTTATGAACATGCCCAAAATGGCAAAAAAATAAATATTTAAATCTTCCTTTTTGAAAAAATAAATGGTATAAATAAAGAAGGGGGAATTATAATGGGAGAATATCGGAATCGAATTGTCAAAGAAATTTTAATTCGAAGTTTCTATTTAGAAAAATTAGGTTTTGACTTTATGGGTTATTCTTTTTCTTCTTTAGAAGATCTTACTTATCATCATTTATTAATTCCCCGTTGCCAATGTAGGAATTTAGGATATGGTAATGGTTATTATCTTTGGAATGGCGTTATTTTAGATGGTAATACCGCTCATGAATATTTACATGTTATTGAAAAATTTGATGAAGACCGTTTTTTTGCTATTAATAGTGAGTTATTAGATGAATATGTGAAAGGCTATTTAAGCTTAGATAATTTACGCAAAATTGATGATATTTTAACTTCATTTGAAAATGAATATGAGGGTAAATTTCATAATAAAAGACTTATTGTCCAAGAAAAATATACGGAAAGATTGTTTCATTCAAGGTCTTTAAGTTTAAAAAGGAAGTAGCTTTTGCTACTTCTTTTAATATCCTTT
Source organism: uncultured Bacilli bacterium (assembly GCA_947631045.1). Taxonomy (GTDB): domain Bacteria; phylum Bacillota_I; class Bacilli_A; order RF39; family UBA660; genus SIG200. The sequence continues at coordinate 22,655 of CANRJV010000021.1, forward strand.
TATTCCTTCTAAAGATTCATCATTTTTAATAAAATCTTCGACATCAATAATAGTAAAATCTTCTTTAGTATTTCTAATGACGATTTCTTTAATACCGGCATTAATAATCATTCTTTTGCATAGAGCACAAGGCCTTGCATTAGCCACATATGATTTATCATTATAATTAATTCCCACTAAGTAAAGGGTAGAATCAAGCATTTTGTTTCGGGGTGCGGAAATAATAGCGTTTTGTTCCGCATGGACACTTCGACATAATTCATAACGTTCACCACGAGGAATATTTAGTTTTTCCCGGGTACAATATTTTAAATCACAACAATTTTTCCTTCCTCTTGGAGCTCCCACATAACCAGTGGAAATAATTTCGTCATCTTTCACAATAACGGCCCCAAAATTTCGTCTTAAACAAGTACCTCTTTCACTAACAGACTCGGCAATATCTAAATAATAATTTCTTTTATCAATTCTCATAATATACCTCTATAATTAATTATAAAAAAAATCATCATTTTTGTAAATGAATATTTGATTATAGGGAATAATAAAAGTGATGGGTATGAAAAAAGAAAATATTCTAAAAATTATTATTGGTATTTTAATTATTACAAATCTTCTTTTTTTAGGTTTCATTTTAACCAGAAAAGAAGATAAAAATATTGATTATTGTTTTTATGAAAATAATGAAAATTATGTTTTAGTTGAAAAAAATAATTTGGGTAATAATTTAGAAAGTTATTTATATAAAGATAGTAATGATAATTATTTAGGAAAAATATATGAATATGGAAGTAGTAAAGAAGTAAATATTACTGATTTAATTAAAGAAGATAAAAGGGAAGACTATGAAAATAAAGTATCCGAATTATTATATTTAAAATATCCTAAGTTTGTGGCGAGTTCTTTACTCGAGGAGGATGTTCAAAGAAATTATTTATTAAGAGATAATGAACTTGTTATTTATTTTAGTAATTATACTATTACTCCAATGGTGGAAGAGCTTTTATATTTGAAAATAAATTATAATGAAATTAAAGATTATGTTAATTTTACCGTTTTACTTGATAGTGAGTATCAAATTGAAAGTGGTTATAATTATACTAAATCCAAAAAAAGTGTGGCCATTAGTTTTGATGATAGTCCCAATAAAGGGAAGACTAATAAAATCTTGGAGTATCTAGAGGACAATCATTTTCATGCAACTTTTTTTGTCGTTGGCGAAAGAACAATTAATAATGAAAATTTACTTATTAGTATGAAAAATAGTGGTAATGAGATAGGATCTCATACCTATAGCCATAGCAATATGCGAAAAATGAGTGAGACCGCTATTATTAATGATTATGAGAAAATGAATGCCATTTATAGAAATTTATTTACGGAAGATTTAAGTCTTGTTAGACCGCCTTATGGCGCTCTTAATAAAAGTGAAGCCAGTATTTTAGATGTTTCTTTTATTATGTGGAGTTTAGATACCAATGATTGGCGTTATCGGAATAAAGATTATTTAATTAATTATGTCATGGATAATATTAAAGATGGAGATATTATTCTTTTTCATGATGCTTATGATTCAACGGTAGAAGCCATATCCGAATTACTGCCACTTTTGTATAGCAAAGGCTATCAAGTAATGAGCGTTTCGGAATTATTTAATTTAAAAGAAAAGCCTTTAGAGAAAAAACAAATATATTATAGGGCTTAAAAAATAGCTAAATCAACCGTCGAAGAATTATCATCGAGTTCTGTATATAAAGCTAATAATCCTGCCACGACAAAGACGATATTAGTTATTATTCTTTCATAGGCTATTTGGATTTTTCTTGGGTTTCCACTTCTTTTAATTAAATCTAGTTCTTCTTTAGCATGAGTGTAGAAGTAAAAGTAGATACCTAGAGCAACCGTTAATAAAATAATATTTATTTTGCGACCCGTTAGTTTATCATTTAGATTATTGGTATCTAAATATTTTTTTTCAAAATTATTAGCTATTAAAGCAAAGATAACAATAAAAAAATAAATATACCAAATTATATCTTCTTCCTCTAAATCTTTTAAACTTCTTAATTTCTCATTCATATTAAAATATATGAAAAAAAGAAGCTGTTACTTCTTTTTCTTGTTTAGATAAATACTAATTTTATCTCTTCTTATTTTTATACTTCCGAATATAAAGATAAGACTTGCTATTAAAAGCATAATACCTAAGATGATTTCCCAGATACTAGTGTTAGTGGCAAACATCACAATACTGAAAAGAAGACCTGCAATACCTGTTATAAATAAACGATCTAAACGAATTTTTAAATTTTTACCAAATTCAGTTTGATAAAATTCTTCTTTAGCTTTAATTTTTTCTTCCTTACTTAAAGTAGCATATTTACTTTTTAACATGTTATCACCTTTAATAAATATTACCATTTATTTCTTGTTCTTGCAATAAATAGTCAGGTTATATTATAATGATAAAAGATGAAAGGCCGAAAGATTAAGATGATAATTGATTTAGATGAATTAAATATTAAAAATCACATAGATATTAATTATGATGTTTTATATGAAGAGGGTATAGATAAGAGAATTAAAGGTTTAGAAAAGGCTAAAGTTACGGGAGAAATTACTAAAAATAGTAATGGTGATATTGAACTTAATTGTCTTTTCACAGGGGATATGTTAATCGAAGATGCTATTACTTTAGATTTAGTGCCTTATGAATTTAGCATTAATATTGAGGAAGATTTAGAAGAAATTGCCGAAAGTAACACCGATGTTTACGAAAAAATGCAAAATACACTTGATTTAAAAGCTATTTTATGGCAAAATATTGTATTGGAAGTCCCAATTAGTTATACTAAGGAAAAAGATGCGCACCTTAAAGGTGATGGTTGGGAGTTAAAAAATGATAATGTTAAGTCCTCTAGTGTTGATCCAAGACTTAAGAAATTAGAAGATTTATTGAAAGGTGATGATTAGTTATGGCAGTTCCTTTTAGAAGAACAAGTAAAACTAAAAAGAGAATGCGGAGAACTCATTTAAAAAAAGAAGTTGGCGCAGTTACAACTTGTGAAAAATGTGGTGCCGCAATTAGACCTCATAGAGCTTGCCCAAAATGTGGTAACTATAAAGGTGAAAATGTTTTAAAAGTTGAAGAAGAAAATTAGAACAGCCAAAAAAAATTATGGTAAGGCAATCGCATAAAAAGTTGACGTAAAGAAAAGAACTATAAAGAAGGGATGACATTGAATATAAGGTTTTCAAT
>CANRJV010000022.1 GCA_947631045.1 uncultured Bacilli bacterium
TAGAAGAAATGAAAATAAACTAAGTTTTTCACTTAGTCTATTTTACTTTATTTAATTTTTGACTGTGAATTGTAACTATCTGTTTATGTTTTGGCTATAAAATACTTGCTTAATTAAAAATTTTGTGTATAATAAATCTTTACAAAGAAAGAGGGTTTATAAATGGCAAATAATAGTCTATTAAATTTAGCAACAGATAGAATGAAGCAAAGCACAACAATGTCTTTAGTAAAATATAGTGAATGGCATAATCATATATTAGTTTTAAAAAGATTAATTGCTAGGAAAGTAAAAGATGTTGATTATATAACACTTGCTCATGCCTTACTAAATGCTAAAGTAACTTTTAACTCTAAGGAAGAAGAAGAAAATTATCAAAGAGAATTTGCTTCCTTATGGACAGTGGCTTTGGCTTTTGAAGATATTGCAGTATTTTTACAAGAAAATCCCAAGGTTAAAAATATTGAAGATTATTATAACAAACAAAATAAGAGGTAAGGCCTCTTATTTTTCTTCGCTATTATATAGCCGTTTATAAATAGATGATTTTTTCATTAACTCTTTATGAGTGCCAAAATCTTTAATTTGACCATCATCAATAACATAAATAATGTCGGCATCTTTAATGGTGGAAAGACGATGGGCAACAATGATAATGGTGTGATCAACTACAAGCTCATCAATAACTTTTTTAATATAATTTTGGGATTCATTATCTAGGCTACTCGTTGCTTCATCAAATAGAATAACTTGGCTTTTTTTAGCAAGAGCTCTCGCAATCGCTAATCTTTGTTTTTGACCTCCTGATAAATTAACGCCACCTTCTCCTAAAATAGTATCATACTTTTTAGGAAGACTCATAATATAATCATCAATGTAAGCCATTTTCGTATATTTTCTAATTTCTCTTAAGGTAATATTTTCTTTTAATAATTTAAAATTCTCTCGAATAGTTTTATTAAATAAGAAAGGATCTTGGCGAATAATCGAAATATTTTTTTTTAAACTTTCTTCCGTTAAATCTCTAATATCAACATTATCAAGTAATATTTTTCCCTCATTAGGGTCAAAAACTCTGGTAAGTAAATTAAAGATGGTGGTTTTTCCTTGGCCACTTTTACCAACAATGCCAATTTTTTTATGGGGTTCAAAAGTAATACTAAAATCTTTTAAAGTATCGCTTTCATTGGGATAAGCAAAGGTAACATTAGAAAATGTAATAACTCCTTTGCTATCTAAAAGACGGGTATTTCCAAAAGTTACATCATTATAAAGTTTATTTTCTAGAATTTCATTTATTCTTGAAAGAGCGACTTTGGTTTCATTATAAGTTTTAGTAAAAGCCGTTAAATTTTCAATAATCCAAGTATAACGATAGATATAATAAGTAATTGCGATGAAGAAAGTTAAACTAATATGACCATAATATAAAAGGATGGCACAAGTAATAAAGGTTCCCACTTCTAAGATAGATTTTAAAATTATGCCAATTAAATCATATAAAGTATAAAGGTCAATTTCTTCAAATGATTTATTGATTGCTTGATCAATTAAACTTTTTAAATTTTTAAATAAAGAGGTTTTAACTCCTAGAGTTTTAATTTCTCTAATACCACGGACTGATTCATTGATTTGGGTAATACCCATATCATTAATTTTTTTCCGTTCTTTATGCGCTTTTTCGAGTTTTGGTTGAAAAAATTTAACAAATAAACCAAAGATAATGATAAATAAAATAATTTCGAAAGCCACCAAAGGAGAATTAAAGAAAATATAAATTAAAATAATGAAAGATGCTAAAAAATTGGATGCCAAAGATATAAGGGAATCGAAAGAGTTAATAATCACCGAAGAATCATTAGTAATGCGGTTAATAAATTCACCACTCGTTTTTTCTTCAAAAGCGTAAGCTGGCAGGGCTAAAGTTTTTTCATAAGTTAGATAATTAATTTTTCTGGTAAGTTCAATTTCCCATTTTTGAATGCCTGTTATGGAAAAACGTTGAATAATGTTAAAAAATAATTGGGAAAATAAATATATAAATAAAAAGATAATGGCATTTTTTAAATTAAAATTAGTAATTTCTTCAACGGCTTTACCATTTAAAATTCCGGTCAGCATAGAAGAAAAACCGCTGATTAAAATGCCTAAAGAAAAAAACATTAATTTAAATTTATTTTCTTTAGCTAAGTTCATAATTGTTTTAAATTCTTTTAACTTTTTCATAATTAACAACCTTTATAGTTCAATTTTAGCATTTTTAAGTTTTTAAATAAAGCCAAATATGTAATTAATTCTTAAAACTATACTTAAATTGTGGTATTATAGTATCTAGTGAGGTTAATTATGAAAATTGGAATTCCAAGAGCATTTTTATATTATAAATATCATGTGTTATGGGAAACATTTTTTGAAGAACTCGGAATCGACTATATTGTAAGTCCCGAAACGAATAAAGATATTATTAAAAGAGGAGAGGCTCATGCTATGGATGAGTCTTGTCTTTCGAGTAAAATATTCACAGGCCATGTCGATTATTTAATTGATAAATGTGATTATATTTTTATTCCAAGAGTAGCGACTTTTGGTAGTCATAAAGAAACGGTTTGTTCAAAATTTCAAGCTATTTATGATGTTATTAATAATATCTATCGGGAAAAAAATTTAAAAATATTGTATTATAGTATTGATATTTTAAATAAGGATACGGAATTAAAAGCGTTCTTAAAAATGGGAAAATTTTTAGGAAAGAAAAAAGTGCAAGTATTAAAAGCGTATTATATTGCAAAACAAGCGGAGAAGACTGCCAAGATGATAGAGATTAACAATCAAAATAATTTACTTAATAGTGATAAATTAAAAATATTAGTGGTATCTCATCCTTATAATATTTATGATGAATATATTGGTAAGCCCATTATTAATACATTAAATGAACTAGGGTGTGAGGCAATTTTAGCATGTGTTGTTGATGAGAAAAAAGCTCGGGATAGAGCGAAGAAAATAAGTGGCACTTTGCCTTGGACCTTTAATAAAGAATTAGTCGGAGCTATCTCTTTATATAAAGAAAAAGTTGATGGCATTATTTTGGTTTCCTCTTTTCCTTGTGGACCAGATTCTTTAGTTAATGAAATGATTTTAAGAAGATTAAAAGGTAAACCCATTATTAATTTAATTTTAGATGGCCAAGAGGGGACAGCCGGAATGGAAACTAGATTAGAAAGTTTTGTGGATATTTTAAATTTACAAAAAGAAGGTGGCATTCATGAGTAAGGTAAAAGTTAATTTTCCAAGGTTTGGGTCTTACAATGTAGCCGTAAGACATATTATTGTTAATGGTTGTGGCGTTGATTATGTTGAGGCTCCACCTATTACGAAAAAAACTTTAGAGATAGGGGCTAAAAATTCTCCGGATTTTGTTTGTACACCATTTAAGTATCAATTAGGAGGTTACATTGAAGCCATTGAAGCCGGAGCCAATACCTTAATTCAAGTAGGAGGAGCCTGTAGGCTTAATTATTATGGTGAAATTCATGAACAAATTTTAAAAGATTTAGGCTATGATGTGAAATTTGTTAATATGGCTAATGCCGATTTTGCGAAGCCTTTAACTTTTTATGAAGAATTTAAAAAAATAACTCCTAATTTGAATATCAAAAAAATTACATCGGCTGTTTTACTTGCCGTTAAAATGGTTGAAGCTATTGATAAAGTAGAAGATTACATTAGAGCCAATGTGGGATTCGAAAAAGAAGAGGGCTCATTTGATAAATTGCATCGTGATTTTTTAGAAGATTTAAAAGAAGTTAATGATAAAAAAGAATTAAATTTATTAACTAAACTTTATATGAGTAAGTTTAAAAAATTAGAAGTAGATAAACCGAAAAATCCTTTAAGAGTGGGAATTGTTGGGGAATATTATACCATTATGGATGAGTATAGTAATCACTATATGGAAAAGGAACTCGCTAAAAAAGGAATAGTTATTGAAAGATGGATGAATGTATCTAATAGTATTTTTCATAATTATGTTAAAGAAATTAAACAAAGTATTAAGCATTATGCTAAATATGATATGGGCGCCACTTCAATGTATACTATTAATAAAGCCTTAGATTATGCTAAGGAAGGTTTTGATGGGATTATTCATGTTAAAAGTTTTGGATGTACGCCAGAAATAGATACGATGCCGGTTTTACAAAGAATTAGCGAAGATTATAAAATTCCCATTATCTATTTTAGTTTTGATACGCAAACGAGTGATGTAGGAATTAATACACGAATTGAAGCTTTTTACGATATGATTATGATGCGAAAGGAAGATAAAATAAAATGAAAAAAGCTTATATGGGAGTAGATATTGGTTCAATATCTACTAAAGGAATAATAATTGATGAAGATAATAAAATATTAGCCAGTGAATATATCTGGACAGAAGGAGACCCCATTGGGGCTGTTAAAAAATTAATTGGCATTTTAAAAGGCCAATTCAATGAAAAAAAATATCAAGTCGTAGGAGTAGGCACAACTGGTTCTGCTCGGAAACTAATTGGTGTTATTCTTGGAGCTAATATTGTTAAAAATGAAATAACCGCTCATGCCATTGGGACTTTATCTTTATATCCTGATGTGCATACTATTTTTGAAATAGGTGGTCAAGATTCGAAAATAATTATCATTGACCATGGTATAGTTACGGATTATGCGATGAATACTTTATGTGCTGCCGGAACGGGTTCTTTCTTATCAAGTCAATCTAAAAGATTAGGATTAGAAGTAGAAGAATTTGGGGAAATGGCCTTAAAAAGTAAAAAGCCAACCAATATTGCGGCGCGTTGCACCGTATTTGCCGAAAGTGATTTAGTCCATAAAGCCCAAATAGGCCATAAAAAAGAAGATATAATCGCGGGTTTATGCAAAGCCGTTGTTAATAACTATTTAAATAATGTGGGTAAAGGTAAAAAAATTAGTGCGCCGATTGTTTTTCAAGGAGGAGTATCTAAAAATGTCGGAGTTATTAAGGCTTTTGAAGAAGCCACTGGCGAAAAAATAATTGTTGACCCTAATTCTCATTTAATGGGGGCTTTAGGAGTAGCCATTCTTTCCAAGAAGGCTCCGGAGATTAAATTTGATTTCAATATTGAAGATGTCGTTTTTGAAACTAAAGGAATTGAATGCAAAGGATGCGCCAATAATTGTGAGCGTATTTGTGTTTATAAAGATGGAGTTCTTATTGATGCATGGGGTAATAAATGTGATAAAGGGGCCATAAAGGTTCCCACTAAAGTTTAAGCAAAGTAAAAAAATTACTTTGTTTTTTTGGTATTTTTTCTTGACTTTAACCTTAGGGAATAGTTTATATTATTTTTAGGAGGAAAAAATATGCTTATAAATGAAGTAGAAAATATTGTCGGACTTTCTAAAAAAAGTATTCGTTATTATGAAGAAAATCATTTATTAAATCCGAAAAGAAACGATAATGATTATCGCTATTATGATGAAGATGATATTAGAAAATTAAAAATTATCAAATTTTTAAGAGAACTTGATGTTCCCATTAGAGAGTTACAACTTTTAAATGAAAATAAATTAACTTTACAAGATTGTTTAAAAGATAGAATTAAAAAAATTGAAAATTTAGAAAGTAATTACGAAAAAGTTATTAATATTTGTGAAGATATCATTAAACAAAATGATACCTATGCTAACTTAGATGTGGAGAAATATTTTCAAGAAATTAATATTTTAAATAAGAAGGAGCGATTTACGATGAATAGCGGGTTACCTCATAAAGGAAAAAGAATAGGTGGAGCCATTTTAGCGAGTTTAATTTTTAGTTTAATTTTTATCTTTTTGTTAGGAATTATTATTTATTTTCAAATTACGGAAGCAGAAAAGTGTCCTTGGCCTTTGTTTATTTTTTTAATCCTAATTTTAGGTCTTCCAGTTGTAGCCGTTACATATAATTTAATTTTAAGAATAAGAGAAATTTTAGGAGGTGAAGAAGATGAAGCTAGTAAATATTGATTATCTTCCTGGAGAAGAGATAGAAGTTCTAGGACTTGTGAAGGGGCAAATTGTTCAATCCAAAAATATTGGTCGTGATTTTATGGCTGGGCTTAAAACCATTGTGGGTGGCGAAATTGTTAGTTATACCGATATGATTAGTTTAGCCAGGAAAATGGCCACTAAGAGAATGGTTGATGAAGCTGAAAGTTTAGGGGCTGATGCGGTTATTAATGTGCGTTATGGTTCTTCCGCTGTAATGGGTGGAGCGGCTGAAATCATTGCTTATGGAACAGCCGTTAAAATCAAAAAGAAAAATAATTCCAAAGATTAGTTATCTTAAATAATTAATCTTTTTATTTAGAAAAATGTGTAAGTTTATTAAAAAAACGTCGGAATTTTGTGTAAATTTCATTTAAAATAGTTGGAATTTTGTGATAATATATAATTAAGAAACAAATTAAATGATAAGATTAAGAATTTATTTAAAAATTTTTGTATGAAAAGGATGATTAGATGAAAAAAATTATTTTAAGTTTATTTATATGTTTATTTTTAATTACTGGTTGTGGAAACAAAGATTTAACAACCGGGAAAATTGAAGGATATTCTTATGAAGAAACGGAAGAAGTAACTAATTATGTTAAAATAGTTACCAATAAAAATGAAGTAATAATTGCGGAGTTATACCCTGATATTGCTCCTGAAACGGTGGCTAATTTTCAAAAATTAGTCCAAGATAAATTTTATGATGGTATTATTTTTCATCGTGTCATTGCCAATTTTATGATTCAAACTGGCGATCCAACTGGTACTGGTTTTGGGGGAAGTGATGAGACTATTAAGGGTGAATTTGCCGAGAATGGTTTTAATAATTCTTTAAAACATGAAGAAGGAGTTTTATCAATGGCAAGAAGTGATGATAATAATCCCGAAACGACAGATGATTTAAATAGTGCTAGTAGTCAGTTCTTTATTTGTGTTAATAATAACGATAGTCTCGGTTATTTAGATGGCAATTATGCGGCTTTTGGTAAAGTAATTGCCGGCTATGACAATGTTTTAGAGATATCTAAAGTGCGAACTGATAGTAATGATAAACCGACAACTACGCAAAGCATGAAAACGGTTAGATTTGTTAAGGTAACTAAATCTAATTGACTTTTTTAAAATTTTTATTATAATTAAGATTAGTTTTTTTAAAGGGGGAAAAGTTATGTTAAAAAAATTAAATCCTCATAATATGGAAGTAGTTTATGCTCATGCTTTTTATAGATTAGTAAGAGTGGCTGAAAATGGCAAAAAAGATTTAGAACCGATTATTTTTATCTGTGGGCAAATGGGACATAAAACCCAATATGTTGAAAGTAAAACGGGATTACATAAAAATAGTTGTTACCAATATCAAAATTTCTTTGAATATGATGATGAAGTTCATACACCTTATATTTTTATTTATGATTATCCTATTAAAATTAATGATAAAAGTTTGATTGCTGATGAATTATTTGCCCGAAGTTTAGAAAATGCTTTAGACTTTCTAAAATTAGAAAATGTGACCGTAATGGGTATAAGTAATGGCGGAATGATTGGAACTTTATTAAGTAAGAGTCCAAGAGTAAAAGAAGTTTTAGCACTTCATGCTCCGATATTTGGAGTTCCTTTACTGCAAAGAGAAAAATGGGACCAAGTTAAAAAAGAATTACACTTACCGGAAAAGATGATATATTTGATTTCTAAATTAATGGTTAATGATGAATTTGGTTATATGCGCCTTATGAAAGATGGCTTTTCTAATTTGGAGGATGTCGCTGATTTAGATAAGATAACTTTTACAGGTAGTGATTTAACCGATGTTAATAGTAAAAATAAACTAGCAAATTATCTTGCTTATATGAATTATTTATTATTAGGTATTCCTAGTGATGGAATTGTTAGTTATGATGAAGAAAAAGTAAAAAGCACAGGTATTAATTTTATTAAAGAAGAAGGAGTTAGCCATTTTGAATTAGGAACTCCAAATTATACAACTCCTTATTATCAAAAATTAATCCGAAAAAGATAGTATAAAATTTTAAAAATTGTTGATAATAATAGGGTAGAGGTTTACTCTACGGATGCGAGGCACTTAATTTTAGTGCCTTTTTGCATAAATATTGTAATTTTGTCTTGAAATAAATACAAGTGTTTGTTATATTATTAATGCTTGTATTTTTTTTAAATTTGATTAAAATATAGTTTGGTTGGTGATAAAAATGGATAAGATTGTAATTAGAGGAGCAAGAGAAAATAACTTAAAAAATATTGATTTAGAGCTACCTAAAAACAAGTTAATTGTCATGACGGGTGTTTCTGGAAGTGGTAAGAGTAGTTTAGCTTTTGATACTATCTATGCTGAAGGGGAAAGACGATATGTTGAGAGTTTATCCGCTTATGCACGTCAATTTATTGGATCTGGAGATAAACCGGATGTTGATTCCATTGAAGGATTATCACCAAGTATTTCGATTGACCAAAAAACAACGAATAAAAATCCCCGTTCTACTGTTGGAACAATCACGGAATTATATGATTATTTAAGATTACTTTTTTCCAGAATTGGTATTCCTTATTGTCCAATTCATAAAATACCCATAAAAAGTCAAAGTATTGAAGAGATGACTAATAAGGTTTTAAATTTTGAAGAAGGAACTAAAATAGAAATATATGCTCCGGTAGTAAGAGGAGAAAAAGGAACTCATAAAGATTTAATTGATGATTTAAGAAGTAAAGGATTTACTAAAATTAAAGTTAATGGAACTTTATATAACGCTACCGATGAGATAACTTTAGAAAAAAATATTAAAGATGACATTTATGTTTTGATTGATAAATTACCCGTTAGTGGAGATGAAAGAAGCCGAATTTTTGAAGCTTTAGAAACTAGTTGCAAAATGACGAATGGCCTTGTAATCATTAGAATTAATAATGAAGAAGATTTATTGATGAGCGAAAATTATGCTTGTCCTTATTGTAATTTTTCTATTAGCAAACTAGAGCCAAGAATGTTTTCTTTTAACTCACCATATGGTGCTTGTGAAGAATGTAAGGGATTAGGAACTAAACTTAAAATAAGTGAAGATTTACTTATTCCTGATAAAAATAAAAGTATTAATAAAGGGGCTATCGTGGCCATTAACTTAGATAATAATATGTATATGAGTAGTTTAAGTACTGTCGCCGACCATTACCATATTGATTTAGATATTCCCATTAAAGATATGAAGAGAAGTGATTTAGATATCATTTTATATGGGACTAAGGATATTATGGATTTTCATTACGTGGCTAAAAATGGTAGTACGAGAGATACTAAATCGCGTTATGAAGGCATTGTTAATAATTTAGAAAGAAGATATTTAGAAACTAATAGTTCTTGGATTAGAGAATGGATTGAAGGTTTCATGGTGGAATCTTTATGTAATCACTGTCATGGTACGAGATTAAAAGAGGAAATCTTAGCGGTTAAAATAAATAAGAAAAATATTTATGAAATGACCGAGATGGCCATTGATGAATTAAGAGATTTTTTACAAAATTTAAAATTAAATAATGAAGAAATGGAAATTAGTAATTTATTAATTAAAGAAATCCTAGCCCGTTTAGATTTTTTAATCAATGTTGGTCTTAGTTATTTAACTTTATCGAGAAGTGCGGCAACTTTATCAGGTGGTGAAGCCCAAAGAATTAGATTAGCTACCCAAATTGGTAGTAAATTATCAGGCGTATTATATGTTTTAGATGAACCATCCATTGGCCTTCATCAAAGAGATAATGAAAAATTAATTAATTCCTTAAAAGAAATGCGGGATTTAGGAAATACTTTAATTGTGGTTGAACATGATACAGATACTATGCTGGCGGCCGATTATTTAGTAGATATTGGTCCCGGTGCTGGTGATGCTGGTGGTTATATTGTGGCCTCTGGTACACCGGAAGAAGTAATGAAAAATGAAAAAAGTTTAACGGGGCGTTATTTAAGTGGCAAAGAAAAGATTGAAATACCGAAAAAGCATCGGAAAGGTAATGGCTTATTCTTAGAAGTTAAAGGAGCTAAAGAAAATAATTTAAATAATATCAACGTTAAATTTCCTTTAAATAAATTCATTGTCGTAACAGGTGTTTCTGGAAGTGGTAAATCAACCTTAGTAAATGAAATATTATATAAAACCTTACATAAAGAAATTTATAATGCCAAAGATATTCCGGGAAAATGTAAAGATATTAAAGGGTTAGAAAATGTTGATAAGGTCGTTAATATTAGTCAAGATGCAATTGGTAGAACCCCAAGAAGTAATCCAGCGACTTATGTTGGCGTCTTTGATGATATTAGAGATGTTTTTGCCAACATGAAAGAATCTAAAATTAGAGGTTATGATAAAGGGCGCTTTTCTTTCAATGTCAAAGGAGGAAGATGTGAAGCCTGTTGGGGTGATGGTGTTAAAAAAATTGAAATGCACTTTTTACCTGATGTTTATGTTCCTTGTGATGTTTGTGGTGGCAAAAGATATAATAGAGAAACTTTAGATGTTAAGTTTAAAGGTAAAAGTATTGCTGATGTTTTAGATATGCGGGTAAGTGAAGCTCTTCCATTCTTTGAAAATATTCCTAAAGTTTACGATAAGTTAAAAGTTATGGAAGAAGTAGGGCTTTCTTATATTAAGTTAGGTCAAGGGGCTCCGACTCTATCTGGTGGTGAAGCCGGAAGAGTAAAACTTGCTAAAGAACTTCAAAAGAAAGCCACAGGTAAATCTGTCTTTATTTTAGATGAACCAACAACTGGACTTCATACAGATGATATTAAAAAATTATTAGAGGTTTTAAATCGCATTGTGGATAATGGCGATACTGTTATTGTGATTGAACATAATTTAGATGTGATTAAACAAGCGGATTATATTATCGATTTAGGACCAGAAGGTGGTAAATTTGGTGGTAATGTAATTGCGACCGGTACTCCAGAGGAAGTAGCTAAGATAAAAGAAAGCTATACTGGAGAATTCTTAAAGAAAATATTTGCGAAAGAGAAATAATGTCAAAAAGATAACCAAGTTATTCACAGGTTGTCTTTTTTGTTTTATAATTAATATTGGAGAGTGAATATATGAATCCCGTAATGTTTACGATTGGTAGTTTTGAAGTTAGATGGTATTCAGTTTTACTTTTAGTAGCGATGTTTATAGCCATTATTCTTTTAATTAGAGAAGGAAAAAGATTTAATATTCCTCAAAGTTTTTTATTTGATTTAGCCTTTTGGGTTATAATCTTTGGGCTTATTTCGGCACGTCTTTATTACTGTATTTTTAATTTTTCTTTGTATAAAGATAATTTATTAGATATTTTTAAAATATGGGAAGGTGGTCTTGCCATCCATGGTGGTTTAATTGGTGGTTTAATTACTTTAATAATTTATTGTAAAAGGTATAATATAAATCCTTTTAAAGTAACAGATATGACGGTTGTTCCTTTACTTTTAGCCCAAGCCATTGGCAGATGGGGAAATTTCTTTAATGGCGAGGCCCATGGGGTAGCAACAACTTATTATCATTTAAAAGAATTACATATTCCCGAAAAAATAATCGAAGGAATGAAAATTGGTAATGTTTATTATCATCCCACTTTTTTATATGAAAGTCTTTATTGCTTAATTGGTTTCATTATTTTACTTTTTGTAAGAAGAATAAAATATTTAAAAAGAGGCCAACTTACTTGCATATATTTAATGTATTATTCAGTAGGTCGTTTCTTTATTGAAGCTTTAAGAACGGATTCCTTAATGCTTGGTGGTTTCAGAGCGGCTCAAATTGTATCGATAGTTTTATTCTTAGTAGGTTTAATTTTCTTTATTATTTTAAGTCGGAAAGGTAAATTTGAAGATTTATATAATGAAGGAGAAAACAAACCAATTAGAGTTTAGAAAGGTGATTTTATGTATGATTTAATAGTTATTGGGATGGGTATTGGGGGTATTACCGCTGGTATTTATGCCAAAAGAGGGAATTTAAATGTGTTGTTATTAGATTCTGGCATGCCAGGAGGCATGCTTAATAATATTGAACAAATAAGCAATTATCCTGGTCTTCTAAATGTTAAAGGATCAGATTTTGCCGAGAAATTATTTAGTCAGGTTAAAGACTTAGAAATTCCCTATAAATTAGAGAGTGTTAAAGAGATAAAAGTTTTAGAAGATAAAAAAGTAGTTGTAACAAATAAAGGGGAATATGAAAGTCAAAATATTATTATTGCGACCGGGACTAAACCTAAATACTTAGGACTTGATAATGAAAAGGATTTATTAGGAAGAGGTATTAGCACTTGTGCTACTTGTGATGGGGCTTTTTATAAAGATAAAGTCGTAGCGGTTGTCGGAAGTGGTAGTAGTGCTTTACAAGAGTCTTTGTATTTAGCCAAAATAGTCAAAAAGATTTATCTTTTAAATCGGAAAGATGTCTTTAAAGGCGAAAAAATATTAGAGAAAAAAGTTAAGTCGAAAGAAAATATTGAAATAATTTGTAATGTTAATATTAAAGAATATCATGAAAAAGAAGGTAAAATTGAAAAGATAACTTTGGATAACGGGCAAGAATTAGAAGTTGATGGTATCTTTATTTATATTGGTTATAAGCCTAATACAGAAATATTTAGAGATTTAAATATTTTAGATGATCAAGGCTATGTAATGGTTGATGATAAATATCAAGCGAATATACCTGGAATATATGCCATTGGGGATGTTATTAAAAAAGATATCTACCAATTAGTTACGGCGGCGAATGATGGTATTTATGCCGTTAGTAATATCTCCAAAATAAATAATTAGTTTGGGAAAATAAGTTAAGAGAAATTAAGGTAAATAATAGGCTATTTATCTTTTTTTTGGTATAATTATTTTGTAGGTGAAAAGATATGGTTGTACGAACTTGGGAAGACTATGAAATATTAAAAACAAGTAAAGGCATGAAATTAGAAAGATGGAAAGATATTTATCTTTTAAGACCAGACCCAGTAATTACTTGGGATTTAGGAGATTTTTCCGAATATAAAGTGGATGCTATATATCACCGGAGTTCTACAGGGGGAGGACACTGGGAAAATAAAAATAAAATCAAAGATTCTTGGGTTGTTAATTATCAAGATTTAAAATTTTTAATTAAAGAAATGGGCTTTAAACACACGGGATTATTTCCGGAACAAGCTCTTAACTGGGATTTTGCAAGAGAAAAAATAAAATCGGCTCAAAGAGATATAAAAGTTTTAAACTTATTTGCTTATACGGGTGGAGCTACGGTGGCTTGCCTTAAAGAAGGCGCCTCAGTTACGCATGTCGACTCTTCTCGGGGCATGATTGATTGGGCCAAAGAAAATGTTAAATTAAATCATTTAGAAGACAAGCCAGTTCGTTACTTAGTTGATGATGTTATTAAATTTGTTAAAAGAGAAATTAGAAGAGGCAACAAATATGACGCAATTATAATGGACCCACCTAGTTATGGAAGAGGTTCTAATGGAGAAGTCTGGTCTTTAGAAAATGATTTAGAAAATTTAATTAAACTTTGTAAAGAAATTCTTTCTGATGATTTTTTATTTTTTATCATTAATACTTATTCAGCTAATTTACCAAAAGAATCTCTTGAAGCTCTAATTGCTATTAATTTTCCTGATAAATCTTTTATGGTTGATGATTTATGTTTACCGATAAAAGGGGTTAAATATAATTTGGCGTGTGGAATAACAGGACGGATTACGAATGAATAATTTAAATGTTTTATATGAAGACAATCATATTATTGTGGTCGAGAAAAAAGCTAATGTTTTATGCCAAAGTGATTATACAAAAGATTTAGATTTACTTTCCATCGTTAAAAGTTATATTAAAGAAAAATATCAAAAACCGGGTAATGTTTATCTAGGCTTAGTTCATAGACTAGATCGCCCCGTGGGAGGTATTATGGTTTTTGCAAGAACTAGTAAAGCCGCCCGAAGACTTTCTCAAATGATTCAAAATCATGAGATGATAAAAGAATATCTTTTAGTTTGTCATGGTAAAGTTAATGATACTGGTATTATGGAAGATTACATTACAAAAAGGGAAGAAATAAGTCTTATTACGAATGAAAAAGAAGGTAAATATGCTAAATTAGAATATAAGTTATTAGACTATCAAAATGATTTAAGTTTAGTTAAAGTTAATTTAATTACGGGAAGACACCATCAAATAAGACTGCAATTTAGTTCGAGGAACCACCCTTTATATGGGGATAATTTATATGGTTTAAAAGAAAAAATACCGGTTTGTTTATTTGCTTATCATTTAAGATTTAAGCATCCAGTTAAAGATGAAATAATGGATTTTAAATTAAAGCCCCATGGCGAAATATGGGATGGATTTAATTATGAAGCATGAGTTATTAGTGCCCGTTGGTAACTATCCTTCTTTAATCGCGGCGATTAATAATGGGGCTGATGCGGTTTATTTAGGAGGTAAAAAATTTGGGGCCCGGGCTTTTGCCGATAATTTTACTTTAGATGATATTTCAGAGGCTACTAAATTATGCCATTTATATGGAGTTAAAATTTATATTACCGTAAATACTTTAATTTATGAGCATGAAATAGATGAGGCCTTAGATTATGTAAGAGAACTCCATAAAATTGGAGTTGATGCTCTTATTATGCAAGATGTTGGTTTCATTAATTTAGTCCATCAAACATTCCCTAATTTAGAAATTCATGCTTCAACGCAAATGCATAATCATTCTAAAGAATCTTTAAAGTTTTTAGAAGATTTAGGAGTTAAAAGAGTAGTCTTTGGAAGAGAACTATCTTTAGATTATCTCAATAATATCGAAACATCTTTAGAAAAAGAAGTCTTTATTCATGGTTCTTTATGTATTTCTTACAGTGGTCAATGTTTATTTTCTTCCCGCATTTTAGGAAGAAGTGGTAATCGGGGTGAATGTGCGGGCATGTGCCGCCTTCCTTATGAACTATATGAAGATGAAAAATTAGTTAAAACTCCGGGTCATTATTTATTAAGTCCTAAAGATTTATCTTCTTTAGACGATTTTAAAAAATTAATGGACAGTAATATTCTTTGCTTTAAAATTGAAGGAAGAATGAAATCTCCTTTATATGTTGCTTATACTACTAAACTATATCGAATGCTTATGGATAAGTATGAA
The DNA here is from genome assembly GCA_947631045.1 of uncultured Bacilli bacterium. Classification (GTDB taxonomy): domain Bacteria; phylum Bacillota_I; class Bacilli_A; order RF39; family UBA660; genus SIG200. Next base: position 15,228 of record CANRJV010000022.1, read on the forward strand.
AATGGGGAAGAATTAAAGGTTAGTGAAGATGATCTTTTTACTTTGAAAAGTATTTTTAACCGGGAATATACTAAAGGATTTTTACATAATGCCGATAATATTATGAATTATCTAAAACCTAATCACCAAGGGGTTAAAGTGGGAGAGACTCTAAAAGTAACTCCGAAAAAGATTAAGATTAAATTAACGCATGAATTAAAACAATTTGAAGGAATTAGATTTAAAAATAGTGATTTAGGTTTAACTATCAATTTTATGTATGATGAAAAAGATAATTTAATAAATCATGGAAGTGATGATCAAGTTATTTATTTAGATAATTTAATTGGTTTAAAAAATAATGATGATGTTATGCTTACTAATCCGTTAATTGAAGAACCTTCTAATATAATGAAAAAAATTCCTATTACTTTAGAATTTATAGCTTATGTCAATGATTACATGCTCCTTAAGGCAAGTGATGGTGAAAATGAAATAATAGTTAAAAGTCAAGAAAAGGTGAGTGAGGCTCTTAATGCGCCTTTAAGTAAAGAAAGAATTAAATTAGCCTTAGAAAAAGCAGGGAATACCCCTTTTAAAATTATGAAGATAAATATTGAAATGTCTGAAAATATTTTTATGCCCATTAGTTCTCTTAATGAATTAAGAAGAAATGCCTTAACTAAATTACAAAATGTAAGAGAAAATAAAAAAGGAATATTCTTAGAGAAAAAATATGAAAGAATAATTCCAAAGCAAAAAATAAATTCTGGGATAAGCGTTCTTGTTAAAACTAAAGACCAATTAAAAGCGGCGAAGGATTTACATATTCCCAATATTATTGTAAGTAAAGAGAGTTTAATGACTGATGATTTAATCTTTAGAGTACCTAGAGATAATATTCGTCACGAATATAAATATCCGCATCTTTTAGTAACTGATTATGCTAGTCTTATTAAATATCCTTATCAAAGAGGCGATTATTTTCTTAACATTACTAATCATTATACAGTGGATTATTTAAGTAAATATCAAGACGTTTTAACTTTATCAGCGGAAAATAATTTGGAGAATATTAAAGATATTTTAGAAAATTATCAAAATAATATTAACTTAGAAGTATATGTTTATGGTAATGTAGAATTAATGATTATGAAATATTGTCCTTTGAAAAATTTAGTTAATAAAGATTCTCTTTGTCATGTTTGTACCAATAATAAAAAATATTATTTAAAGGACAGAAATAATGAAAAATATTTATTAGAAAATAATCCTTTAACGCATGGTACTTCTATTTTAGATTGTCATAAGATTGATTTAATTAAAGATATTAAATCTTTAAAGAGTTTAGGAGTAAATAATTTCCGGATTGAGTTATTAGAGGAAAATTATGAAGAAAGTAAAAAGATTATAGAAAGAGTTATGAAAGAATATGAATGAAGAAATATTAAATAATTTAAGTAAAAATTTAAATATCAGTTTGAAAAGTATTAATAGTACTTTAAAATTATTGGAAGAAGGAAATACCATTCCTTTTATTGCTCGTTACCGAAAAGAAGTAACTGGTAATTTAAATGAAGTTGAAATAAGAGCGATTGAAACGGAATATGCTTATCAAGTTAATTTAGAAAAAAGAAAAGAGGAAGTTAAAAGATTAATCGCCGAAAAAGATCTTTTAACACCCGAGATTGAAGAAAAGATTGCAAGCGCTACTAAATTAGTGGAAATTGAAGATATTTATCGGCCTTTTAAAGAAAAGAAAAAGACGAAAGCCACCATGGCCATTAATAATGGTTTAGAACCTTTAGCCAAAATTCTTATGAGTTTTAATATTACGGGAAGTATCAAAGATTTAGCTGAGAAGTATGTTAATGATAAAGTTAAAGATGTAAGTGAAGCCTTAGAAGGAGCCAAATATATTATTGCCGAGTGGATTAGTGATAATGCTTACTATCGAAAACAAATAAGGTCTTTAACTTTTAAAAAAGGAATTCTTACTTCGAAAAAGAAAAAGGATAGTATAGATGAGACTAAAACTTATGAGATATATTATGATTTTAAAGAAGATGTGCGTAGTCTTAAAATGTATAGAGTTTTAGCCATGAATAGAGGAGAAAATGAAGGCGTTTTAAATGTTTCTCTTTCGGCACCAGATGAGGAAATCATTAAATTTTTAGAAGAAAAAATAATTAAAAATGAAAATAACTTAGAACTTACTTCTTTAGTAAAAGAGGCTATTAATGATAGTTATAAAAGACTTATTGCGCCATCTATTGAAAGAGAGTTAAGAAGTGAATTAAAAGATAAAGCGGAAGATGTAGCTATTTTAAACTTTAGCGATAACTTAGAGCATTTATTAATGCAACCACCAATTAAAGAAAAATGTGTTTTAGGATTTGACCCAGCCTATCGAACGGGTTGTAAATTAGCAGTGGTAGATCGAACGGGGAAGCTGCTTAAAACGGCTGTTATTTATCCGCATGAGCCAAAATGCGAATATGAAAAGAGTAAAGAAGTTATTTTAAAACTTATTGATGATTATAATATCGATATAATTGCGATTGGTAATGGGACTGCTTCTCGGGAATCTGAAAGTTTTATAGCGAGTGTAATCAAAGAAAGCCATAAAAATGTTGAATATATAATTGTTAGTGAAGCCGGTGCTTCTGTTTATTCGGCCTCTTCCTTAGCCATTTTAGAATTTCCTTCTTTAAGTGTAGAAATGCGAAGTGCTATTTCAATTGCGAGGAGACTAGAAGATCCTTTATCTGAACTCGTTAAAATTGACCCAGAAAGTATCGGTGTTGGGTTGTACCAACATGATGTTACGAATAAGAAGTTAAAGGAAAGTTTAAACTTTGTGGTGGAAAAAGTCGTCAATCAAGTGGGAGTTAATCTTAATACAGCGTCTCCTTCTATTTTAAAATATATTTCCGGTTTAACGAAAAGCGCTATTGATAAAATCATTAATTATCGAGATACTTTTGGTATCTTTAAAACAAGAGAAGAGTTAATGAAGAAAAAAATTCTTTCTCCCAAAACTTATGAACAAGCTATCGGTTTTTTAAGAATACCAGCCGGGGATAATGCCCTAGATATGACAAGCATTCACCCAGAAAGTTATGAGGCTACTTCTAAATTATTAGAGCATTTAAATATTGATATTAAAGAAATTGGCACTACTAAAATAAAAGAAAAATTAAGTAGTATTAATAAAGAAGAAATAGTTAAAGATTTAAATATTGATCCTTATACTTTGGATGATATTGTGGCTTCTTTAATTAGTCCTACAAGGGACCCCAGAGATGATTTACCAAGACCAATTTTAAAGAAAGATGTTTTGCATTTAGAAGATTTAAAAGTGGGTATGAAATTAGAAGGTACAGTTCGCAATGTAGTTGATTTTGGCGCCTTTGTCGATATTGGTATTAAAAATGATGGTTTAGTCCATATTTCGAAAATGAGCAAGGACTATATTAAGCATCCGAGTGAAATTTTAAGTGTTGGCGATATAATTGAAGTGTATGTGACGGATGTTAATAAAGAAAAAGGCAAAGTGGGCTTAAGTTTGCTAAAAGAAATTTAATTTGCTAATTAAAAGGTTATGTATTATACTTAAAGTAGAGAGGGAGTTTTATGGAAGAAACTTTAAAAGAAAGAATAAAGGATTTTGGACTTAGTGAAGATGAAGAAGAATACATTTTAAGTAGAGATAAAGAAATAATCGCTAGATTAGTCTCTATTTCGGAAGATGATGTATTAAAAGAAATTGTTTATAGTTTAGTTGATGAAGATATTATAGATGTTAATTATAGTGATGAAGTTATTTTAACTTTTATTAATGCTTGTGTCTATAATTTTCCTTATGAAGCCTCTATTTATGAAGTGTTATTGACTCAAAAAGGCCAAGATGAAGAACAAATAATAACGGAACTTAAATTACTAGCTAAAGTCAAAGAAAAATCAAAAATTAAGTATATTTTATCTTTGTATGAATTAAAAGATTTACCTTTAAAAAATGAATTTGCGGAGACAATATTAAACGCCAAAGCAGAAGGCGCAGGAGAAGAAATTGATAATATGGCTATTGAATGCGCATCAGATATTCAAAAAAATCCTTATCATTATTTAGCAGTAGCTAAAACTATTGCTAATATTGAAAAATCTCCATTAGCTATTTCAATCATCCGTAATATTATTATTGTGGCTGGATATGAATGGGTAATTAAAAATAATTGCTTGAATGAGGTGATTTCTAAATTTCTTAAAGTAAGTCAGTATTTTCAAATAAATAGCCTTGATCGGTTATTTAGATTTTTAAGAGAAAATAGTTCTTTTTCCCAAATTGAAGTGTTCTTTAAAGGTGCTGATTTAATACTACAATGTAATGAAGTATTTCAAGCTAATAATATTTGTGATTATTTTGCCTATTGTCTAAGAAGTTATCTAGATATTGATTTGACTAAAGCTAGGACTTTCTTAAATGCTCATAATAGGGAAACTGCTCATTTTATATTAGAAGTTTTAGAATCAGATAATTTAAGGAAGCCGGATTTTTTAATGGATTCTGCATGTATTTTAAATAATTCTCGTCAAGATTATAATTTTAATGATGCTAGTGCTTTATTGAAATATCCTGTGTCATCTCTTGAATATAGTTTAAGTGCGGCGCAAATAATTAATGAAGTAACCGAAAAAGAGAAAAGTGATATAATTGATTCTATTCTGTGGATAAATAGTCCTTATAGTTTGGAAATTGCGGCGATTGCTAATACTCTTTATGATAAAGAAGAATTAAAGGCTTTAGAACTTATTCATCATAATAAACTTTTAAGAGAAATGGGTGTTTCTATTTTAATGGCTAGAATTATTGGCCGGGCAACGGATTATAATTATGATATAGTGGCCTTATATGAAATTTTAAATAAAGAAGATAATAAAGAGAAGGTCGTCAATGCTTTAAAAGAGGAATTAAAAAGTGGTATAGAAAATGGTATGATTAGTGATCCATTTTTAGTGGCAGATGTAATTAACCGAGTTTTAGGAACAACCATTAATGCTAATTTTGCCTTAGTAGAAGATAAAGAAATTAAAAAAGAAAATAAAACAATTTTAAATAAAGTTTTAACTAAATTTAAAAAGAGCAAAAAACAAAATTAAATTATGAATAGAAACTAAAGTGGTTTCTATTTTTTTTAATGAAAAACCTCAGATTATATGGTAAAATAACTAGTAAGGAAGTGATATTATGGGATCAAGAACAAGATTTGCTCCATCCCCAACAGGCTTTATGCATATAGGTAATTTAAGAACTGCTATTTTTGAATATTTAGTAGCGAAACATGATGGTGGAGAATTTATCTTAAGAATTGAAGATACCGATCAAAATAGAAAAGTAGAAGGAGCCATCGACTTTATTTATAATACTTTAAAATTATGTAATATGGATATTGATGAAGGTCCTAAAAATAAAGGTGAATATGGTCCATATATTCAAAGTGAAAGATTAGATTTATATAAAAAATATGCGGAAGAATTAGTCGAGAAAGGTGTGGCTTATTATTGCTTTTGTACGGAAGAAACATTATCTTTAATGCGGGAAATTGCTGATAAGAAGCATAAACCTTTTATGTATGATGGTCGTTGTTCCCATTTATCTAAAGAAGAGATTGCGGAAAAATTAGCGAAAGGTGAAAAATACGTTATCAGACAAAAAATGCCTAAAGAAGGTGTTAGTGTTGTTCATGATGTTGTTTATGGCGATGTAAGAGTTGAAAATAGTGTTTTAGAAGACCAAATATTACTTAAGAGTGATGGTTATCCAACTTATAACTTTGCTAATGTTATTGATGATCATTTAATGCATATTACTCATGTTATTAGAGGAAATGAGTATTTATCTCAAACACCAAAATATAATTTATTATACGAAGCATTTGGTTGGGAAGCCCCAACTTATATCCATGTCCCAATGGTTTTAGGTAGCGATGGCAATAAACTTTCTAAAAGAAATGGTGATGCTTCTTTTATGGATTTATATGAAGAGGGATATTTACCAGAGGCTATTGTTAATTATTTAGTTTTACTTGGTTGGAGTCCTTCTGAAAATAAAGAAGTATTTACAATGGAAGAATTAATTAAAGATTTTGATATTAAAAGAATTAGTAAATCACCTGCTACATATGATATAAAGAAACTACAATGGTTTAATCATAAATATATTAATACTTTACCAGATGAAAAATATTTAGAATTTGTAAGACCATTCTTAACTTATGATGTTCATGATAAAAGTGAAGAATGGGTAAATACCTTACTTCTTACTTATAAAGATCATATATCTTATGGTAAAGAAATTAATGAGGTTGTAGATATTTTCTTTAATGATGAATTTACTATTAGTAAAGAAAATCAAGAATTTTTAGAAAGTGATGAAAATATTCCTTTAGTAATTAAAACTTATAAAGAAGAACTTGCCTCTTTACCAGATTGGAATGTGGAAGCAATTGGAGAAGTTATTGATAAAGTAAAAGAAAAAACTGGTGTTAAAGGAAAACTATTATACATGCCAATTAGAATTAAAATAAGTGGTATTGAACATGGACCAGAACTTCCACAAGAAATTTATTTAATTGGTCGGGAAAAAGTTATAGAGAGACTTAGTTAAAGGAGGATTTTATGTATTTATATAATACTCTTAGTCATAAAATCGAAGAATTTATTCCTTGGAATAAAGAAATTGTTACCATGTATACATGTGGGCCAACCGTTTATCATTATGCCCATATTGGGAATTTAAGAACTTATATCATGGAGGATATTTTAGAGAAAACTTTAAAATATGTTGGTTATAATGTTAAAAGATGTATGAATATTACGGATGTTGGCCATTTATCTAGTGATGCTGATACTGGTGATGACAAAATGGTTAAAAGTGCCAAAAAAGAACATAAAAGTGTTTTAGACATTGCGGCCTTTTATACTGATGCTTTCTTTAAAGATTTTGAATTCTTAAACATTAAAAAACCAGAAATTATTAGTCCCGCTACGGAAAATATTTCCGAATATATTAAAATAATTGAAAAATTATTAGATACTGGTTATGCCTATAAAGCAGGTGGTAATGTTTATTTTGATACTTCTAAGTTAAAAAATTATTATGCTTTAACTAATCAAGATACTGATGATTTAATCGGGGGAGTTAGAGATACGGTTGAAGTAGATGAAAATAAAAAGAATAAAGCTGATTTTGTTTTATGGTTTACTAAAAGCAAATTTGATTCGCAAGAATTAAAATGGGATAGCCCTTTTGGGGAAGGTTATCCAGGTTGGCATATTGAATGTTCCGGAATTAGTATTAAATACTTAGGAGAATATTTAGATATTCACTGTGGTGGTGTTGATAATATCTTCCCTCATCACACTAATGAAATTGCTCAATCAGTTAGTTTCTTAGAGCATCCTTGGTGTAAATATTGGGTGCATGGGGAACATTTAAATGATGCCAGTGGCAAGATGAGTAAAAGTAAAGGAGATACTTTAACTGTTTCCACTTTAATAGAGAAAGGCTATAATCCTTTAAGTTACCGGTTTATGTGTTTGCAAAGTCATTACCGAAAACAACTAACATTTTCTTATGAGAATTTAGATGGGGCTGAAAGTGCTTATAAAAAATTAAAAAATAAAGTTCTTTATTTAAACAAAGATGGAGAATTAGAAAAAGACAAATATCAAGAATTTAAAGAAAAATTCCAAAGTACTTTGGAAGATGATTTAAACACTGCCAATGCCATTTCTGTTCTCTATGATGTTTTAAAAAGTGACTGCAATGATTATACCAAATATACTTTAATTAAAGATTTTGATGAAGTTCTTAGTCTAGATTTAACAAAAAATAAAAAAAAAGATGTTGATGAAGAATATATCAAAGCCAAAATTGAAGAAAGAAATACTGCCAAGATGAATAAAGATTATGAACTTGCTGATAATATTAGAGAGGAATTGCTCCAAAAGGGAATTATCTTAAAAGATACTCGTGAAGGAACAATATATGAGGTAAAATAATGAATTTTTATTTAATGGATATGGTATTTTATATAGTTATTATTTTAATTCCTATAATTGCGCAAATAAATATTAGCACTTCTTATGGTAAATATAAAAAATTAGGAAATAGTAAAAAAATAAGTGGTTTTGAAGTAGCCAGGAAAATATTAGACGCTAATGGTCTTGATGATATTTATGTGGTGGAAACTAGTGGTAATTTAACTGATCATTATGATCCAAGTCGGAAAGTAATTAAGCTATCAAGAGATATTTTTAAAGGCGAATCGATTGCCGCTATGGCTGTTGCGGCCCATGAATGTGGTCATGCTATTCAAGATAAAGAAAATTATACATTTATGCGTATTAGAAGTTTTTTAGTTCCGGTTGTAAATTTAGTTTCCTCATTTTCTTGGATTGTCATCTTCATTGGCCTTTTAACAGAATATTTTCAAATATTTTATATTGGTATTGCTTTAATTTCCATTGGCCTTTTATTTCAACTTATCACTTTACCGGTGGAATTTGATGCTAGTAAAAGAGCCAAAAAAGAATTAGAAAAATTAAAGATTAGTAATAATGAAGAAGCAATTGGAGTTAAAAAGATGTTAACGGCGGCGGCTTTAACTTATGTAGCGAGTGTCTTAACTAGTGTTTTAGAAATAATTCGACTAATTGCGATATTTAATAGTGATCGAAGATAAAAAAAGAAATCAGATGTTGATTTCTTTTTAGAGTGTGTCGTGCATGACATTTAGCTAGAGGGTGAAAGTCCCTTATACGCGTAGGCATCGACGAAGTGTTAGAGAAGC
>CANRJV010000023.1 GCA_947631045.1 uncultured Bacilli bacterium
TCCAAATGGAGGCCGCCAGTAACCGGCCTTATAGGCCTTAGCGAAAAACCACGTCTTTTAGGCGTGGATTTTTATTTGAGCAAAATAAAAGCTGACGCTATTTTTTGGCATCAGCTTTTTTTCGAAGTTCAGTATTTAAAATTACTTTTCTAAGTCTTATAAAGTTTGGTGTAACTTCAACAAGTTCATCTTGATTAATATATTCTAGAGCATATTCCAAAGTAATAGGTCTTGGTCTTTTTAAAACGACAGTTTTATCTGAGAAAGCCGCTCTGGTGTTAGTAAGTTCTTTACCTTTAACAATGTTAATGGCTAAATCATTATCTCTATTACATTCCCCAACAATCATTCCTTCATATACTTCGGTATTGGGTTCTACAAACATAACGCCACGATCTTCTAGTTGCCCAATACCATAAGCTGTTGCTTTTCCTGTTTCAGATGAAACTAAAACACCTAATTTTCTTTCACCTACTACGGCACTCGCAATTGGAGCATATTCTTTGAAGGTATGGTTCATAATACCGTAACCTTTAGTTAAAGTCATAAAGTTAGTCGAAAAACCAATTAAGCCACGAGAAGGAATAGAGTAGGTAATTCTCGTTAAGTTTCCTAAATGGGTCATATTTTCCATGATAGCTCCACGTTCACTTAATTCTTCAATAACGCCGCCCATATATTCATCTTCCACTTCAATTTGTAAGTCTTCATATGGCTCACATTTAACCCCATCAATTTCTTTAATAATAACTTTAGGCTTAGATACTTGAAGTTCAAATCCTTCTCTTCGCATATTTTCAATTAAAATAGATAAATGAAGTTCGCCTCTTCCAGAGACTAAGAAATTTTCACTGTCTAATTGTTCAACTTTTAAACTAACATCTTTTTGGGTTTCCCGAATAAGTCTTTCTTCAATTTTTCTAGAGGTTAGAAGCTTCCCATCATTTCCCGAAAATGGAGAAGTGTTAACTCCAAAAGTCATTTGTAAGGTAGGCTCATCAATATGAATGATTGGTAGTTTCTCATGATTTCCGACTTCGGTAATGGTTTCCCCAACGGAAATATCTTCAAGGCCCGCAATGGCACAAATGTCACCGGCTTTTGCTTCTTGAATTTCTTCTTTTGAAAGAGCGGTAAAGCCAAATAATTTTTGAACTCTAAAACTTTTTTCAGTGCCATCAAGACGTAGACAATTAACCATTTGACCAACTTTAACTTTACCATTAAAGACTCTACCAATAGCAATTCTTCCGACATAATCATTATAATCTAAAAGAGCAGGTTGAAATTGGAATGGCTTATTTTCATCACCAGATGGTTTACTTATTTCATTAACAATTAAGTCAAGAACGCATTTAAAAGATTTTTCTTGTGTGCTTAAATCAGGATCTAAGCTTGATGTCCCATTTAAAGCACTAGTATAAGCTACTTTAAAATCTAATTGTTCATCGCTAGCCCCTAAATCTAAAAATAATCCTAAAACTTCGTCAACAACATCTTTAATTCGAGCCGTTGGTTTATCCACTTTGTTAATAACTACAATAGGTTTAACCCCAGCATCAATAGCTTTTTTTAAAACGAATCTTGTTTGAGGCATTGGTCCTTCATAAGCATCTACTACTAGAATAACCCCATCTACCATTTTCATGATTCTTTCAACTTCGCCACCAAAATCGGCATGTCCTGGAGTATCAAGAATATTTATTTTTACACCATTATACATAATAGAGGTAGTTTTCGCTAAAATAGTGATACCTCTTTCTCTTTCAATTTCATTTGAATCCATTGAAAAATTAGTGGCATCTTGATTTTCTCTAAAAGTGCCTACATATTTTAATATTTCGTCAACCAAAGCCGTTTTACCATGGTCAACGTGTGCAATAATTGCAACATTTCTAATTTCCATCTAAATCACCCGTTTAACCAAGATATTATAGCATTAGAGAAGAGGATATGTAAACTTTAAGTTTTAAAAATTTGAAAAAATGTCCAAAAATTTTAAATTTAGAGGTTGTCCAAAAAATAATAATGTGATAAACTTAAAATAAGGTGACGTAGATGGTATCTGGTAAAACATTAAAACGAAGTACAGCAATAGTTGTTGGATCAATTGTTGCTTTAAGTTTAGTGACGATGAATGTTTCATATTCTTCATTTTTTTCAGTGCAAACTCAAAGTAGTATTCAAACTATATCTACTGGAACTTTAAAAGTTGAGGCATCCGTAAGTTCAAAGTTAGAAGGGCAAGAGTTGATGCCAGATGCAAACGGATCTTATGAAAGCATAAAAAACGAAAATGATCTAGTTAGTGCAACTAGCCCCGCTGCAAATACCAATAATAAAATAACATTGACGGTTACAAATAAAAGTAATGTCGATGCGGTTTTCGGTGCTTCCATTAAAAGAACGGCAGCAAATGTAAACGGCAGTAATGATGCAGATTTAAAAAATGTTATTATTGCTATTCAACATGATGGCAAATGGCTTAAATTTGGCAATGATGAACAAGCTCCACTTTATGTAGCTATCACCGATTTAGTTGGCGAAAATGGTAGTAGTGATTCATATCCCATTATTTATGATGAAATTGGTAAAAAAAGTAATAATGATACTACTAAAACGTATGATATATATTTTTGGTTAAAAAAAGATACAAAAGAAGATCAACAAGAAAAAGCTTTGAATTTAAGCTTAACTGTTAAAAGTGCTCCTAAAGAAGGTCAAGGAACTGGAAATGCTGTGCCAGAGGTAAAAAAGAATGGTACGGCAGCGGTTAATAGTGAGGGGGTAAGTTAGATGCCAGAAAATTATGAAAATTATGATTCAGAAGCTATTACTAATTCTGAAGAATTAAGAAAGAAAAGATTATTATCTATTGTTATAATGGTAATAATTATGCTTTTATGTTTAATCTTAATTTTAACTACATTTACAATGCAGCTTTTTGGCCGTAGTTGGCTTTCAGGTGCCGGATCTAATCTTGATATTAATGGTGATGGAATTCCCGATGTTAATATTACTTATGGAAACTACAATGATGGTAAACCTGTTTTTAATATTGACTTAGATGGTGATGGTGTTGCGGATTTTAATTTAATAAATCAAGATACCGATAGTGATGGTAAATGTGATTTAAATTGTGATGTTGATGGTGATAATATTCCTGATTATAACATTGATTTAAATGGTGATGGTAAACCAGATTTAAATATTGATACTAATGGTGATGGAATTCCTGATACCAATATTGATACCAATAAAGATGGTAAGCCTGATTATGATATTGATTTAGATGGTGATGGTAAATGCGATGTTAATTGCGATACCAATAATGATAAAAAACCCGATAAAAATGTAGTTCAAGATGCTAGTGGTAATAATAAATGTGATTTAAACTGTGATGTTAACCATGATAATATTCCAGATTATAATGTTGATTTAGATGGCGATGGTAAATGTGATGTTAACTGTGATACCAATAATGATAAAAAGCCCGATATAAATGTGGATACTAATGGTGATTGGATTCCGGACTTAAACATTGATATTGATGGCGATGATGAGTGTGATTTAAATTGTGATACCAAAGATGACTCGGATGGTCATAAGAAAGAAGTTTGTTTAGATACCAATGGCGATGGTAAATCTGATATTTGTATTGAAGGCGATGGTAAACCTGATAAGAATGTTACTAATCAAGATTTAGATAATGATGGTAAGTGCGATAAAAACTGTGATACTGATAACGATGGCTTCCCTGATTTAAATGTTGATATTGATGATGATGGTAAATGCGATTTAAATTGCGATACCGATGGTGATGGTGATTGTGATTTAAATTGTGATACTAGTGGTAATAATAGACCAGATTTAAATGTTGATATTGATGGTAATGGCGAATGTGATGTTAACTGTGATACTGATGGTGATGGAGTACCAGATAAAAATCTTACAGGTCAAGATACCAATGGTGATGGTAAATGTGATAAAAACTGTGATACCAATGGCGATGGCTATCCTGATACGAATGTTGATATTGACAATGATGGTAAATGCGATTTAAATTGTGATACTGATGGTAATGGCAAATGTGATTTGAATTGTGATACTAATAAAGATAATAAACCAGATATGAATGTCGATACCAATAAAGATGGTAAATGTGATTTAAATTGTGATACGAATGATGATGGTAAGTGCGATATAAACTGCGATACTGATGATGATGGTAAATGCAATTTAAATTGTGATAATGATGGCGATGGCAAGTGCGATATTTATTGCGATACCGATGGTAATGGTACTTGTGATGAAAATTGCAAAGGCTATTGTGAAAAAGATTGCGATGATAACCATGATGGAATTTGCGATCGTAACTGTATGGAAAATGGTAAATGTGTTTTAAATTGTGATCCAGATAATACAGGAAAATGTCAAACTAATTGTGATACTAATAATGATAAAGTTTGTGATAAAAACTGTGTTGATGAAAATAATAATTGCTATTTAAATTGTACTGATGATAAAGGAAAATGTACTAAGAATTGCGATACTAATGGTGATGGTAAGTGCGATTTAAATTGTGATCCAAATAATACAGGTAGCTGTCAAACTAATTGTGATTTAGATAATGATGGCAAGTGCGATAAAGATTGTGATTATAACCACGATAACGTATGTGATGCCAATTGTTATGAAAATGGTAAAAATTTCTGTACTAAAAATTGTGATACTGATAAAGATGGCAATTGCGATAAAAATTGTTATGATGGTGACCATTGTACCTTAAATTGTTATGATGACAAAGATGAAAAATGTAAATTTAACTGTGATACTGATGGGGATAAAGAACCAGATGTTAATATTGACTCAGATCATGATGGTGAATGTGATTTAAACTGTGATCCAGATGGTGATGGCAAGTGTAATGAACACTGCGCTAATGAAAAAGTAGATGCTTTATTAACAGCGGTTAATGCTGGATCTGTTGACTTATTTGTTACAATTGATGATATGGCTAAAACTTCAATTGGCAAGCCAGATTATTATAAAGAGATAGAAAGTACCACGGTTCATTCATCAATTGCTCTTAAATCGAATGGCGATACAACAGAGTGTACTTATAATGTTATATTTAACTTACAAGAAAATAGCTTTACTAATCAAAATCAAAAACCAGAAGTGATGCTTCGATTACATGGTTTTGATGAAGATAATTCTAAAACATATCTTATTGATTTAGTTCCTCTTAAAGTAGGAGAGGATAATGTTGTTGCTACCGCTAAAATTAGAAATAAGAAAAAAGATAATAAACTTACGGAGCAAAAATGGGATATTAGTTTGATATTTAGAAATTATGAAGGATTTAATCAAAATTATAATGCGGGTAAATCTGCTAAAGGTACTTTGAAATTTGATCAAGCCGAATGTGTTAGAATTCCATAAGATAGCAAATATTGCTATCTTTTTTAATGCATTAATGTTAAAATTTAATTGGTGATTAATTTGATATTAGGTTTAATTTTTACATTTTTAACTGGATTATTTTTTTTAGTCGGTATAATTATTTTAAAAAATCAAAAATATCAAGAAAAAATATCTTTATTTATCTATTCTTTAGCTTTTGTTGTAATGATAGGATTATTATTTTTTGATTTGTTACCGGAAATTATTAAAACTAAAAATCTTTATTTAATTATTCCGATAATCATAGGCTTTTTAACATTAATTGTCATTGATAAATTAATTCCTCATCATCACCATGAGCATCAAAATTGCGATAAGCATGATCATGAAGAACATTTAAATCATATTGGTATAATTACCATTATTGCTTTAGCTATTCATAATATGCTAGAGGGATTAACTTTATATAATGTGACACTTAATAATTTTTTATCAGGATTATTAATGATGATTAGTATTTCACTTCATAATATCCCCTTGGGTTTTCAAATAGGTAGTTCCTTAAAAGCTAAAAAATATAGTAAAATACTCTTAGGTTTCTTATGTTTAAGTTCTTTTTTAGGAGCTTTAATAATGATTTTCTTTGGTACTTTAAATGAACAAGTAGTTAGTATTTTATTAGCCTTAACTTTTGGAATGCTTTTATATATTTTATTTTTTGAATTATTTAACGAAATTAAAACATCATTAAAGAAAAAAGATGTTATTTATGGTATAATTGTAGGAGGAGTAATATTAATTATTACATTGTTAGTATAAAGGTGATGATATGAAAAAAGTATTAGTAACTGGAGCGGCTGGAGCGATTGGCTTAAATGTAATAAAATATTTACTAATGGAAGGTAAGTATGAAATAACCGCTTTAGATTTAAATAACAAAAAAACAATTAAAAAATTAAAAAAATATAAAAATAGAATTAATATAATTTATGGTGATGTCTTGGATTCTACTTTAATGGAATCTTTAGTTAAAGAGCATGATTATATTATTCATTTAGCGGGTCTTGTTCCACCTTTAGGGGATTTTCATAAAACTTTAGGGGAAATCATTGAATATAACGGAACTGAAAATATTATTAAGAAAATTAAAGAAGTAAATGATAAATGTTATTTACTTTATGCATCATCAACTTCTGTCTATGATTTTTCTCTAGGGGCTTCAGTTAAAGAAAAAATAAAAGAGAGTGAACTAGATAATTATAGTTTAAATAAATATAAGGTAGAAAAATTAATCAAAAAAGAATTAAATAACTATACAATCTTTCGCTTACCTTTAGTTTTAAGTAACTTAAAGGATGAGCCTTTTATCTATGGAATAAAGAAAAATTTAGTTGTCGAGGTAACTACTAAAGAAGATACGGCTTATGCTTTTATTAAAGCTCTTTCGCATCAAAAAGAATTAAATAAAAAAGTTTTTAATGTTGGTATGGGTGAAGAAGGACGAGTTGTCTATAATGATATTCTTAAAAATATTTTAAAATATTATGGTCTAAGTTGGAAATATGTTTTATCTAGATTATTTTTAGAAAAAAAATATAATAGTCCTATCTTAACAGATAGTGATGATTTAGAGAATTTAATTCATTACCGAACAGATTCCTTATATAATTATTATCGAAGATTAAAAAATAGAAACAAAAAAAGAGTTTTAGCTAGATTTATAGCTAAACCAATAGTATTTTTAAAAAAGTAGGGTGATAGAGTGATTGGTCTGGTACTAGCAGGAGGAGGAGTTAAAGGTTCTTATCAAGTAGGATCTTATTTAGCTTTTAAAAAATGTGGTATTAAATTAAATGGAGTTGTAGGTACTTCCATTGGCTCTTTTAATGCAGCTTTAATTGTTAGTGGTAAAGAAGCCGAACTATATGAGTTTTGGAAAAATGTTGATGTTGGTAAATTACTAGATTTTAAGACAAAATATACAGATAGTGTTAATAATCAACAAAAATTTAAAGAGCTTATTTATGGTATTGAACAAATGACTTTAGTTATTAAAAATAAAGGCATTAACAATTCCAATTTAAAAAATGTTTTAAAAGAAATGATTGATGAAGATAAAATTAGAAATAGTAAGATGGATTATGGGTTAGTAACGGTGAGAGTTAATGATTTAAAACCCTTATATCTTTTTAAAGAGGATATGAAAAAGGGAAAAATACCCGAATATATTTTAGCCAGTTGTAATTTGCCTTTATTTAAAATGGAAAAAATGATTGATGATAAATATTATTTTGATGGCGGATTTTATGATAATAATCCCATTAATATGTTATTAAATAAGGGCTATGATAAGATTTATTCTGTTGAAGTTCATGGAATTGGCTTTAGTAGAAGAATAAAAGATAAGAGTAAAGTTGTTACTATTAGTCCTTCAAGAATGCTGGGAAGTATGCTTAATGTTAATAAAAATAAGATTAATGAAAATATTAAACTAGGCTATTATGATACTTTAAAAGTATTAAAAAATTACGATGGTTACAATTTTATCTTTAAAAAGTACTCTGATTTTTGGTATAATACATTAACGAGGAATGCCGATAAGGATTTATTAAAGAAAGTCAAAAGATATTTTAAGGCTGAAGATAATAAAGAACTTATTTTAAAATCCTTAGAATATACTATGGTAAAAGAGAAAATGACATATTTTAATGTTTATAGTTTATTTAAACAAATTAAATATGTTAAAAAGAATACTAATAATAAACAGTTTGTTTATGAATTTATTAGAAGTTTAAAAATTTTATAGGAGGTTATAATGGGAAGAGCGTATGAAGTAAGAAAGTATAGTATTCAAAAGACGGGAGCAGCAAGAGGCAAAATATATACTACTTTTGCAAAAGAAATATATTTAGCTGCCAAGAAAGGATTACCGGATCCGGATGCGAATATTTCTTTAAAAAGAATAATTGAAAAAGCGAAAAAGCAACAAGTGCCTAGTGACATTATAAATAGAGCGATTGATAAGGCTAAAGGAGTGGGAGGAGAAGACTACCAAGAAGTAGTCTATGAAGGTTTTGGACCTGGAGCTTCTACTTTAATTATCAAATGCCTAACCGATAATGTTAATAGAACTGTTGGGGAAGTAAGAGCGGCTTTTAATAAAGTTGGCAAGAGTTTAGGAGTTACTAATTCAGTTTCTTACAATTACGATTATTTAGGGATATTAGATTTTAAAACCGATAAAGAAGAGGAATTATTTGAAGAATTATTAAATGCGGGGATTGATTTAATTGATTATGAAAATGAAGATGGTGAAGTTACCATTTCGATGCATCCTAATGACCATGATAAAGTTAAAGATGTTGTCGAAAAGTTAATTCCCGATGTCGATTATCTTATTGATCAAGTAGGAATGTTTGCTAAAGAAAAAATAACTTTAGATGGTGAAGATGCTGAAACATTTAAAAAATTATACAATATGTTAGATGAAATTGATGATGTAACGGAAATATATCATAATGTGGATATTGAATTATAAAAAGAAAAATTATATAATTTAAGTGTTAACGAAGAAGGAATTTACAACTCCGGAGTTAAAACGGGTAATTTCCGTTAAAGATTACAAGTGTATGATTAAATTCATGAATTAAGGTGGTACCGCGGAGTATTCTTCGTCCTTAACCTTAGTTTTTGAATTTTTTTAATTTTTGAGAAGGGAGATTTAAATGAATTGTTTTGAAGATTTAAAATGGCGAGGACTTGTTAAAGATATAAGTAGTCCCGAATTAGAAAAAAAATTAAATGAAGAAAAATTAACTTTTTATATTGGGACTGATCCCACGGCTGATTCTATGCATATTGGTCATTTTTCCTCATTTTTGATTGCTACAAGATTAGCCAAATATGGTCATAAACCTATTTTACTTATTGGGGGCGCTACTGGTTTAATCGGAGACCCTAAACCATCCTTAGAAAGACAAATGATTTCCAAAGAAGATGTTTTAAAAAATGTTGCTGGTTTAACTAAACAAGCGAAAGAAATATTTGGTTTTGAAGTTGTTAATAACTATGATTGGACTAAAGATTTATCAGTTTTAGATTTTTTAAGAGATTATGGTAAATATATCAATGTTAATTATATGTTAGATAAAGATATTATTAATAGACGTTTAGAATCGGGAATAACTTTTTGTGAATTTGCTTATACTATTTTACAAGGTATGGATTTTGTTCATTTATATAAAGATAAAGGAGTTACTTTACAAGTGGCTGGTTCTGATCAATGGGGAAATATTACAACGGGAATTGAACTAGCTAGAAAAAAAGAAGATGTCGAATTATATGGAATGACGATGCCTTTAGTTTTAGATGCCAATGGCGTTAAATTTGGGAAAACCGAAGGTAATGCATTATGGCTTGATAAAAATAAAACATCTAGCTATGAACTTTACCAATATTTAATTAATACGAGTGATGAAGTAGTTATTGATTATTTAAAGAAATTAACTTTCTTAAATAAAGAAGAAATTGAGAATATTCAAAAAGAACATAATGAAAAACCCGAACTTCGAAAAGCTCAAGAAATATTAGCTCAAGAAATTATTACTTTCTTACACGGGGAAGAAGAGTATAATAAAGCTAAAAATATGAGTAAAGCTTTATTTTCGGAAGATATAACCAATCTTTCTAGTGAAGATATTTTAACTAATTTTAAAGATATGGAGCATATTACCATTGAAAAAGAAATGCCTTTAGAAGATTTACTGGTAACGGGAAACATTTGTCAAAGCAAAAGGGAAGCAAGAGAGCTTATTAATGGGAATGCTATTAGTTTAAATAATAAAAAAATAACGGATAATATGTATTTAGTAACTAAAGATGGAGCCATTGATAAAAAGGTTTATTTAATCAAAAAAGGTAAGAAAAAATATTATTTAGGTATTTTTAACTAAAATAAAAAACTTCAAAAAAATTGAAGTTTTTTTGTTAACATAGTATTTTTCTTAAAGTTAATCGTTTAGCAGTATACTAATCGGGGGATTGGACAAAACTGGTAAACACTTATTAAGGGATACAACTATGTTAACTATAATTTAATCATAAATGAAAGTTGAAGATTTGTAAAGAGAATTATGCGGACATTAAACAATATGTTTTAAAAAATTTGTATAGTTAGCCGGAATTAACGTATAATGGTCATCATTATAAGTAAAATTTAAATTAGACATTTTAATTAAAGATTGATTATCATTCCAAAATTCCATTTTTAAATCATTCATATAAGCAAGAGTAGTATATGAAACATTGATTTCCACATTCATTTTGCCAATCTCGGTAATAATATCATTAATCTTTTCTTGATCAGTTATCCAACTTTCTTCTTTATTATAAACTAAATAAATTTTGGTGGTTTTATTAAATAAATTTTCAATATCTTTATTTAATTTAAAAAGAGGTAATCTATAATTGGTATTTAAAAAATTCTCAAAAACTAAATTTGGTGTATCTAAATTGGTATTTACACCCTTGATTTTTAAAGGGTTCATAGTTAATTCACTAATAATTTCTTTATCTTTATTTAAAAATTTTACTAAATAACGAGGAATTTTATCGTAATCTCCCTTAGCATCTGTTTTAGCGATATCTTTTAAATAAGTTGTAAATGTTTCTATTTCTTCTTTATTAGTAATGGTGGTAATAATACCATAATTAGAATTATTTTCCTTAATAAACTCTTCGGCATTTTGATATAAACGGTCTGCCACGATAATGGAATCGGTTTCGGTTATTTTTTCTTTAAAATAATTAATTGCTTGATCAGTCTTATATTTATCCCAGATACCATAACCAATAATTCCTCCTAAAAAGAGGATTGTTAAAAAGAGAATACAATAAATAATGATGGTTTCTTTAGATATTTTTTTATTTAATTTTTTAATCATTTCTTTATCTTCCTTTAATAAAACATCTAAGGATATTTTAAATTTATCGCTAATTAAAATAAAAGTTTCAATATCAGGATAACATTTATTAGTTTCCCAATTTGATACTGTTTGTCTGGATACATTTAAGAGTTCTGCCAATTCCTCTTGGGTTAAATTTTTTTCTTTCCGAATATTAATTATCTTTTCTGAAAATTTCATATCTTTCTCCTTTCTTTAATTTTAGCAAAGAACCTATTTAAAAATCTAGCAAATTTATTTGACATGCAATTTTTTGGTTTCAAAATAAAAATTTAGTGCTATAATGTTATTATGAAAAAGATAGGGATATTATTTATTTTGATGTTGTTACCCTTTAGGGTTTGGGCACTTGAGCTTACTGATTTATTATCGCCAACTGTTTTGTTATATGATCCGGGAAAAGAAGAGATCATGTATGAAAAGGGTAGTGATAATGTTATTAATATTGCGAGTCTTACGAAAATAATGACGACAATTGTCGCTATTGAAAACATTTCTAATTTGGATGATAAGGTTTTGATTACGGATAGTATGTTAGCGGAGATACCTTCTGATGCTTCAGTGGCAGGTTTAAAAGTAGGAGATGAAGTGAGCTATCTAGATTTACTATATGCTTCCATTTTACCAAGTGGGGCGGATGCCACTACGGCACTTGCTCATTCTCTTGCTGGATCAACCGAAGGTTTTGTTAACTTAATGAATGAAAAAGCTCAAAGTTTAGGATTAGAAAATACTCATTTTGCTAATGTAACCGGTTATGATATTGATAATCATCATAGTACCGCTAAAGAAGTTTTAAAAATTTTGTTATATTCTTTAAAAAATGATTTATTTAACAAAATTTATCGTACAAAAGAATATACCCTAAGTAATGGTTTAGTAGTTAAAACAACTCTTGATTATTATAATCCTAGTGGCATGTATGATTTGTCCAAAATAGTAGGAAGTAAAACCGGTTATACTGATGATGCCGGTTTATGTATGTCATCTATTATTAATATTGATGGTAAAGAACTTATTTTAATCACTTTAGGAGCCCAAAGAGATTTAAATTCTCCTGATAATATAGACGATGCTTTGAGTGTTATTAGTTATTTAAATCATAATTATAAAAATGTTGTTTTATTTGAGAAAGGAGCAACTTTTTTAGAACTTCCAGTTAAATATTCCAACATTAATACTTATGAAGTTAAAGCTAGTGAGGATATAACTTATTTTACAGATGATTATGATAATACCAATATTAAATATCATTTTGATGGAGTAGATAATTTAAGTTTTAAAAATAAAAAAGGCGATAAAATTGGAACAATCAATATAACATATCAAGGACAAGAATTTAGTCAAGATGTCTTTTTAGATACCGATATAAAAATATCTTTAGGTAAATATTTATTTACTAGTCCGATATGTATAATTGTTTATTCGGCTTTAGTTATTATACTTTCTTTATGTCTCTTTGGTATTTTTAGCCTTAAAAGACACAAAAGAAAACATCATCATAAACATGCCTAAAAAAACTCGAATAATTGATTCGGGTTTTATTGTTCTTATTTAGCTCTCTTTTTCGATAACTTTTTCTAAGAATATTTTTTGGTCAAAGGCACCTCTTTTAGCACTTTTTTGCTTAGCAATATTAATAACTTCATCTAAAGTAGAATTTTCTTCTTTAGCTAGCGCTTTAATTATTTCTAGCATATCAGCTAATTCTTCAATTCGTTCAGTTCCAGAAGACGCTAATACTTCCAGATATTCTTCATTTAATTTTTTTTCTAATTCTTTTTTATATTCTTCATCGTTTAATATTCTTGTAAAAGGTATTTCTCCATTAGATTTAATAATTTCGGGAATGTTATCTCTTACTAGTTTATTATATGTCTTTTCCATAAAATCTCCATTTAAATTTAGGTTTAATGCCTTTTAATTTCCTTCCTTCAGGCCTAATAGCAATACCATATTTCGAAGTGATAACAAATTCTTCTTTCATTTCTCCATTACATCTAATACACTTGCGCATTTTTTTACTCCTCTCCAATTATCTTGATATATATAATATAATTAATCTAATTTATTTTGTCAAATTCCATCCAATTTCAATTTAAAAATTTTGATTCAAAAGAGATAAAAAAATTTAAAAATTAATAAATCATGTGACAATATGATTATACAAAGCAAAAATCACTATAAAACCTTATAAACGCAGGGTTAAATGGTAATTATTTATTTCTTTAACTGTCAAACTCGTGATATAATAAATACCGATTAAGAAAGGTGATTACCATGTCTGATAATCAATTACTAGTTAATAATTCCAATGTTTCGTTAGGATATAAAAATATAAATATAAAAGACGTGAACAAAGTAAATGATTACTTATTTATTGTATTAGATAATGGTCAAAAAATTCTAACCAATGGAAAAGAATTATACGATTGTTCAGAATATAGTCATTTTACTGACATTTTCCCTATGGGTGATAGACTATGTGCTGTATTTACAAAATATTCTAATATAAGTGTAGTAGATTTAAATAAAATGGAAGTATTATTTGAAGATAGAAATGCTTACCATGTTAGTATGCAAGATGAGAGAACTTTACATGTAATTATGAAAAGAAGAGATAAAAATAACACAATATTATATGATATCGAAACTAAGAAATATTTACCGGTTCCCGATGAATATGAATTTGAACATTCTTTAGGAAATAACCTATATGTTTTTAGAGAGCAAAATAATTTTTCGGCGCGCTTTTATGATTATAAAAGGTGTGTTATAAATGCCGACGGCAAATTTCTTTTAAAAGATATTGAAGGATGGATTTATTATAGTGATAATCATTTAATTATTATTAAACAGGACGAATTATGTATTGTGGGAGTAAATGATCAATCTACTTTAGATATGATAACAATAAAACGAAATGAAAACATTATAGCTAAACCTGCATATTATGATGGAAATATAATTTTAATAGAAAAAGGTGTAATTAAAATATATACACCTAGTCTAGAATTAATAAGAGAATTAAATGTTGCTGAATTAGAAAATGTTATAGATTATGAGATTGTAGCAGACACTTTAAAAATTGCTCTTTCTCACACTATTGATGATAAACAAATTGGTAAACATTTATTTGTTAATTTAAAGACAGGTAAATCTATTTCTCATCTTCGTATTGAAGGATATCCTTATTGGAATCCAACTACCTATATTGGTCAAGATAGCATTGATACAGAAGTAACTAACTTTTATTTTTACAATGCTAATTTTGATTTAATAGCAAGTATAAGAGCAGCCCATTATGAAAGTATTGAAAGTCGTAAAGAGTGTATGTTTATTATTAGATCTATAGATAATGATGTTGAAAAACAATTACTATTTAATACTGAAACGGGAGTTATGCGAGAAATTAATTATGATTATGTTCATTTTCATAATTCATTACCTTATGGATATGGAGTTAATTTTTCCACAGAAAAAATCGATTTTTTTGATGAAGATTTAAATATTATTATTCCGGAATTTGATTATAAAAAATATAACTTCGGTTTTAGATATACTGAATTTAGTTATTTTATAGTTAACGATTATATATGTCTTATTAAACATATTGCTAAAGGTCCTCGTTCTTTTTATAGAAGTATACTTCAAAAAGCAAATGGGGATGTTATCCTTGACTCCATTGATCATAAATGCTATCCAATGGGAAATTTAATTCAAATACTTAGTTATAATGATTCCCAATTTTTAAATACCAAAACAGGAGAGATAGGAACATTAAGTATTACAGCTCCTACTGATGCTGCTGGTAAAATTGATTTTAATCAAATAAATGATTTTAGTCGCCTTTTAACCATAGGAAGCACCTCTCAATTATTTCTTCTTTCTGCTACCGATACTCCAACAAAAAAATTAAAAAAGCAAAGACGTAATAAAAAAGATGATTAGTGAATATATAATCATTTTAATTAATTTTGTCAATATGTAAGTATGTTTTCTAAATTAACATAACTATTTAGTATCTATTAATTTTTTATTTAAACTTTCTAATTCTTTTATAGATTTATCATTTTTTAAAATTTTCATTTGCCTAATAGCTGAATTATTAAGCTTTATCAATCTTTCTTTTTGCTTTATCCCATCATTAATAAGTTCTGCATTTGTATTTTCTAAATTACATAAAATAAGTAAATGTTTTAAATCCGTATAATCTCGAATATTTCCTTCAATATTAGGATTTTTATCTCGCCATTCTTTTGCAGTCATACCAAATAAAGCAACATTTAAAACGTCAGCTTCTTCAGCATACGTATATTGTTTTTGTTTTTCAGTTAATTTAGGAATAATATTTTCTTTAATTGAATCGGTATGAATATGATAATTAGATTTAGCAAGCATTCTACTAGCTGTCCAATCAACTTTGTATTGATATGCTTCATTCTTTTTTAATCTTTCAAATTCTTGGATAACATACAATTTAAATTCTGGAGATAACCAACTTGCAAATTCTAAAGCTATATCACTACAAGCGTACGTTCCGCCATTATTACCTGATTTAGATATTATTCCGATTGCGTTAGTTTCTTTAATCCATTTTTGAGGAGACATATAAAAACTATTTTTACCAGCTAAAGATTCAAAGGTCGTAAATTCGACACCTTTGAAATTTTCATTATTTAATTTTTCCCACAATCCTAAATAAGCAATTACATCTCTATTTCTCATCCAAGTTTGGATTGGAATTTTTGGCTCCTCAGGATTTGCATATCTAGCCAAATCAGTAAGAGAAATATATTCTTTATTTCCTATTCTCATAACATTAATTTTGTTGTTATTCACATTAATTTCTGATTTTATTATTTCTTTATTCATATTTTTTCCCCCCTTAATTACTAAAATCATTTTATCATAAATTATTGAATATTAAAACTCGAACTTATTAAATAATTTAAAAAAGTTCGAGTTTCAGAATTATTTTTAATAATAGGGAAGATGTTAATTTTATATTTATAATTTTTCATAATGGGTCCACATTCTTAAAATATGAATCTCTTTTTTATTTTCATCAACTTCATACACAATTCGATGTTGTCTATTTATCCTTCTAGAATATAAGCCAGACAATTCTCCAGTTAATTTTTCATAAGCTGGAGGATAGCAAAATGGATTTTCAAGCATTAAATTCAATATGCTCTTACAATTTTTATCTAAATTAGCACTTTTAAGTTTAATTTTATCTTTTTCAGCTTGTTTAGAGAACTTAATCTTATAAAATTTACCATTCTTCATCTTTTGAATATTCCTTAGCATTGTCCCAATTTTCGTTATTCTTTATGTTATTTATATTTTCAACATAGCCTGGAATACTTGATAAAAATAAAGTTTCTTCAATATTTTTCCATTCTTCTTCTGATATTAAAACAGCATTTTTTCCTTTATTGTTGACAATAGTAATTGGATTAAAACCAACATTTACATCCGACACTAGTTGATATAAATTAGCTCTTGCGTTAGTTATATTTATAGTACTCATATTTTCTTACCTCAACTTAATTATAACGTACTTTTTTACGTACGTCAAGTATTTATATTATTATATGCAAAAATAAAATATTTATTTGTTAAAAAAATATCAACTTTTTTAAAGATGATATTTTAAATCTAAACTTTAAAAAGCCTAGATGTATTTTTTCTGGTGCGAGAAAGAAGGTTATTTCAAACTTTCCCTTAAAAATTAGAAATAATACTATTAAGTATCAATTTCTAATAGTATTTTAGCAATTAGATGAAAGTTTAACAATACTTATTTATCATTTGCTAACCATTTGGCAATATCTTTTATTATTATTCCTTCATAAGTATAATCATCATGTCTAGTTCTAGCAATCAAAAATTTAGGATATGCATCTTTAATTTTTAATAATGGAGTTACTTCTCTTTTAAAAGTCTCATTTTCTAAATCATCACTAAGATTACTAGATACTTGAATATAAATTTTTTCATTCCTTTTTTGAGCTATGAAATCTATCTCTTTTTCATATAAAGTTCCAACATAAACTTCATACCCTCGTCTTAGTAACTCAATTGCTACTATATTTTCATAAACTCTTACATAGTCTATATTAGTCGTACCCAATATAGCATATCTAAAAGAATGATCTGCTAAATAATATTTATCTAAAGAATTTAAATATCTTTTTCCTTTTATATCATATCTTCCTATTTTATAAAAAGCAAAAGCATTACAAAAGTAATCAATATATTTTTTTATAGTTTTATCAGTTATATAATCTTTTTGAGAATTAAGCTTTTTAGTAATATTCAATGTTGATGTAATATTAGAAATATTATCCATTAAAAAATTTCCTAAATTATTTAATATTTTTTCATTTCTAATATTATATTTTTCCTTAATATCCCTTATAATCAAAGTATTATAGACATCTTCAATATATTTATATTTATCATTTTGATCGTTATAGACATAAGAACCTGGCATTCCACCATTTATAACATATTTATCAAAAGCTATATCAATTTCATCATAGTTATAATATTTCATAAATTCCTTAAAGGAAAATGGATAAACATCTATAGAAAAAGTTCTGCCAGTAAAAAGGGTTGCTAAATCACTACTCAATAAAAAGGCATTTGATCCAGTGATATAAATATCATATTTTTCTTCAGCGTGAAGCCAATTTATAACATTTTCAAAATTTTTACACATTTGGACTTCATCTATTAAAACAAAGTTATGCGTTTTAGGAGTATAATTATCAGCAACATAATCATATAATTTTTGATCATCTTTTAAAGAAGCAAATTTTTTTAAATTATAATTTATATGAATAATATTATAGTTATTAATATTTTCTTCAATGTATTGCTTAAATGATTCTAAAAGTTTTGACTTACCAGAACGTCTTATACCTGTTATAACTTTTATATCCGGGGTTCCAACTACATTAATCAATTTATTTAAATATCCTTCTCGTTTAATTAATTTCATAAGTAAATCACCTATAAATATTATATAACATATTCCGAAAAAATCAATTTTTTTATAATTTTCGGAATACAAATTTTTATTATAGCTTAATATATCTGCTTATATTTTTTAATAAAAAAATACCAACTTATCTTAAAATTGATACTTTTTATATTCAAATCTAAACTTTTAATATGTTTAGATAGCTTTCTTTCTGGTGCCCTAAAGGAAGAAGTCCGACAACTTTTTAAATAACTTTTAATTCTTTTATTAATGATTCTATTTGTTTATAAGATTTGTTAATATACTTTCTATTTATTCCTATTATTGGTATATTATAATTTTGAATTTTTTCATATAATTTTTCTATAAATAATCCCTTTCTATTTTCATTGCCATGATTTGTATATATATAATTTACACAACAAGATGGGGATTGTTCTATTCCTAAAATTGCAATCACTTTATAATTTGAATCAATTATGTTTTTTATTTCATTAGCAACTATAGATGCCAATTTTTCACAATGCTGGTTAAAATTTTTATTATCATACTTTGCTAATCCCATAGGTTGTCTTATTAAATTATTGTTAAAACTGCTTTCAGCACAGGGCATTTGAATTATGTTAATATTATTATCTAGCAGCAATTGAATAATAGGCTTAATTGAACTTTTCCATTCATATTTTACTAATCCTTGGGCTTGATAAGCTTGTGATAGCAAGCAAAATGGGACAAAAACAAAATATTTACTTCTATTATCTTGCATCATAAATATTTATCACCAATTTCGATATTTTTATATTTTTCAATTAAATCATAAATCTTAGGATAAAGAAATTTTTTGTATATATTTATAGAAGCGTTTAAAATTTCACTGTCATTAACATATAATGGCATTCCTATTAAACATTTTGCTTCGCTCACCTTGGGAATAATACCTCTAACAAGTAATTCATTTTTTTCATCAAAATCATTTTCTAAATTTTTAACAGGTAATAATAAATCAATATTATATTCTTTAAATAACTCTTTAAATAAATTTAGCATATCATCTTGTTCAATAGCAAACATTTGACTATTTCTAGCACCATCCGCTACATATGAAATATTTAATTGCTTACATAAAATAATCGTTGTTACATACATTGATAATCTACAAGCAAGACAATTAAATTGAGAAAATGATATTTTTCCATATTCTTTTAAAATTTCATCAACTTTTAAATTATAAAAATCTTTAATAAATGTTCTAAATATAGCATCGATTTTTTTAACGCCAAGATATTTTACTTTATTTTCACCATATTTTTTTACTAATCTATGATAACCATTTTTTACATTTTTGCTTCCTAGTTCTAATGCATTATCATAATGCACTAAAATAGTTTCAAAGCCTTGCTCAATTAAAAAAATTGTACTGAGCATAGAATCTTTTCCACCTGAAAATAATACTAAAACTTTTTTCAAAATTTCACCTCAATTTCTAACACTTTAATTTTAATTATTGATTGTCAATATGCAAGTGTGTTTTCTAAATTGACAAATATATCAATTCAATCTATAAAAATTATATCATGAATTTGATCATTTTAAAACTCGAACTGTGCTAGTCCGAGTTTGGTATCAATCTGGTGCTGAATGACTGAATTGAACAGTCCTCTGATGCTTACCATGCATCTGTTCTACCACTAAACTAAATCAGCAAGTAATTAAATTATAATATTATAAATACTTATAAGTCAATGCCTAGAGAATAAAATTAAGACATAAGATTAAATAGAGGAGGGATAAAATAAATATATATAATAATTTCCCTCCATCTATTTTTTCCTTAAGTGCGGTGGCTATTGGTTCTGTCTTAGTAGAAGGATCTAGTCCCAATGAACAAAATGCTTTAGGTAACTGGTTAATGCTTATTGCTCAATATTTATGTACAAATGCCGCGATTGGGCAATTACAACAAAGTAATACGCAAACCCCAGGATCGTTTAGTGAAAATAATGGAAGTAATAATTCTTCAATTGATGAAACAATTCAAATGATGAGTAAAATGATTGATGCTTTAAGCGAAGAAATAGAAGCATTAAAAAAACAAGCCTAAGCTTGTAATTTTTAAATGGCGGTTCGTACGGGATTTGAACCCGTGATCTCCTGCGTGACAGGCAGGCGTCATAGACCACTAGACTAACGAACCAATGGTTGCGGGAGAAGGATTTGAACCTTCGACCTTCGGGTTATGAGCCCGACGAGCTACCAAACTGCTACCATCCCGCGATAATAACTTTTAAAAATGGCGGAGGAAAAGGGATTCGAACCCCTGCGCCGCTTACACGACCTTCCGGTTTTCAAGACCGGTCCCTTCAACCAGACTTGGGTATTCCTCCATTTCAAAAGGACAAATTGATTATAACATATGTAAAAAGAATGTGTCAACCTTAAATATAGTAAAAATATATGAAAAAAGTATTGAAATTATTAGAAAAAAAAGTTATAATCAATATTGTCTTAAGCAATTAAGGCACGAAGTGCCCAAGTGGCGGAATAGGTAGACGCACAGGACTTAAAATCCTGCGAGATTTAAACCTCGTGCCGGTTCAAGTCCGGCCTTGGGCACCATTTTGAAATAAAACTCCCATATTTCGGGGAGTTTTTTATATATTTGAAATATTTACCCCACCTTATTTACCTTCGTTTATAAAAATGTGTACTTTAAGTTTACCAGTACAATGGTTTTAAAAATTTATATTAAAAGTGTTGACAAATAAAAAACCGGGGGGGTATACTTATTATATAATTTAGGCAAGGATAGGTGGTATAATTGATTGGCAGTACTTTTTGGGTAAATGAAAAATGCCGATTATTAAGAAACATTAAGGCGGGTAAATTTAGAGTTTTTATAGGACCATTAGTTGACTTTTTTCTGGTGTTAATTATTTTGGCGATATTGGGTATGAATGAACAAAAATTATATTTGGACGCTTCAACTGCTTTAATTATAATTTTTTTGAGTTTTATTTATTTGGGTTATAGTTTTATAAGAGGTATAAAAGAAATGTATATATATAAAAATATTCATAACATAGCAATTATAAAAAATGCTAATAGTTTCACATTAATTAGACCTTGTGAAGATAATGGGATTGAATACTTAAAAAGAAATATAGAAAAAATAATTGCTAAAAATAATTATGGTGGTTATGATATTTTTAAATATGATAATTGCAAATTATTAAAAGAAACAAAAAATTATTTTGATTTTGAAGGTAATAATGAAAATGGAGCAGAAAAATTTAGAATATATAAAATATATTTTGATAATGAAAAATTAAAGGTGAATGATAATGGTTAAGTTAATACTAGAAAGAATAATTGTTTTTGGATTAATTTTTTCTTTAGGTTTTGCTATATCTAGCAAAGAAGGAAAAATTTATCAAAATAATGAGCAAAATTTTAAGAATGATTTAACACAATTAATGAATAAATATAATTATGTAGAAACAGATAAATCAATATGGGATTATAGATTTATTAAAGGAAATAATGAAATTACATATGAAGTAACTATAAATCCACAAAAAGTTAAAGTAAAAAAAATAAAGATAAAAATTAATTTTACTAATTTAGATGAAATATATGATAATTATAATGTTTTAAAAGAAATATATAGTGATGATGTAGTTGATTTTCAAAAAGAAACAGATAAATTATATACAGAATTTTTAAATAATAAAGAAGAACAAAGATTTCAAGAATATGACGATAAACGTGAAATCGCAATATCAATTAATAATTCGTCAGATATTGAAAATGCATATGAATTAACGTATATAATTACAATATTTTAGAGAGAAGATAAACAATGGAATTTAATTATTTTAATTGTAATATCATTATTGGGAGTAATATCAGATAAACTATTTCTTAAAAAGCAAGTTCAAGTTTATAGAAAATGATAAACATTATCCAATATTTTAATTTGAAACTAATGATGGAAAAATTATAGAAGCTAGGAATACAACATATTTAGAAGAATTAAGTGTTGAAGAAGCTTATAAAGATGATGCAAGTGAGTTTTTAAAAAAATTTGCCCATTGAACATATTGTAATCTATTATGATAAGAAATATCCGGAGAAATTTTATTCCTTGGTGGATTGATAGATAAAAGGAGGTGGTTTAAAAATGATTAAAATTTTATTGACTTGTATTTTAGCAATTTGTGGATTGTTTTTTCTTTTAGCTCCAAAAAAATATTTAGTTAATCTAAAAAAAATTAAAGATGAAGCGACTATTGAAAAAAATGTCAAAAATTCTCGTATTGCCGGCATTTTATTTTTATTATTAGCTTTATTAGATTTCTTTGTTTTATAGAAAAATTTAAAATATAAATAATTAAGCAAAAAATATAGTTTGGATTTTAATATAGATAAATAATTATTAAAAATTTAAGGAGAAAAGGTTGAAAATAAAAATATGAAAAAATAACACACAAAAATGATTTTGTGAAAAACGCAAAATTTAAGTTTTATAAT
>CANRJV010000024.1 GCA_947631045.1 uncultured Bacilli bacterium
ATCCATTATTTTTTAATAGGACATTTTTACTAAAAAATACTTATTTAAAATTAGGACATTTTCATTTAAAAGTCACAGATAAGACCAGTCTTATCACTTTTTCCTTGACATTTACCTTACATTATAGTATTATATACGACATATTCACAAAGGGGGATTTGATATGAAAGGTGAATTAAGAGAAAAATTAGATAATTTTCTTAAAAATATTAAGGATACTATAGCAAAATTAGAAAAACAAAGAAACACTTTAAAGAAAAAGCTAGATGATGAGAAAATGACTCAAGAAGAATTTAGCGAATATATAAGATTAGGAAAAGAACTTACTAGTCAAAAAGATTTATATGAAGAATATAAAAATAAGATAACAACTTTTGACCGGATGAAAAAAGACATAAATAAATTAACAAAAGTTAGTATTTCTAAAAAACAAAAAGATGAAATTATTGATTCATTAGTTAGTTATGTAAGTTATTATAATGGTCGGGTTATTAATAGATTAATTGAAACTAATCCTAATTTAATTGATGAATATATCGTTGAAACTCGCATGACTAATCTAAAAGAAAAATTGCAAGACATAAAACGAGCTTTAGATGCTACCAAAAAATGGTCTAGTAAAAATGCTCTTAAAAGAGCTTTAAATGGTAAAATTAGAGATTTAAAAACTTTAGAAACTTATAGTCATGATACTACTGAAATAGAACAAGAAATTATCATTTTAAAAAGTGATTTAGAAATATTAGAAAAATATGAAAACATAGATATTCAAGAATTATATAATTCAACTAAACAAGAATATGACTATTTAACTAAATATTATAATATATTGGTTAATGAAAAATCTTTTAGAGAAAGTCTTGAAAAATTAACTCAAAAAGATATTACGGAACAAGAAAAAGAAACAATACTAGAAGATTTATATAAATTAATTGATACTTTAGAATTAGATGCTGATGAACAATTAATTAAAGAATTTAATTTAGAGGAAAAAGATAATAAAGAAAAGACAGAAGAAACTAAAAAATCAACACCAATCGAAAAGACAACTACCGAAATACCAAAAGATGATAAAAAAGAAGAAGGAAAAAAATTACCAGAAGGAGGTAAAAAAATGGAAGATAATAGATTTAGTTTTAATGAAGATGGAAGTTATAGTCTTGGTAAAGGGTCAATTACAAAAGAACCAATTAATTTACACCATAATGATTCAACCCGTAAAATGATTGTTAAACCAGAAGAAAAACTAATACCTAAACCAACAAAAAACAAAGGGATTATTGCAAAAGCTGTATGCTATACATTGGCAGGAGTTATTGGAGTTACTGCTGTAGTCGGTGCTTACCTTATAGAACGTTCTTCTAAGAAAACAACTAACGGAAATAATATAACTACAGAATATGTTGATCCTAACTTAGAAGCAGCTCCAGAACCAATGGCTACTCCAGTCCCAGAAGTTATTATTGCTATGCAAAATAGTAATCCAACCGTTGTAAGTACTTTACAAGAAATAGGTTATTCTGAAGCAGTTGTTCCATTTATGGCTACTAGCTTCTCAGAAGATCAAATCGCTTTATTAGAGCAACTTCCATATGATGCGAGAGTAGAAAATTATGCTAAATGTTCAGGATTTAATTATAATTATATTGATGATTATGAAAATGCGAGAGCTACTCAAAATTTAACTACTCTAGAAGCCGTAGATTTTGTTAACAGAGCACATTTATTACAAAACTATAACTTATTTAATGGTGCCAATATAAACGATTATACTCGTTTTGTAGCTGGCATTGCTAATAAAGATATTATGACTCATAAAAACGATGAAGTATCTCTTGCTTTAAATGATGTTATGAATGAAATTGCAACTCATGTTCTTGATACAAAAATTACTGGTGTTAGTAGTATTACTAATGAAGATTTAAATAGAATTGAAGCTTTAAGAGAAATTGCTGCGCCTGGTAGTGATTTAGATGAATTCTTAGAAGGCTTTGTAGATATTATTAAAGCTTGTATAACTGATCCATACAATATAGATTTAAGTAATAAAGCTTATATGTATTTAAATTTATGGGTTAAATCATTAAATAATATGGATAATCCATTAAATCATTTAGAAACAATTGAAGGAAGTTTAGAAGAAAATGTTTTAACTGTTGATCCAGTATTTAATGAAAGAGCTAAAATTAAAGATGCTAATGACTTTGTCATTGCTTGGGATGATATAGTTGGTCCATTATGGTTTACATTTGTTCCACTAGGTGATGGTAATGATCCAGAATTTCAAATTTGGGATGAGTTATTCCAAACAGCTTCCAGCGCTAGAGACATTGTGTATAATCAAACATGTGGCGAAGAAATGACTTTATCTAGAGAAAGCGGTGAATAATAATGTACGTAGAAGAACCAAGAAAAAGTATTGATTGGGGTAATGTTCTAAAAAAAGGAATATTAATTGTTATAATCGCTTTAATCATTTTCTTAATAATTTGGTTATTTGCTCGAAATAATAAATCTAGTAATCCAAGTGTTAATTACGATAATGGCAATAATAATGGAAATATTAATAATGTTTTAAATAATACTGATTATTATTCTAAGGAATATATTGAAAACTTTAGATATTTCCACGATACTGCTAAAGAATATTTCTTAATTAGTGAATTACCAGAAAATGGTATGACTCTAAAATATACATTACAAGAATTAATTGATAAAAATTTAATTTTATCATTTGGATATAATGGTCATACTTGTGATACCGAAGCAAGTTATGTTACTGTATCTAATACGAATGGTAAATATCATATGACTACTACT
The DNA here is from genome assembly GCA_947631045.1 of uncultured Bacilli bacterium. Classification (GTDB taxonomy): domain Bacteria; phylum Bacillota_I; class Bacilli_A; order RF39; family UBA660; genus SIG200. Next base: position 2,821 of record CANRJV010000024.1, read on the forward strand.
CTAGTTTGTGGAACTGAAGTTGCTAAAACAACTGAAGAGTTAGGTTGTAACCAACTATGTGTTAGTGGTAATTGTAAAGTAACTGTTGTAGAACCAGAAGATTTAACTACAGAATATCGTTATAGACAAGGATATACCGCTTTAGAAAACGTTTATACTTGTCCTGCTGGTTATACAAAAAGCGGAAGCGGTAAGAATACTATTTGTTTAAAAGGTGATGAAAGTACCGTAGCATCAACTAAAGTGGTAACTTATAACTGCCCTGCTGGTTACGAAAAGAGTGTTAATGGAGATAAAGTTACATGTACTAAAGATACAAGTACCACAACTGATCCTGTTGAAGTTGTTGAATATAGTTGTAAAGATGGTTATACTAAAATTGGGGAAGATGAAAATACTAAATGTGTTAAATCTAAAGACGCCGTTAATTCTAAAATAACATATAATTATAGTTGTCCAGAAGGTACTACTTCACAAGAAGGTAGCGGAGCCAACTTAAAATGTTATAAAACTGAAACAAAACAAGTTAATGCGACCGCTAAATGTAGTCAAGGTAGTCTAGTTAATGGTCAATGTATTGTTTCCGGTACTTCTAGAGAACTTACTAAAGTATCAAAAGCTAATTATGGATGTCCAAGTGGATATAGTCCATATAGTGGTAGTGGGTCAAACCTAAAATGTTATAAAAAGAATAGTGCCTATTACGTTTACTACAATACTCCTCATAATTATACTTATAATGGATGTACATATAGTGGTAGCGTAAAACAAACATGTGGTTCTAATTGTACCAAAACAGTTTATTCATATTATTGTGGTGCATCTTACTCATATAAAAATGGTATTATTACCTCATATTCTTATAGTTGTCCTGCTGGTACAACTTCTCAAAGTGGTAGTGGCGCTAATCTAAGATGCTATCAAACTACCCCATCTTCTGGCCCATTTACACCAACATATACTTGTTCAACTGGTAAAGTAAATGGATCTAAATGTGATATTGAAAATAAAGTTCAATTAACAACTACAAAAACTCCAGAATATAGTTGTGAAAATGGTTATAAATTAAATGAAAATGATCATAAATGTTACCCAGAAGAATTTGAACCAAATAAAAATGTTTCTAAGAAATGTCCTGATGGATTTAAAGATCAAAATGGTAAATGTGTATCAACAGGAAAAGATACGCAAAATGGTATAAAAACTACAGAATACACTTGTCCTGCCGGTTATACAAAATTCGGTTTAGGTGCTGATTCTAAATGTACCAAAGGAAATACCACAAAAGCAACTCCAACTGTATCAAGTAAAAATGTGACAAAATATAGATATACATGGAGTCCACTTGAATACTTAGAAGGTTGGGAAAGAACTGGAGAAACAAGACAAGTAAAAGCTGCTGCTGTTAAGTAGTAGCTTTTTCTATGTCAAATTTTTAATATTTTTAAATATTAAAAATAAGAAAGTGATATAATAATTATGGTGGTAGCATGAAAAGAAGAACCAAAAAAAGAATTATAAGATTAACTATTTTAATACTTGGATTACTCATTTTTATTTTTTTAATTTTATTTTTAATTAAACTTATTTTGGGAAGTAATAATTCGCAAAAATATTATAGTGAAGAAGCGATAAAAGTCATCAAAGAAAATAATTTAAATAAAATCTACAAAGATGATTATTCTAAAACTTTAGATGAAGTTCTTAAAAATAACCAATATCAAGATGCTTACTTAGAAGAATATTTAAAAATAGATTATATAAATGATACTAATTTCATTTCGAAAATTAATAAATATTTAGAAATTGGTTATAAAGCTGAAGAGATAAATAATATTTTTAAATTAAGTAATAATAATCAAGAGAAATTATTAAATTTAAATAAACAAAATGATTTTACCAAATATTTAGAAATTAAAAACTTTAATATTGAAAATTTAAAAAGATATGAAGATTATCAAGCCAAAAATAAAGATAAAAGTATTGATAAAGTGGTAACTTATGTTAATCTTAATTTAGATAAAGAATTTTATACGGATCCAATTAGAATTGAAAATCCTGATGAAATAACCACTTTAATTAATAAATTTCATTATGTCGATAAAGATTTTGTTCCTAAAAACTTAGTTACTTTATTTGATAGTAAGAATGGGGCCAAAATGGTTAAAGTCGCTGCGGAGGCTTACCAAAAATTTATTGAAGCAGCCCAAAAAGATGGTATTACTTTAGAAAGTACCACGGCTTATCGTTCTTATTCTTTCCAAAATACTTTATATACTAATTATGTAGCCGAAGATGGCAGAGAAAAGGCTGATACTTACTCAGCTCGTCCGGGAACTAGTGAACATCAATTAGGTTTAGCAGTAGATTTAAATGACCCTAATGTTATTGGTCAAAGACTTGATGATAAAGACTTTGAATGGGTTAAAAATAACTCTTATAAATATGGTTTTATTTTAAGATATTTAGAAGAATTTGTCCCTATTACGGGTTATATGGAAGAACCATGGCATATTCGTTATCTAGGTGTTGATTTAGCAACTAAAGTCCATGATTCGGGTCTTACTTATGACGAATACTATGATTTATATATTGCGGAATATTAAAAGAAGGATTGCTCCTTCTCTTTTTAATAATTAACTAATTTTTTAAATTCTAAAGGGTCATCAATAGATAACTTTACTATTTTCTGTGTTAAAGGATGCGTAAATTCTAAATAATTAGCATGTAAGCATAATCTTTTAACATGCTTATTTTTTTCATCATTATAAGTTTTATCACCCACAATGGGATGATTAATATCTTTTAATTGCACTCTAATTTGATTTCGTCTACCCGTTTTAATATTTATTTTTAAAGCACTATATAAATTATTATAATTTAATCTTTCATATTCTGTTACCGCCAGTTTACCTTTTTTATTTTTGGTACTATAAACATAATGCGTTTTTGTCGTCATTAAATAACTAGTTAAAGTATCTTTTTCTTTTTCAACATGACCTGAAACAATCGCTATATACCCTCTTTTAACGTTTTCCCAATCCCTTTGAAGTATTTCCTTAACTTTCACACTTTTAGCTAAGATAATTAAACCGGAAGTATCTTTATCTAAACGATGGACAATAAAAACTTTGTTATTTTTATTTTGTTTTTTTAAATAAAGAGACACTTGATGATATAAAGTATTATCTTTTATTTTTTCGTTGCTAATAGTTAACATACCACTGGGTTTATTTACGACGATTAATGATTTATCTTCATAAACAATATTTAATTTTTCTTTTTTCATAACTATTCCTAAAGAAAAAAAGTATTTCTACTTCTTTCTTAATTATTTTTCTTTTCTTTCTTTTTTCTCTTCTTTAATTTCAGGCTTAGGTAAAGCATCTTTTCTAGATAAATTTAATCTTCCGCGGTTATCATATCCTAAAGATTTAACAATAATTTCATCGCCAACTTTAACAACATCACTAGGTTTATTAACCCTTTTATAATCAAGTTGGGAAACATGAACCATACCTTCACAACCAGGCCATAATTCAACAAAGCAGCCAAAGTCTTCAACTTTAATAACTTTACCATTGTAAACTTTACCAGTTTCAACTTCTTTAACGACATCTTCTATCATTTCTTTGGTTTTCTTAATTATTTCTTTATCGGTATGATAAATAATAACTCTTCCATCATCTTCTAAATCAACTTTAACGGCATTTTTATCATTAACCGTTTTAACATGACTAGCTTCTAAAATGATTTTGGTAATCATTTCGCCACCTCGACCAATAACATCTTTAATCTTTTCTGGGTCAATTGTAAATGTTTCAATCTTTGGCGCATATTCAGATAATTCTTTTCTTGGTTCTTTAATGACTGTTTCATACAAGTCTAAGATTTCTAGACGAGCTTTTTTCGCTTGATCTAGCGCTTCTTTTAAAATATTTTTATTAACACCATCAATCTTAATATCCATTTGTAAAGCACAAATACCTTTTCTCGTTCCGGCTACTTTAAAGTCCATATCCCCAAGATGGTCTTCCATTCCTTCAATATCGGTTAGAATAACATATTTCTTTTCATTAGTGATAAGACCCATAGCAATACCCGCAACGGGCGCTTTAATTGGAACACCAGCAGCCATTAAACTTAAACAACCCGCACAAATACTGGCTTGGCTTGAAGAACCATTACTACCTAAGATTTCACTTACAACTCTAATGGTATAAGGAAATTCTTCTTCGGATGGAATAACTTGCAGTAAAGCTCTCTCTCCTAAAGCCCCATGGCCAATTTCTCTTCGCCCAGGACTTCCATATCTTCCTGTTTCACCAACACTGAATTGGGGAAAATTATAATGAAGCATAAATCTTTTTTCTTCTTCTAAAGAAAGGCCATCAAGCATTTGGCTTTCTCCTAAGGCCCCTAAAGTGGTAATTGATAAACTTTGAGTTTCGCCTCTCGTAAATAAAGCCGAACCATGCGTTCTTGGAAGTAAGTCAATGCTGGCACTTAAAGGTCTAATTTCATCTAACTTTCTTCCTCCCGCTCTTAGTTTTTCTTTAACAATAATTCTTCTAAATACTTTATAACGAACATCTTCAAAAATTAAACTTACTTTAGTTAAAAGTTCTTTCAATTCATCGTCTTTTAATTCACTATTATTACTCGTGTATTCTTCGATTAATTCTTCTTTTATAGTGTCAATCGCATCATACATTTCTTTTTGCTCTTTAATATGAAGCGCCTCATTTAACTTATCTTCAACTTTATTAGTAACCTCTTCTCTTAATCCATCACTTATCTCTAGTTTTGGGTAATCCATTTTTTCTTCCCCAATTTCTTTGATGATTTCCATTTCAAAAGCAGCTAATTTTTTTACGGCTTCATGGCCAAACAATAAAGCATCTAACATATCTTTTTCTGATACTTCTTTAGCTCCAGCTTCGACCATATTAATCGCATCAATAGTACCCGCAACAGTCAAATCAATATCACTTTTCTCAGCTTCCTCAACGGTTGGATTAATTACAAATTTTCCATCAACACGACCAACTTTAACTGCTGCAACTGGACCATTAAAAGGTATTTTACTGATACAAGTAGCTAATGATGAACCTAATAAAGCCGCAAGTTCTGGAACATTATCTTGGTCAACACTTAAAACGGTATTAACGATTTGAACTTCATTTCGAAAATCATCAGGGAATAAAGGACGCATTGGTCTATCAATCATTCTCGCTGCTAAAGTTGCATTATCTGTCGGTCTTCCTTCCCTTTTAATAAATCCACCCGGTATTTTACCAACTGAATATAACTTTTCATTATACAAAACCATTAATGGGAAAAAATCAGATAAAACATTAACATTACTAGAAACCACAGCGGTACTTAAAACCACCGTATCTCCTACTCTAATTAAAACACTACCATGAGCTCTTCTCGCCAGTTCGCCATGTTCAACAACAATTTTTCTCCCATAAAAATCTAATTCAAATACTTTTTTCATTTCTACCTCTTTTCTAAAAATAAAAAGACACTAAAAATTGACAGTGCCTTTTCTCTTATTTTCTTAAGTTTAATTTTTTGATTACTTCCCGATAACTTACGACATCATTTTCTTTTAAGTAGTTAAGTAATTTCTTTCTTCTACCTACTTTCATTAGTAAGCCTCTTTTGGAATGATAATCATGTTTATGTTCTTGCATATGTTCCGTTAAATTATTAATTTCATGAGTTAATATTGCAATTTGAACTTCAGCAGAACCACAATCTTTTGCATTCTTCGCAAATTCTTTAATAATTTTGGCTTTTTCTTCTTTTTTTAAGGCCATTTTTCTTCTTCCTTTCTTTCTAATTGGTTTAAACTGAGATAAAAATCGGAAACTTTTTAATCTAAGTAAAAACTTCATTATTAATTATATTATAAGTAGCCTAAAAAGTAAACTATTTTTTGCGTATTTTTAATGAAATCAACCATTAAAAAGGCATTATTAAACCACTTAATTTAAATAATTTTTATTACTAATCTTCCCTCTTTATGATTAAAATTATAAAGAGCCAGTTCTTGATTATCTTTTTTATATAAAACATAACCTTGATAATTATCAATTAATTTATTACCATTAATAACTTTTTTATAAATAGTGTCTTCTTCTTTAATATTGATTACTTGAACATTTAAAACATCTTCAATCTTCAATTTATGAAAATTCCCTTTAGCAATATCTTCTAAAGTGGAAGATACAGTAATAGGAAATATACCTTGTTTAGTTCTTTCTAAAGAAGCCATGGTGCCAATAGTAGCAAGATTATCACATATTGTTTGAATTAAACTTCTAATATAAGTACCTTTACTTACCTTGGCGCGAAACTTTATTAAATCACCATGATATTCTAATAATTCCAATTCTTCTATAAACACTTTATTTTGGGGCAGTTTTACTTCTTCTCCCTTTCGGGCATACTCATATAACCTTTTACCAGCAACTTTCTTCGCCGAATATAATGGAATATCTTCTAGGTATTCTCCTTGTAAGTTTTCTAATATCTCTTTTATTTTTTCTTCATTAAGATGAGGAGCATCTTTAGTTTCGATAATATTTCCCGTAATATCTAGAGTATCCGTTTTTATTCCTAATTTTATTTCAGCAATATACTCTTTTTCCAAAGAAGAAAGTAAAGGAACCAATTTAGTATATTTATTAGTAAGACAAACTAAAATGCCTGTCGCCATCGGATCTAAAGTTCCCGTATGACCAATTTTTTTGATTTTTAAAATTTTTTCTAAATCATTAATGACTTTCCTACTAGTTGGTCCCGCTTCTTTATTAACTAAAATTATATAATTATCCATTTTATTTACTCGCAACCATTTTATTCCAAATAGAAGTATAAACTATTTCTTCGGTTTTCATATCATTAGGATCTTCTTTAAATCCTAGACGGTCTAAAAGTAATATTAAATCAACTTCTTTTAAAGGAATTTCTACATAAAGCTTAGAAAAATCTTCCGTTTTAGCATAATTATTTAAAACATCTAAGATTTTTTCCCAGACCATTTTTTGATAATCTTGATAAGATTTTAATAAAGCTATTTCTTTTAGCCATAAAGCTTTATCTTCTATTTCTATTCTTCCCACTCCAATTAATTTTCGGCGATCGTAAATTTCTATAATCATAATATGAGAATCATTTTTTATACTATCTAAAACCGCCAATAGTTTTTGGGAATTAGGAGAAATATCTAAAACTTCTTGCGGTGGTTTTTTATAAGATTTACTAAGGATTATTTCTAAATAAGAATCATAATAATCATGACCATACATTTTGGTAAATAATTCATGATAAACATTTAAAATAAATTTTTCTTTTACCCGACTTATTTTGGGATTATGTCTAATTTTCCATCGAATATTCTTTAACTGCATAAGAACCCTCTAATCTTGATGAATTTGTTTAATAATTTTTTCAATATTGGAAGCATATTCGATAGAGGTATCATAAATAAAATGAAGTTCAGGGATATTTCTTACTTCTAAAACTTTAGCAAGTTCGCCTCTTAAGAAGGAGGAAGCTTCATTTACTTCTCTTTCTAAAGTTTCATGAGATAAATTGCTAATACTCGTAAAATAAACTTTAGCATAACTTAAATCTTTACTCGTTTCCACCGCGGTTAAAGTAATTGTTTTTAATAGTTCATCTCGGGATTCTAACATAATGATATTACTTAAATATTTTAGAATATCACTACTAATTCTTTCGATTTTATGGTTAGCCATGGGAAACCTCAACTAATTCAAAGGCCTCTAAAGTATCGCCTTCTTTAATATCATTATACATCTCTAGGGTTAAACCACATTCAAATCCTTTTTTAATTTCTTTAACGGATTCTTTTCCTCTTTGTAAAGTAGCTACTTTATCTTCACAAATAACTATACCATCTCTAATAACTCGAACACTAGAATTACTCTTAATTAAACCATCAGTAACATAACAACCAGCAATATTACCAATTTTAGAATATTTAAAGATTTTTCTAATCTCCACTGTCCCAATAATTTTTTCTTCAAATTCGGGATCAAGCATACCGGTTAGGGCTTGTTCCATTTCCTCAACTAATTTATAAATAATAGTATAAAGACGAATATCGACATTATATTCTTTGGCTATTTCTTTCGTAATATTATTTGGAACAACGTTAAAACCAATAATAATAGCATTAGAAGCATTGGCTAAAATAACATCTGATTCGGTAATAGTACCAATACCACTACGAATAATTTTAATGACAACATCGCCTACTTTAATTTTTTCTAAGGCATTTCGAACAGCTTCTTCACTACCTCTAACATCTGCTTTTAATATAATGTTAACCTCTTTTTCGCCACCTTCAATTTTCTTAAATAAATCATCTAAAGAAACAACATCTTGTTTATATTTCGAAGCGCTAAGGCTTTTTCTTTTATTGGCTATTTCTTTCGCTTTACTTTCCGTTTCAAAAGCCATAAATTTATCACCAGCGGAAGGATTATCAGAAATACCGGTAACCTCAACTGGCATTGATGGACCAGCTTCCACAATTGATTCGCCTAAATCATTTTTCATCGTTCTTACTTTACCAAAGAATTCCCCAACAACAATTGGATCGCCAATTCTTAAAGTACCATTTTGAATGATAAAGGAAGCCACTCCCCCAATATTTTTATCAAGTCTAGATTCAATAACCGTTCCAGTTGCATAACGATTGGGATTAGCTTTATAATTATTAATTTCGGCTAGAGTTTCAATTGTTTCTAGTAATAAATCAACGCCTTCACCCGTATGAGCCGAAATATTAATAAATGGAACATCGCCACCCCAAGCTTCAGGAGTAATACCTCTTTCCGCCATTCCGGTTAAGATTTTTTCTGGATTAGCCTCAGGTTTATCAATTTTATTAACCGCCACAATAATTGGAACCCCGGCACTTTTAGCATGGTCGATAGCTTCTTCTGTTTGCGGCATAACACCATCATCAGCAGCCACAATGATAATAACAATATCGGTTACACTAGCTCCTCTGGCTCGCATTTCGGTAAAAGCAGCATGGCCAGGGGTATCAATGAAAGTTATTTTATTACCATTATGTTCAATTTGATAAGCCCCAATGTGTTGGGTAATACCTCCAAATTCGCCATCAACAACATGAGAATGACGAATATAATCGAGAAGCGTTGTTTTACCATGATCAACATGACCCATAATAGTGACAATTGGGGGTCTTTTAACTAAATCTTCTTCTTTATCAATTATTTCAAATTCTTCAAAATTCGCTAAATCTTGCGTTTCTTCTTTCTTTAAAGTTTTACCATAATCTAAAACAACAATCTCCGCATTTTCATAATCAATCCGATCATTTAAATTAAGCATTAAACCAAGGCCCATTAATTTTTTAATAATATCTGTTCCACTAACATCTAAATTGTTAGCTAAATCATTAACGGTCATTCCTTGTTTATATAAAATAATATTTTCACTAACTTCTTCATTACTCATTAATTTTTCTTTATGTTTATACATCTCTTTTTTCAAGATATTATAGTTGTCTTTATTTTCTGATGTAGTATCTTTCTTTTTTAATTTTTGACGTTTTGAAGTATTAGACTCCGTAATATTCTTACTTTCCATAATATCCATCGCGATATTTTCAACCATTTCATCTTCATCATAAGTAATTTCGTCATCAGTACTAATTAAGTTTAAAACACTATCTAAAATAACTACACTATCATCATTTAGAATATCATCACCAGATGTAGCTTTAATTCCTAATTCATTACATTTTTTTAAAACTTCCGCCACTGATAGATTTAAACTTTTAGCATATTCTTTTACACTCATTTTTCATCCTCCTTATCTTTTATAATAAATTATTTAATTCTTCGTAAATTTCTTCTTTAATTTCCGTTTCTAAAACTTTATCTAAAATTTTACTTTGTTTAGCCTTAAGAAAAACTTCTGGCTCTTTTTTTAGGTAAGCTCCTCTCCCATTTTTCTTCCCCGTTAAGTCAATTTCAACATCTCCTAAAGGAGTTCTTACCACTCTTACTAGATCTTTCTTTTCACATTTTTCTCTAGTGACAATACAAGTTCGCATCGGAATTTTCTTGGTCTTTATAAGAATCACCTACTTACTCTTTGTTACCCTCTTCATTGATTTGGGATAAGGTCTTTATTTCTAATTTATATTTAGTTAATTTACTTGCTAGACGAATATTGCTACCCTTTTTCCCAATAGCTAGAGATAAATTATCATCCGTAACAATCGCTAAAGCTTCTTTTTTCTCTTCATCAGTTATATTAACAATAACATTTTTAGCTGGTGATAAAGAATTAGCAATAAAGGTTGCGGGATCTTCATCATATAAAACTAAATCAACTTTTTCGCCATTAAGTTCTTTTAAAATACCCGCAATACGGCTACCTTTTTCGCCAATACATGCCCCAATGGCATCAACTCTTTCATTAGTGGAATAAACGGCTACTTTGCTTCTATTTCCAGCATCTCTCGCTACCCCATATAACACAATGGTGCCATCTTGTAATTCCGGAATAAAAGATTCAAATAATCTTTTTACAAAACCATAATGTTTACGAGAAGTCATAATAACCGGGCCTTTAGTACCACTTTCCACTTTCGTAATATAAACTCTTATATTAGAACCCATTTTAATCGTTTCACCGGGAATTATTTCCGATTTAGGTAAAATACCTCTGGTTCTTCCTAAATCAATATAATAATTCCTTTGATCTTCCATAGCCACAAGGCCTAACATTAATTCATATTCTTTATCCGCAAATTCTTCAATAATACTATTTTTTTCGGCTTCACGAATTTTTTGCGTAACAACTTGTTTTGCTGTTCCAGCCGCTACCCTTCCAAAATCTTTAGGAGTTACTTCTTTTTCAATAGTATCTCCAATCTTCGCTTTAGGATCAATCTTTTGGGCATCTTCTAAAAGAATTTGCGCATCAATATTAATCTCTGGAGGAACATCAATAACATTTCCCTCTTCATCAACAGTCTCGCTTCCTTCATCAATTTCCGGAACTACTACTAAATAAGAGAATACTTTTATTTCCCCAGTCTCTCTATTAATATCTACTCTAACATTAGTCTTAGAGTCAAAGTTTTTCTTATAAGCTGTTTGTAATGCTAAAGTCATTGCCTCATAAACAACATCAGGACTAATATTTTTTTCTTTAACTATATTATCTACGGCTTTAATAAATGCTTTACTATCCATAATTTTAACCTCTTTCCTTACTAATTACATCTAATATGTATTCACTATCACATACATCATATTCATCAACAATCGGATTTATTATGTGGGTTGCTTCCACAATTCCATCCAAATCAATTCCCCCAATTTTATCCAAAACAACCGTTAAAAATTGATATTTCCCCCGCTTTTCTAGATAAACTTCATCGACAATTATCTCTTTTTCCTTTAAAGATTCTTCCAAAGCTTTTTTTAATTCTTCCACTACTTTTAATCACCTCAAAACTATAAATAAAAGTGGGCATTTTGCATCCCACTTAAATCTGTAATTAAATTATACCAAATTTTTTTCTCTTAAACAAGCATTTTTATTATCCCAAGCTTTATACATCTTTTTTAATTATAAAATAATTAATTTTACCAATATAAAAAGAAGTAAAAAACTTCTTACATGTTTATTATACCGAATTTATTAATTATTATTAATATGGTATAGAAATATACCATATTAATGTGTGATATTTTTGGTATGTCTTAATATTAATATATTTAAGAACTTTTTTAAAGGATTATTGTTATTCTTTACACTTATTAATGTATATTTACCTATACATCGTTAAATTATTTTAATAAACCATTATGAACCAGTTTGGTTTCGCTCACAGCTATAAAGGCTGTTTCATCAAAGCTTTTAACTATATTAGTTAATTCTTTTAATTTATTATTATTAATTTGAATATATAACATATCTTTATTATGACCATCATAATCATTTTTTAAGGAAATTACCGAAACAGCAAACCCCGCCTTTCGTAATTTTCGCACTAATTTTTCGGCTCGATCTTTTAAAATAATTTGGACCCCCACTACTCCTTTAATATATTTATTGGCTAGTTTAGAACCAATATAAGTACCTGTAGCATAACCTCCAGCATAAAAGGCGGCAATTAAAAACATATTTCCTGTCGTATTAATTGCCTCTCTTGCCACAATATACCAGATAAAAACTTCAAAAAAAGCAATAATAAATGGTTCAATGGTTTTTCCTTTCACAAAAAAAACTGTCCTTATTGTTCCTAAAGTAACATCCACAATTCTAGCTGTAAAAATTTGTAAACCCTTTAGTAACATAACAGTCCTTTCTAGTTAAATTGTAAAAGCAACGATTAAGATTAAAAGAATAAAAAATAGAATAAAACCAAGGACAAATCCCCACATAATGGCATCGCTTGATTCTTCTCGACGCTCAATAAGTTCATTATCATGATTATACATTTCACTTTTTAATTTAACATTATTTGGTTGTTTGTTTTTTTCTAGAACACCCTTTTTATCATCCATAATTATTCTTCCTACTTTCTATAAAAATTATACCAAAAAAATTTCAAAAATAAATATTTTCTTATAATTTATCTTCCTACTTAATGTTTTTATCATACTCAATATCTGATACTTCATATTTCCGATGATTAGAAATGTAATTCATAATTTTGATAGAACTCCAGCCAATTAAAGCTAAAGCAAAGAAATACCAAAATCCAAAGAAGGAGAAAGTTGGAGCCTCACTCGTAAACAATTTCAAAATAGCCGCTCCTGCTGACATCGATGTAACAATAGTTAAGTTTTCCACACTTTTACTTGTAATATCCGATTTTAAACCATTAAATAAATTTTGGGCAGAAGAAACATAATTTTTCGTCATTGTCCATAAGTATTTTATATAATCAAGGGTATCTTTTAAAGTTTCATAACGATAACCTGATATGGCTAAAAATTCCGCTAATTCGGGATCATTTTTGGCGATCTTTTCCCGCGTTCCAATATAAGTACTCATTTGGTTAATTCGGCCATCAATTAAGTTGATAGTCTTAGCATATCCCTCTAGTTTAGAAGTAAATTTAACAATCTCTGAACCCTTAACATGAGCATTTTCTTTAACTGCATCAATTTTTTCCCATATGATACGATGTAAATTTAAATAACGGTGTAATTGACCTTTAAATTCTCGAATAAAAATTTGTTCTTCAATATATTTTTCAATATTTTCTAATGATTGCTTTTTATTGTTGATAAAATAGAACTTATCACCTCTTAAAACATCATATTTAATATTTTCAAATTCAAAATATTTTTGATTATCAGTTCTACTCAAAAGATCAATTAAATCCTCTTTTTTAGCATTTTCACAAATAATAAAATAAGGAAAAATCGTCGTAATATTAGCAAGTTCTTTAGGAACAGGAGCTCCTAAACTAAATAAATAATTAAAGGCCGGAGATAATCTATTTTCATAATAATCTGTTGTTTTAGCCACATCAGCCAGTAAAGTATTTTCACTAACATTGTTATTATTTAAAACGATTAAGCCATCCTCAAAAATTTTAACACTAATATCAAAAGAAGTTGTAAATTCAACATACTCTTCTCCAGATACGCCATAATCAATTTTGCCTATTTCTAAGTTTTTATGATATTCTTCTAATTTTTTATGATTTAAATTAAGTTGGGTCTTGCACGCTCTTAAAAAATCATATATTTCAGTTAATTGTAGCATGGTTCTTTGAAACCACCCACCAATATAAATGTTACTTATTTTCATTTTTCTTTACCTCTTTTGTAAAAAATTTAGCATCCATGACATCAAAACCATAATTTTTATAACAGGCATGAGCAGCTGTTCGGAAATTTTTTGACCAAAGTTCTAAACAGACACAATCTCTCTCTTGGCAAATTTTATAACATTCATCTAAAAGTTTAGTTCCTATTTTATGCCGACGATATTCATTTTTAACACATACGTGATTTAAAATAGCATAGGTGTTCATTTCTTCGTACATGGTAGGAATAATTGTTAATTTAGCATGAGCTATAATTTGACCATCCATTAAACCTACTAAATATATTTGATTAGGATCATTTTCTGTTTCTTTAAAACTTTTTAGGGCATATTCTAAAGACGTGTTTTCCGAAAAACACTCATTACATAAAGTAATTATTCCTTCTACATCACTAATATTTGCTAATCTAAATTCTACTTTCATACTAACCTCTATTCTAAGATAATTATATAATAGTTTTGATAGCAAGTGGCAAAAGAAGTGCAACTATTGACGTTTAAACGTCAATAAAAAAGGAAATTATTATCTATTTCCTCTTCCTAATGTTTTATTTTTTACTTCCAAAGCAAAGCCATCAAAGCTTACTTTAAGCATATTTAAAGCATGTCTAAAACTAATTACAGCTTCCGACTTATCAATATTTAAAAATTCGGCTATTTGAGAAAGATTAAAATCTTTACCTTCCATATAACAAACAAGTAAAAAGGTAAACATTAAACCATTTTTTAAAGTTTCATTTAATAATACCATTCTAAATCGTGGTGTTTTTAAAAGTTCTATCGCTTTTAGATATAAATAGTTCATTTCCTCATCACTTAATTTATTTTCCGGAATATCCTCTTTTATAGGATTTTTTGTTTTAATCTCTTCTACTGGTAAAACTTCTTCTATTTTTTCTAAAGTTTCCACTTCCGTTGAAGGAACTTCTATAGTATTATCCTCTGATAGACCTAACTCTAACACTTCTTCTGAAATTACTGGAACTTCCATTGATTCAGCTGAAACACTTTCTGAGATTGAACTTTTTACTTCTAAATCCTTTGATCCAGTCTCTTCCTCTGGTAAAGAAATTTCTTCAATAGCGGCCTCTGATAGATTAGGATTTGATACTTCTTCTGAAATTACTGACGCATCAATAGATTTAGGATTTTTTAAAGCTTCTAAAAGTAAAGGAGCAATTATTGTATTAAATCGATGCTTTCGAGAAGATGTCCATATTTGGTCATTTAATTTATCAAGATTTCGGCCCCATCTTTGATAAATAAGGTCTTTATGAGATACACTCAAAGATTCAATAGCCTGAATCATT
Source organism: uncultured Bacilli bacterium (assembly GCA_947631045.1). Taxonomy (GTDB): domain Bacteria; phylum Bacillota_I; class Bacilli_A; order RF39; family UBA660; genus SIG200. Next base: position 18,009 of record CANRJV010000024.1, read on the forward strand.
TCTTCTTTCGAATATTTAATAAACATAGGCATTTCTAAAATTGGCAAATTTCGCTCACCATACCTATGAATAGTTTCACCAGCTCTTAATTTTTCCATTATGTCTATTAATTGACGATTTAATTTTTCTCTTAAAATCCGCGAATCTTCATAAGTACAATGCGGATCTTTAACGGGATGCTCTAAGTCATCACCCCATTTTAATTTCATGGCTTTTTTTAAACGTGGTGGCAAATAATTAATTGCTTTCTTTATTTCTTCTTGAGAATATTTACTTAAAGTTGGGTCATTTAAAGGGGTTATTTCTACTTTCGAATATTTACTTAAAGCTGGATCATTTAAAGAAGTTATTTCTTCCGGAGAATGCTTATCAACATTTTCCTTCGTTCCAAACTTAGTAACCAAATCAGCAATAATTCTTGGGTAAACATTACGGTATAATTGAGAGTTATAAGTAGAATTCCAAAGAGGACTTCTTACAGGATGCTCTAAATCCGAACCCGAATGAAGAGTTATTAATCTTTTATAATCAATTGGTAAGCTATCTATTACTGAAAGAATTTCTTCTTTAGAATAGGCCTTAAAAGGTTCATAATCAAATATAGATTTAATTTTTCTAGGCATTATTTCACTTCCTTTATCATTTTTTCCATTTTTTATAGTACTGGCAGCTTCTTTTCCTTTGAGGGATTTTGAAGTAATTTTTGGGCTTCCTAGCGTCCAAGGAGTAGTACCATCTTTCTTTTTCGTTCCAACGCCAATACTTACTTTCAATGGTGTAAAAGAGGTATCTTTCTCCACAATTTTAATTTCGCCTTGTTTAGCCTTAGTCTCTCTTTCTAACCGTTTCTCTTCTCTTTTATTTTCCATCGCGACAACTGAGGCTTGATGGAGGGCATTAATAATTTCTAATTGTCTAGATGGTTTATCTTTACTACTAGAATCAAAGCCATAAAAAGCTTTTAATTTTTTGGCCCTTACAGGATGTTTTAACTTTCTTAAAGCTTTGGCTTCAATTTGTCTAATTCGCTCCCTTGTTACATGGAATTCTTGACCAACTGCTTCCAAAGTCCTACTAACACCATCATCATACCCAAATCGCAGTTTTAAAATTTTAGCTTCTTTTGGAGTTAAACTTTCTAATACTTCATCTAAAGAGTCCCTTAACAATTTTAAATTTACATCATCTTCAAAATTACTTGTTTCCTCATCAGGTACAAAATCTCCTAAAGAGACATCCCCATCTTCCCCAATTGGGATATCCAAAGATACCGCTTCCTGACTATTCTTAATTAATTCTTGAATTTTAGAAACTGGCAAGTTCATTCTATCAGCGATTTCTTCTTCCGTTGGAGTCCGCCCTAATTCTTTTTCTAAATTATCACTAGTTTTTATTAATTTATCAATCTCCCCTATTAAATGAACAGGGAGTCTTATAGTTCTCGCTTTATCACATATAGCTCTACTAATAGCTTGCCTTATCCACCAAGTGGCATAAGTTCCAAATTTATAACCCTTTCGATAATCCCATTTTCCAACAGCTTTCATTAAGCCTAAATTACCCTCTTGAATTAAATCTAAGAAGGACATACCGCGACCCACAAATTTTTTGGCAATACTAACAACCAATCTTAAATTAGCTTCAGCAAATTTATTTCGCACTTCTAAATTATCGGGATTCTCATCCAAAATTTTTCCTAGTTTTTGTTCTTCTTCCCAAGATAGCAATGGAACATTACCAATTTCTTTTAAGTAGGCTTTAACGGAATTAACTGAAGAATCACTAACACCTTGGGTTAAAGATTCATCACTATAATCTTGCTTTTTTACTTCAATATTATTTAAATCACAATATATTTCTAAAAATGATAATAAAGAATCATCATCCAAAATAGCTTCTAAACCATTATCTTTGATTCTTTTACTATTCTGAGAAACTAATTTTGCAAATATGTCATTTAAAATTTTATTTTCCTTAAATAGTTTTATAATCATATCATCCATGGGACTATAATTTAAATCTTCTAAAAATTTAGCTAACTTTTGAAGAGAGATATTAATCTTTTTTTCTTCTAAATTTTGATTAATAAAATCATTCATAATTTTTAAAGCCCGCTCATCATCATTCATTATAAAAATTAATAATTTTTCTTCCAAAACATTCTCAATATTTGGGAGATCATTATCTTCTAAAGTAGCGATTATTCCGTGCATTTCAGGAGCAATTAATGAAGAAAATTCCTCTAGTGAATAAGATTTTTTAAAAGGAACATAAAAAGTTTTAATAAAAGAAAAAAAGAAAGACTTTAGATCATCTACAGAATATGATTTAATAACTTTTAAATTTAAATCTGCCATAACTATCAATCTCTCTTTTAAATATCATTCAAAGTATTACACTATTGAGAATGAAACTTTTAAAAATTGCTTCTATAATACCATTTTTAAAAAAATTTTACAATAGCTTTTTACCAATTTCTTCTAAAATATTCATTTACTATTTATGAGAAACTAATTTAAGCGTTAATGAACAATCTCTATCACAATAGTCTTTTAAACGTTGTTCACTTTCTTCAGGATTATCTAAAAAACAAGCTAGTTTTCTTATCCCATAATAATGCCGTAATTTATTTATAGCTTTTTTGTAAGCATCATGAACAGCTTGAGGCTTGACGTTACAATAACGGGCAATTTCTGAAAAATTCATTTTTTCATAACCAGCAAAACCATAATAATGGTAGATAACAAATAGTTGCTTTGGACTTAATAATTTTTGTAAAATATTAGATAAACGATTAGCTAAATCTAAAGATACTATTTTATCTTCAACTGACTCTTCAAAAGGCATTAAAAAATACTCCATTTCCTTATCTTCACTATTTTTAATTTTGGCATTTAAATGTAAGCAACCTCCGAGAACATTTAAAAGAGCTTTAGACATATCTTCATTTATATGCATACTTAAAGCAAATTCTTCGATACTGGGATTTCTTTTTAATTTGATAGTTAATTCTTGATATACATATCTTCCTCTTTGAAGTTGATTATACTTTTGGCTACTTTTAGGAACACCAAAATCATAACCCATTGTTTGAGCTAATTTTTCTAAAGCATCTAATATATAAAACCTCATAAAACTGGAAAAGCGATATTCTAAATCAGGATTATAATGATCTAAAGCACAAAGTAAGCCGATAATAGCTTCTTGCACTAAGTCATCATAAGGAATATTAAAATGTGTAAAGCGAGAAACAAAAATATGAATAAGCCCCATGTTATAGCTAATCAAAGTTTCTTTCGCTTCATTACTACCTTTTTTAGCCGCTACGATTAAAGCCTTTTCTTCTTCTAATGATAATTCTTCCACATTTGATTTAATTTTCTCATAACTACAACTTGCCATTTTAATCCCTCTTTTTAATAGGACATATGATACCACAAAGTGCTCGCTTTAGCAAATAAAATTATTTTGAAATAAAGAATTTATTGCGAAAATAAAAGAACATATATTATAATGATTTTAAGAGGTATCTAATTGTAATGAAATTTTTTTTACAATTAGAATTGTATAAACATATAAAATGAACAATATAAAAAATTGTGTAATTTTTGTTTTTTATTTGTTTATAAAATTATAAAATTAACATATAATAGAGCTAGGAAAATAAAATTTATTTGATTTTCCAACTAATATGTGATAAAGTATTATCACTAGATGTAATTGACTGCATTGTGAAGAGTTTTACTCGAGGGACATATTAGTCAGTCAAAATAAACATCAAAGATAGCATTGTGAAGAGTTTTACTCGAGGGACATATTAGTCAGTCAAAATAAACATCAAAGATAGCATTGTGAAGAGTTTT
>CANRJV010000025.1 GCA_947631045.1 uncultured Bacilli bacterium
TAAGAATATCTAACTTTTATATATTTAAAAAGTAATTGTACCATAATTTTACATTATTTTTTTATGCGATTGCCATACATAAACCAGTTATAATTTGACATAAACCATTATTTCCTTTATACTAAAAATGCATACAAAAATGTATGCATAAGTGGTTGATTATCCCTTTTGGGATAATCCTTTTTAGTTACTATGATATTTTAGGGCGTTAATTAACAATACTATAGTAACTAAATAGACTGCGAATGTCTCTATCGTTATCACCTTCTTTCATGATTTTATAATAAATCTTTATATTCTTTTGCATTAAATACTTTTTCTAATGTTGTATAGCGGGGAGTTCGAACATAAACGGCGCTTAAATCTCCTAAAATAACAGGGTGTTTTAATTCTTTAATACCGCCATCAAAATAAACTCGATATTTTTTTTGATTGTCAACAATTACATCTTTAAAATGTTTAACTTTAGCATATAGAAGAATTGCTGAATAAGGCGCTCCAATATAGAAAATTATATTTTTAATTAAAGGAATTTTTTCAGAATCAATTTTGACATATTCCCAATAATTATGTTCTTTCATAAATTCAATACCACTAAATTGAGAAGGCACTAAAATAGAATCCCAGTTTTGCTCATTAAGGCCTTTATTTTCTTTTTCATATTCTTTAATAACTGTTGGAACACTTTCAATTAAATTATCAATAGCCATTTCAATTAAAATATTTCGATTAACTTTACCATTGGAATAAAGAGATAGTTCTTTAACTATACGATCTAAGTTATCAATGGTATCTTGAGTTAAAAATAAAGCTACTTGTTTTTTATTAAGTTTTTTTTGGGGTATTAATAATGATTTAATTTCTGATACTAATTTATCATTTTGCATGGAATTTTCCTCCTTTGATAAGTTAATTATAATAATAGTATAAAAAATGTCAATACTATATGTTAAAAAATATAGTAATTTATATTTTTTAACATATAGTTTAAAATTTTGCTAAAAAAATAAGTTTAAAAATTTATAATGATGGATTTATTTTATGATTTTGTGATATGGTTTTTAATAGGCGAAAATAAATATGTAGTACAAAATTTGAAAAAAATTAGTTTTTGTAAAGCTAAAAAAATTTATGAATAAAAAAATTGATAAAGATATAAAAAAATGTTATTCTTAGAATAGAGAGTGAGACAATAACATGAAAGATAATAATAAAATACTTACAATTGGAGCAATAATTTCAGTAATATTATTGGTTTTAGCAATGGCTTTTTGTACCTATAAAATGATTTTTAATAAATTAGAAGATAATAATGTTAATGTTCAAGAAAACAATAAAACTGAAAATAACAATGAAAGGCGAAAAGAATTAATTGATGATGGATATGAATTGGTTGATTTAAATACTTCACTAACTACAAGAGATGATGTAGATTTAATTTTAAATCAAATAAGTAAATATACATATGAAGGGGAAAATCTCCTGTATGTTCGAGAAAATAATAATAAGATAATATTTCAAGAAGGAAGCGAAGATGAAATTACTATTGGAATAGAAAACAACATGTTTTATGTAAGTTTTTTAAATAAAATTAAATATTATTCTAATGTAAAGAATGTTTCTAAAATATATATAAAAAGTCTTGGATGTGAAGGAGGATTTTTAATATTTTTATTGACTAAAGAAGGAGATATTTATACAATTTTAGATGCTGATAATAACTATGATAATATTTCTAAAGTTAGTGAATATTATACAAATAATAATGTTACCCAATTACAAAGTTATTTAAATAGTTTTACCAAATTAAATCAAGATATCAAATATAGAAATGTAAAAGAATGGGACATTCAATCTACAACTTGTGAGAATATATATTATCTAATTGGCGAAACAGAAAATGGTGAAGAATATATTATTGAAAATGAAGATAAATTTGATTATATGACTAGTGTAGGAAAATTATTTATTAAAAATGATAATAAAATATATGTAGATAAAAAATATACAAATTTAGATTTAAAATATTATATGTATAATTATATAATTACTAATGATAATTATTTATATGAAGTTAATAAATTTGAAAAAGTTAACTCTAAAAAAGTAAAAGAATTATATAGAAAAACTAAAGATGAAAAAATAAATTATGTAGTAATATATGATGATAATACAACGGAAAATTTAGAAGTATTATTACCGGTATAAAAATGTTTAGAAACTTGAGGTAAACCTTAAGTTTTTTTCATATATTTTTTTATGAAAGAAATAATCAATTATTATATAATTTTGATTTAACAGCGGCAGAAGAAAATACTAATTATACATTGTTTAATTATTTAGACGGTGATTTTTACTTTTTCTTTTTTTTAAATAAAACTCTTGATAATTAAAAATATTTTTAATGCGAGATTAATAAGTGCAGGATTTGGACTAGAACGAGATATTAAAGGTAGTAGTAAAGAACACCAAAAAGGTTTAATTGATGAGTTAAAATATTTTTTATTAGAATTATTTAAAAAATAAGAATTCACCAAATAAACAAGTATTCATACCATATAATAGGTGATAAACTATGGATGAAAGAGCAACAAAAAAGGTGGTAATTGATGCCGGACATGGAGGTATCGGTTTAGCCCAAAAAATGATAGAATGACTATAAATGCTAGTAAATACAAGAGTTTAAGGTACTTGATAAAAGTATCTTTTATTATGTATTTTTTAAAGAAAGAGAGGATGATATATGAATTATGGCATATTTAGAAGTCAACCGATAATGACTATCAATGATTTAGCACAAATTGGATCACACAACAAAAGAGAAAAGAAAGCATATAAAAGTAATAAAGATATTAAATTAGAATTAAGTAAAAATAATATAGAATTAGTACCCTTAACTGAAAAATATGTTAAGGGTTTTAAAATGAAAGTAAAAGATTATGAAAAAGAACATAATGAAAGAATGAAAACTGAACGGTCTGAAAGAAAAAAGACTTTTAATGAAATGTTAAACAAATCAAAAAGTGTTGTAGCGGATGAATTATTATTTACAGCTACTCATAAATTTTTTGAAAATATGAGTAGAGAAGATTTAATGAAATGGGCTAATACTTGTATGGACTTTGTTTATAATGATTTAGGTTATAAAAAAGAGCAAGTTTTACACGCAACAATTCATTTGGATGAATTAACACCACATATTCATTGTGTTGTTATACCACTTGTTAAAAAGTTAGATAAAAGAACAAATACGGAAAGATACACTATTTCTAAAAAACAATATATTAGAGATAAAATTCATTTATCGGAATTACAAGATGTATATAATGTAAGATTAAACGAAGCAGGATTCGATTTAGAACGAGGTATTAAAGGTAGTAATAGAGAACACCAAAAAGTTAAAGAATTTAAAAAGACTACTAGATATTATGAAGATAAAGTTACTACTATTAATAAAGGTTTAGAGAATGCTATTACAACTTTTGAAGAAAAAATGAAAACTACTAAAAATACTTTAATAGATAAAGATTATTTAAAAGTTAAAAAAGATACTTTTGATAGTATGAAAAATGTTATAAAAGAAACAAAAAAAGTTATGGAATTTCAACCTAAAATTGAGCATTTATTTGTAGAAGTAAATAATTTTACTAAAAGTCATCAAACATTAGAAAAAGAAAATAATAATTTACAAAGAGAAGTAAAAGCACTTACTACAAGAAATCAAAATTTAACTAGAGAAAATAATAATCTAAAAAGTTTTATAAAATTAATTTTAGAAAAAATAAAACATTTCTTTAGAGAATTATTACAAATTGGTAATGATATGACTAAAGATCGTACTGCTAATGAAGTTAAGGATTATTATGATAATGAAAATTTTGATTCTAATGATGTTTATGATATTTCAAATAAAACTACCAAAGAAGATGAATTATTTGATTATGCAGGAGTACCTAGTTATTTAAAAACTAGAAAAGAATCCAAAAAAGATAAAGCCAAAGATGATTTTGAGATAAGTTTATAAAAAATACTCTTGATTTTTTTAATTGTCAGAGTGATAAATAGATTAGTCTAAAAATGAGATTAAAGGTATTTATTTTGCTTGTAATTAAGTTTAATGATTAACTTTAATCTCCTGTATGGCTTTTAAAATAATCTCTTAAAATGGTTAAATGAAAGGAGAATGATTATGCTATTTAGTGATGATACTGAAAGAGTTATGGATTTAACTGATAATGTAGATGATTTGAAAGGAATTGATAAAGTAAGACTAGCTATATATTTATTAGAAAACTTAAATTTTTCTACTAATTATGATATTGATAGTTTTATAAATTTATTAAAAGAAGTTTTAGAAAAGTTAGATCCTACTTATAATAAAGTTATAACTAATTTTGCTAAATATAAGAATTTACTATTAATATCAGCTAAATATATGGAATTAACGGAATTAGAAAAGAAAAAGTTTTCAGTAGAGTTATTATTTAATATATTTGAATATAACTTCAATGATAAAGAAATAAATACTAAAATAAATAAAAGACTAAATGTATATGACTATTGTTATTCGCTAGATATATTGAAAAAGTGAGAATATGATTTTATTTTCGTACTCTCACTTTTTTATTTGTCTATTTTCGAACTACTTTTTCTACCAACAAGCCAATCCATTGAAACATTATAATATTTGGCAAACTCAATAAGAGGATAGGTGTGTATAAGGGTTTTACCTAATTCGTATTTAGAATAATTTGATTGGTCAACTCTAATTTTATCAGCTACTTTGTCTTGAGTATCGTTATTTTTAATTCTTATTGTTTTTAAATTATTACCTAAAACTTTCTTATCAATTTCTTGATTTATAATTTCACATTTTTTAATATTTGATAGTCCACAAATATAATCTAAACTAATACCATAATAATTACAAAAGCCATTAAGTTTTTGTAAAGGAATTGCATCTATTCCATTCTCCCAACCGGCATAAGTAGACCTACTAACATTTAGATAATCAGCAAGTTCTTTTTGAGTATTATCAAAATAAGTTCTAATATCTTTCATTCTTTCAAATATCATTAGAAACACCTCAAGCATAATTTTCCCATTTATTTGTTAAATATTAAAAATGTGTCGGAATATTACCTATAATGTGATATAATGAACTTATAAGAATTAGAAAGGTGTTTAATTATGAGTGATATTGAAATGTTTTTTATTGAAAATATAGATAAAATTACATATATTCTTTGTGGCATATCGATATTGTGTATATTATTTTCATATTTTTATATTTCACGTTTTGAAAAAGAACTTGATAAGTTTACAAATGAAATAACCTCTATTATTTTATTGAAATCAAGAAATACCAAAAAGAATGAGAAAATAAAAAAATAATTATGAAAGAAACGAAAATATCTATACAAATAATTTATAATGAAATAAAACTAGATCCAAAAGTATCTCAAAAAGAATTAGCCGAGAAATATTGTGTTAATGAAAGGACAATAAGAAGATATTGCAAAGTGTTAAAAGATAGTGGTTATATAAAATATATTATTAATGGCAAAAATGGTCGGTGGTATATTTTAAAATAATATTGTATAATTAAGTTAATTAAATGCAAGGAGGAAATATGAAAAAAGAAAAAACAATTTCAATAATTTTAAAAGGAATATCAATTCTTATTCTTTTTATAGGATTATATGGTTTTCTTGAATATCGTTTATGGAAATGGGATGCTGATTCTATGAAGATTTATCTTCCAATTTTAGTATTCGGTTTTTCGGGAACATTATTTGGAATTGCAACTTTATTAGATAGAAATAAGAAATAATCAATTAGGAGTATTTATGAAGAAAAAAATAATCATAATTTTAGTTGGAGTATTTTTAATAGTAAGTTTAGGTATCTATTTTATAGTAATAAAATCTCATGTTAAAATAAATACTTCTAAAGATATAACTTTAACGATTAAAGAAGATACTCTAACAAATGAAAAAGTTACTTTAATTTTAACTAATAATAGCGATAATAATATTTTATATGGCAATCCTTATCAACTTGAAATAAAAAGATTTGATGGTTGGCACAGGATAATAAAAAATCCAGCTTTTACACTAGAGGCCTATGGTGTTTACCCTAAAGGAAGTACTGAAATTGAAGTTAATTTGAAAAATATTTATGGTAAGTTAAAAAAAGGAACCTATAGAATTATTAAAAATATCCGTTATGAAAATGAAGAAAAAAGTTTTAATTTAGCAGTTGAATTTAATATCGATTAAAAAAGATGAGTTATGAAAAAAGGTTTAAAAATTACTTTAATTGTTTTAGTAGTTTTAATAGGAATTATTGCAGTTGATACTCTACAAGCTATAGTCTTTAATAATAGTCCAATAATACATATAAGAGAACGCATAAATAGATGTAATGAAAAAGACTATATAGATAAAGGAATAATAGTTAATCACTATAGTTGTAATAATGAGTCAAAAACATTATTTAAGAGTACAAAATATAATTGTATGGTTTGTTACAATAATAAATGAAAAGAATTTAATTAATTGTATGGAGGATTTATGAAAAAGAAAATTTTTGGCTATTTATTATATGGTTCAGCATTATTTTTAGTTGTTTTTTATATTATTAATGCTATTAGACCAAATGTTATTATAGATTTTGAAACAACTATAGTGTTTATTGTTATATCATGTTTACTTATTTATTTTGGAGGATTATTACTATTTAAATATTATAAAAATGATAAACCATTAAAAATAAATTTATGGATATTTTTTGGATTATATCTTTTATTATTTATAAATTTAACTTTATTTGACTCATCATGGGGAAGACATGGATTATTTGGATCATTTAATTTAGAATATTTAAAAGAATCTATTAATCTAATTCCTTTTCGAACTATTTATGAATTTTTAATCGAAAATTTTAATAATTTAACTGATAGTGCTACTATATTTTATAACATTTTAGGTAACTTTGTGGCTTTAATGCCAATGGCTTTCTTTTTACCACTTTTATTTAAAAAAGAAAATAAATTTAAAACATTTTTCTTAACTATATTATTAATTACTTTAGGAATTGAATTATTACAATTATTTGGGGGTGTAGGGAGATTTGATATTGATGATGTTATCTTAAATGTTGGTGGCTCTCTAATAATGTTTAAGATATTAAAAATTAAAACTATTGATGACTTGGTTAAAAACATTTTCTTACTTGAAAAAAATAAAATAGATAATAAAAAATTAATTAAGCTAATATGTCTATTTGGTCTAATATTTATTGCTATCTTGGGAGTAATTATATTCCATAATTATCTTTATAAAGAAAATCTTAGTGTATTTCAATATCAAATGAAAATAGTTGATGAGTCAACATTTTGTGTAGAAGATTCAAATAAATTTTATGAAGATGACCTTTATACATATTATTATTCATGTGCAAGTAATGATAAGGTTTATGCGATTTTTAACAATAAAGATAAATATTTAGTTAAGGATGTGTTTAATAATATTCCATATAAAGTAAATATTAAAGATGTTGAAAAGGCCTTAAAAGATGCAAAAATTGATTATATAAGAAAAAATAAATATCAATATATTACTTTTGATACTGGACTTCCTAAAATAAATAATAGTTATACCACTCCAGATATTGAAGTTGTGATTAATAATGAGGAAATACTAGATTATAAATTAGATAAAGAAAGGGAAGTTTTTGGCTATGGTATATATGGTATTGATTTACATTTAATACCATTAAAAAGCGGTAATACCAATATTTATATAACGTTTAAAAATTATGAAAATAATGAGGTAATTGATGCTTATGAGTATAACGTATCTATAGATAATGAATTAAATGTGAAATATGAGGTATCATTTACCAAATTAAATTGTTTAAATAATATTTTGGAAAGTTACATTGCATCTGAAAAAAATAAAGTAACAAATAGGAAGCTAGAAGATATTGTAAATATAAATTTAACTAAAATAAAAAGTTACACTGTCAAAACTACGGATAATGGTAATATATATATAGTTATTGATGCTTTAGATGAAAATATTTTAAAAGAAATAGATAATTATTTCAATCAAAATTATTCTAATTATCAAACAGTTAAATTTAATAATTATAATATTTATTTATTTAATGGCAATACTGATTTTAATCTTCAAAATGATTTAAAAGATGCTTGTAAATAAATTTAATAAAAAGTAAAGGAGGAAATATGAAAAAAGGTTTAAAAATTACTTTAATTGTTTTATTAGTTTTAATAGGAATTATTGCCATTGATACCATTCAAGCTGTAGTCTTTAATAATAGCCCATTATTGAAGATAAGAGATAATTTAGATGGAGGAACTCTCGATTATATTGATAAAGGAATTTTTGTAAATCATTATCATTGTAATAATAACGAAAAAGTTACTACTTGGAAAGGTGCAAAATTTGTTTGTCCAATGGATGTTGAAAATAAAGATGATGAGCATTCTTTTTATGGAAAAATAGTTGAATCACATGAATCATATATTATAGTAGAGCCAAACGAAGATGAAGAAGAAAGGAAAAGTTCTGATAAATTTCTTATTAATTTAGGAAAAAATAATGATGCCATATATGTGGTAGGTTCAAATGTTAAAATTACCTATGTTGGTGGAATCAATGAAAGTTATCCAGCACAAATTGGTGCAACAAAAATAGAATTAAAGTCTGTAGATAATTTTACTTTAATATTTAATAAAGAACCCGGAAAAGCAATGCACAATATAATAGATAAAAAAAATAACACTCAATACGATTATAATATTTATAGTTATCAGGGAACTGTTGAAATAATTATTAATGGTAAAACATATACATTAGAAGAAGCATTAAAAAATAATAAAATAACTATGGAGGAAATAATAGCAAAAGCAAATGAAGATTTAAACAAAAACACTATAACTGGCGATATATATAAAGACGGTGGTAGTATGAGTTATCAATATAGTAATTATACAATTATTAAATTTCATACTTTAGATGGAAATAAAGATGTATATATCGGAAATAAGGATTTAAACATTAATGATATAAAAAAGTAAATATTACAGAATAATAATCTTAATTTTTACTATATGTTTGAATAAAATTAAAAGTAATAATAAAAGTAAAGAACAAAATAACAAGAAATAATAAATCAAATTATAATTTTTCATAAGTAAAAAAGAACCGAAATTCAAAAGAAACTATGTAACTAATGAATTTCGGAATAGACCTAGTTTTTGACAACTAGGTAACACACTACTATATTGGTAAAACCAATATAAGTGTGCAAAGGGGATTTGCCCCTTTTGATACCCCAATTAAGCAACATATTACAAACTAGCGTAAGTAATATTGTTGCCTTTTTTATAATAACTTGCGTTACTATAAAAAAGAAAGAATGCTATCGCCAATTTCATTGCTAAAGCAACAAAACTTGCCCCACATTCTTTATATGAAAATAACCTTAATGTCTAATCTTTCGAAAAGACAAAAAGGTTATTTTTTCTTTGGTGTAATAAATTTATTATCGCCAATTTCATTTTCTTGCGAAAACAAAACTTGCCACATAAATTTATTTTTTATTATTATATTTTTCTTCTAACAATTTAGCTGTTTCTTTTTTAGCATTATATATTGATAAGTAAGTAAACAATTCATAAACAACTATTATTATAGAAAAGCATATTACTAACACAGGATTATTAATTGAATTTTCTTTAAAGCAGTCTAGTCCTTGTATTATTAAATAAATTGTCCCAAAAAATACTGTTGATATTGTTGTATTATTATCAAATGATTTTTGGATAGATTTTTCTTCTTTACCATCATTTGCATTCAAAAGTGGTCCACTCCATCTTGATATTGTAAGTAATATTATGAGTACCAAGACAGGAATAATAGTCCAATAAATTTTATAACCAAGTTCATTTTTAGATAATAAAGCATATAATAAACTAATTAATAAAAATACATTTAATAATACCATACTAACATTACTAATTACTCTTTTTGTTTTTCTTTTCATTTCTATTTCTCGCCTCCAATTTTAAACTTTGTATTAAATCAATTATGTCTTGTGAAGTTTTTAATTGATATTCGTTATCTTCTATTGTATGTTGTAATAATTCTTTTTCTAATTCCGATATGTTATCATTTAATCTCTCTTTACATGAATTAATTAATTGTTTTAAATTTTTCATTGTTCCCAAAACATTTATTTCGGCATCATTTAATTCATCTAAATTCATTCTTTCGTAATAGTCTTTTATAAAAGGATTCAATGTGCTAACTTCTACACCATAACCCATTTTATACATTAAATCACTATAATTGACATCAATATACTTGCTTATTTTTCGTAATATTTTTGGACTAGGATCTCTTTCTCCTGCTTCAATTTTTGATAACCCCGAACTATTTACTCCAGCTAGTTTTGCTAATTGTCTTTGAGATAAATTTTTATTTTCTCTAGCACTTGCAATTATTTCGCCGATAGTTTTTTCTTCGCTATTAGTAGCCATTTTTATTTCACCACCAACTTAATAATACTATGAGCGAGTACAAATGTCAATGTTTTTTCAATAATTGAATACAAAAGGTGTTGACAAGATAATATATACTATGTTAATATTGATTTATCGAGTGAATACAACTGTATTCATTTAGAAAGAAAATAAATACTATGAGAGGAGGAAATACAATGTATGAGATTAAAGAGCCAACTAGATTTAACCGACCATAAGATATGGAAAGATAAGAATATCAATCCTGAAGCTAAAGAGATATATTGTTATCTATATGTTGAAAGTATTGATAAGAATATCGCCAATATCAATATTGGTAGAGTACAAACGGAATTAAAGAGTATAAGAAACATAGCATTTCGAAAAAATTTACAACTACTTGAAAAATTCAACTACATTAAGTTTAACGAATATGCTAATGGATTATACGAATATCATATTTGCTAGAATAGGAGTGATCGCTAGTAAATTCTGGTACAGTAAATATTTAAGATTTATGTTAGTACCTTTTCTATAAGATATATAGAATAAAGCTAATAATATCTTTGGGGAAAAGATAAAAAATAAATTCCCCGAAGATTATTATTGCCATTTTAAGGGAAACGAAAAGTCCTTATTTATATACAACAAAGGAGTCTATTATATTAAAATTGGATTGTGAATTTATCATATCTCCTAGAATATTATTTAATGATAAGAACTTATCAAGAACACAAAATGATTTGTTAAGTCTTATCATATCACTTACCTTAAAGTATGGTTATTGTTATGCAACTAACAAATATTTAGCTAATTATATTACAACTTCACCTAGAACAATTACTGATTCATTGTCTAAATTGATTAAACTAAAATATATTAAAGTAAAGTATGTTAATAATAATCGCAAAATATATCTTAATAAAGAAAAGATACCACTAAAAAATGTTATTGGGGTAGCAAAAAATCGTAGCATAGGGGTAGCAGATACTTGCGAGCATAATATATATAATAAAAATAAAATTGAATATAATAAAATTCAAAATTTTAAAAGAAAAGGAATAGTACCACATTGGTTAGAGCATTCGGAAGATTGCCAAGAACAACCTTTAAGTGATACTCAAAGAAAGGAATTAGAAGAGATGTTAAAAGAGTTTGAATAGAAAGGAGAATGTCTTATGACAGGAGGAATTAATTTATAGAAATGTCAAAAAGGGGAGTAAAAAAATGGAGGTAGTTTATAATGTAAAATATAAATTTAAGAATAATGAAAATATATCGGGCGAAGAAATAAAACATTTAATTAATAAAAAATTGCTAAATATTATAATAAAATTAGAAAGTCAAGAATTAGGGTTAAATAATTCTTAATAATGATTTATAATATACTTGTATTTCTAATACACATTTATAGTCATTCTTTAAGTTTGGAGGAATGGCTATGATAGAAAAGGTAGGTGTATATTGTAGATTATCTGATGAAGATAGAGATAAAATAAATAAAACTGATGATAGTGATAGTATAATAAATCAAAGAAGTATGTGTTTAAAATATGCTAATCAAAATGGTTGGGATGTAGTAGATATATATTCGGATGATGACTTTTCGGGAGCAGGAACTTATAGACCTGACTTTGAAAGATTAATTAAAGATTGTGAAAAAGGAAAAATTAATTTAGTTTTATGTAAAAGTCAATCAAGATTTTCAAGAGATATGGGTGTTATAGAATACTACTTGCACAACAAGTTTATTGAATGGGGAGTTAGATTTGTAAGTATTGTTGATAATGCAGATACAAGTGTTGAATCTAATAAGAAATCAAGACAAATTAATGGACTTATTAATGAGTGGTATTTGGATGATTTATCACAAAACATTAGAAAATCTTTAAAAAATAAAAGAGAAGATGGTTTATTTATGGGTAGTTTTGCCCCTTATGGTTATGTAAGAGATAATAACGATTATCATAAATTAATCATTGATCCAGTTGCTGCCGAAGTTGTAAAAACAATATTTAAAATGTATGCAGATGGTTATGGTTATCATAGAATATGTGAATATTTAAATAATAATGGTATTCCTACAAGAGCAATGTATAAAAGACAAAATGGAAGTAAATTTGTATGCTCTAATTGTGATTATAAAACAGTTCAATGGAATCCTGATACAGTTGCTCAAATGCTAAAAAATGAAGTTTATATAGGAAATTTAGTTCAAGGAAAATCAACTTATGTAAGCTATAAAAATCATAATGTAAAAAAATTGCCCAAAAAAGATTGGTGTAGAGTAGAGAATACCCATGAGCCAATTATTGATATGGAAACTTGGGATAAAGTTCAATCTATACTAGGAACACATTACAAAGTTACTAACACAGGTCAAATAAATTATTTTACAAAAAAGGTTTATTGTCCTTGTTGTGGTAAAGCATTTATGCGTAATGTTTACAATGTTGGAAGCAAAAAAACAAAGCATAGAGCATATCTACAATGCAAAGGAAGTAAAAGATACCATATTTGTAATAATAACAAATCAATTAGAATGGATGAGTTAGAAAAAATATTATTAAATGCCATAAATGATTTATTAGATAATTACTATGATAAAAATGATTTAAAAGAACTCTACGAAATCAGAGAAGAACAAGATACAAATAATATTAATTCAATAAAAGCATTAGAAAAAGAAAAAGAAGATTTAAACAAAAAAATCAGCAATAATAAAACTTATTATAGAAACCTATTTGAAGAAAAAGTTAAAGGTGTAATAAGTGAAGATATGTTTCAGATAATGTCAAAAGATTATTTTAATGAAATTGAAATTATGTTAAATAGAATTGAAATAATTGATAAAGAAATAGATAGTTTAAAAGAAGATAAAAAAGAGAAGAAACAAGCTGATAAAATTTTAAAAAAATATAAGCATATATATTCGCTTAATAAAGTAATTTTAGATGAATTTATTGATAAAATTTATATAGGAGAATTTGATAAGGAAACAAAAACAAGAGATATTGAAATAGTGTGGAATTTAGAATTCTAATATAGAAATAAATTTGGACTTTTCCGATTCCTCGACATGGTGGGAGCGATCCAGGCACAAGTGGTAATGGAATTAGAGAAAAAGATTATACTTTAAAAATTAGTGAATATATGAAAAAAAGATTTGATGATTTAGGAATAGATAGTTCAATGACAAGAACAACAGATGAAACATTAGATGCAAATGCAAGACCTAAAAGAGCTCAAAGTTTTTATGGCAAAGGTAATGATGTTATATTGGTATCTAATCATATAAATGCCGGTGGTGGCGATGGTGCGGAAATAATCTATGCTTTAAGAAATAGTGATGCTTTATCTAAAAGAATAGCTTCGGAGATTGAGAAAACGGGTCAAAATGTTCGAAAATATTATCAAAGAAGATTACCAAGTAACCCTGCTAAAGACTATTATTACATCTTAAGAGATACTCCTAATAATGAATCAATAATTGTAGAATATGGCTTTGCTGATTCTAATGGTGATGATGTTGATTTAATTAAAAATAATTGGGAAGAATTAGCCGAAGCTGTAGTTAAAGCCATTGCGGAATATATTGGAGTTTCTTATGTTCCAGAAGGAAGTGGAGATTATTATATTGTTCAAAAAGGCGATACTTTATGGGGCATTGCTAAAAGATTTGGGGTATCTGTAAATGAATTAAAAGAAGCCAATAATTTAACAAATAATTCTTTATCTATTGGTGACAAATTAGTTATTCCGGGAAATGAGCCTAGTAATAATAATGAATATATTGTTAAAAGTGGTGATACATTATATGGTATAGCTAAGAAATATAATATAAGTGTTGATGACTTAAAACGTTTAAATAATCTTACAAGCAATTCTTTATCAGTAGGTAAAAAATTAATTGTTGCAGAGCCTAAAGAAAATAATGAAACAAATACTTATGTCGTTCAAAAAGGCGATACGCTTTATGGCCTTTCGAATAAATTTGGGGTTTCTGTAGATAATTTGAAAAATTTAAATAATTTAACATCAAATAATTTAAGTATTGGTCAAGTATTAAAAATACCTAATAATAATTCTAGTGCTACAATTACTTATATAGTCCAAAAAGGTGATACTTTATATTCAATAGCGAGAACTTATAATACCACAGTTGATGAAATTAAAAGACTAAATAATTTAACTACTAACACGCTTTCTTTAAATCAAAAATTAATCTTACCAGCTTAACTTTGTTTTTCTTAAAATTTCTAAAGTGATATAATAGATTAAAGGAGAATAAATATGGAGTATGAAATGAAATTGCAACCGAAGTATTATAACTATATATTAAAAGGAACTAAACGAATTGAAATTAGATTATTTGATGAAAAAAGACAACAAATTAAACTTGGGGATACGATTAAATTTTTAAAAGAACCTGAATTAACAGAATCTTTTAAAGCTAAAGTAGTTGGTTTATTAAGATATAATTCTTTTCAAGAAATATTTAAGGATTTTGATATAGCTATTTTAGCGGATAAAGAAATGACTAAAGAGGATTTACTTCATGTTTTAGAAGAGTTTTATTCCAAAGAAAAACAAAATCAATATGGTGTACTTGGAATAAGAATTGAATTAATATAGGAGAAATTATATAATTAATTTGGATGGTAATTATGGAAAAAGTGATAAATATTGATATTAATGAAGAAAGTGATATGGTTGAGAAATATGATAATTCTAAAATATCTCAAGAATTATTAGAATATATTATTGAAAAAGCCAAGTTTACTAAAAAATATGATAAAATAAAAATTGTTATTAATAACAATTGTCAAATAAAGCTAAACTTTCCTAAAATGTTTTATAATGCTTTTGAAGAAGAATATAAAAATAATGTTCAGGATCATTTAAGAAATAATATTTTGCAATTAGTCTTACTCTTTTTAGGAATAATTTTTATCTTTATCTCTTTTCAAATTAAAAATAATGAAATTTGGAAAGAAATTTTTCTTATTGGCGGCTGGGTACCAATTTGGGAAATGGTTGATTTAGAATTATTTACAGATGTAAGAGGAAAAAGAAGATCTAAGATATTATTAAAATTAATTGATTCGGAAATTGTGGAAAGCTAAAAGATTGGATCTTGCCAATCTTTTTTTAGTTTTCAATAAACTTGGAAAATTCTTTTCTTAATTCTTCTCCCATTATTCCTTCTCGAAGTATTTTTATCCTTTCATCTTCTATTTTAATTAGAGTAGAAGGAGTAGTGTTTAAGGTTCCTACATCATAGATATAGTCAATACTATTTTTAAGTTCTTCTTCTAAGGTATTTAGACTACTAACAACATCACTTCCTGTAATATTAGCACTAGTAGAAATTAATGGTTTACCATAATGGGCAATAAACTGACATAAATTTTTATTATCGGGTATTCTAATTGCAATAAAAGGTGAATTAGCAGTTACTTCATTACTAATCAAATTATTTTTTCTAAATAAAATAGTCATTTTACTTGGAGTTAATTTACTAATTATTTCTTCTTCTAAAGGAGTAATTTCTTGAACGTATTTTTTTAACATTTCTTTATCACTAACTAAAATATTTAAAGGTTTAGCCTCAATCCTTTTTTTGGCATCATTAACTTTTTTAGCACATCCCTTAATTGTAGCATCAGCCGATATCCCATAGACTGTATCTGTGGGAATAATGACAAGGCCTCCTTTTTTTAAAACATCTATTAATTCATTTTCAATTTTTTTATCATTAAATATTTCCATATAATCTACCTTCCTTTATTATATTTCATTCCTTCACTAGGAAAAGTTTCTTTAACATCTAATAATGTTCCTTTTAGTTTTTGAATATATAATTCATTAGCAAATGCTCTAATAACTTCTAAAATTTTATCAGCATCTTTTCTTGATAGTTGATACTTTTCACATTCTTTATCACTTATATTAATATCATGCATATGAAATTCAAAAAAGATATCGCCAATGTCTTTGCCTTCTTTTATTTTTTGATCAACATAAGGATGATATCTTAAAGAAGGAATAATATGGGGATTATTCATATCTACATTTTGTTCACTTTGATATTTGAGAAAAGCGAAGAAGGAAGAAATTTTATCAAGTATTTTAGTTATCTTGGCTTCAATATCGATCCTCTCTTCATATCCCATAATAATCTTTTTTAGATCCATAACATGACCAAATCTTTGCTGTAAGTATTCTATCGCAACATTCGTTACCTTTTCTTTTTCTTCTTTTGTTATTCCTTCAAAAGCCGTAATATCGCCCGTTATAGCTTCGGGTAAATCATGACAGATAATATAGTCATATAATTTATCAAAATTAATAAAATCTGGTAAATAATTTCTTAAAATTCGAGCCATTAATAGTAAATCTAAAATATGATCTTTAATGTCTTCTAATCTTTTTCTTTTAATTTGCCAAATAACTGGTCCCGTTCTTTCAGTATCACCAAGAATATCAAAGATCATAAATAATTTAACTTGTTCTTTCATATCATTAGGCATAATTAAAGGCCTCTCCTTTTCAAAGCTCGGATTCTTTCTTTCGTTTCTAAATCTAACTCTTGACTTTCAGCGCATCTAGCAACTTCACAATAAAAATTAATTAAAGCATTAATGTAAATATCTTTTGTGGTATCAATACCTTTAAATTCAAATAGTTTAAATTTACCTTCTTTTGGTTGTAATCCTAAAATAGCATAATCATCTCGGTAAAAAGTACCTACACTGCAGAAATTAATTCCTTCTTTAATACTATTAATATCATGTCCTTGAAGAGATTTAGCTAAATTTACAATAGCATTATAAAGAGGTTCATCACTATTAAATGAAATTCTAAAGAAATACTTTTCTTGATTACAAAGATAGCCTTTAAGATAAATAAACGAATCATATTTTGTTAATTCTGGATAAATTCTGAGAACCTTGGTAATTCCTTTATTATCATAAACAATAATTATATATTCTTTTTTGTTATCTGGATCTTGGTAAATTCGGCATTTTTCATTTTCAAAATCAAAATTATGAGTGCTATCAGTAGAAAATTTTCTCTTTATAGCATTATTTAATTCTTTATCATGACTATCATCTAAATAAGTGCTTTCATAGTCATGGGTATCTTGAATAATTTGCCCGCTGGTATCATAAAAATGTTCCCAAAAATTATCTTTTAGAGCAATTTTTAAAGCTAAAGTTCTATCGAGCCTTGCCCCTAAAATATTGTTAATAGCCATAGTAGAATAAGGAGAAATATATTCTTTTTTATCAATTAAAATTTTAAATGGTGCTTTATTTCTTAAAAATTTTTGAACTTCACTAATAAAATATTCGATATCAAGGGTAATTAATAAAGGCTTAATCTCCACTTCATCTACTTTTCCTTCAATATATTCAAGGTAGAACTTATGAAAATAATTTTTTTGCTTTTTAACTTCCTCTAATAATCTTTCATAACTTTTCATTCTTGGTAAACCATTAATTTTATTAATTCTATTAACATAAGTTAGAAAATTTTTAAGCCTATTTTCATTTAAATGAATGTCAATTTGATTATAAATACTTGTTAAAATTAACTCAATCAAAGATAAATTAAAATAATTTTCAGCAGCATTTCTAAGAATGTCTCTATCGGGAGTTTTCCTTTTTATTGGTGCATCTTCTAGACCATAGTCACTTAAGCAAAGCGCCATTGGGGTTGTTTCCTCTGCTACAATTGGATTTTCTTTAGCGACTTGTTGCAAGAAATTTGTTCGTTCTGCATTAGCACGCGCATATAAAAATTGATGTCTAGTGTGTTCCATAATAATTTTGGCATTTTGAGGATTAATCATGATATTCCTTCTTCCCTAAATGTAATAACTATTATATCTTTTTTAACTATTTTAGTAAATAAGTAATTAACTTTGCACATTAAATTTTCTTATATTTACAACTTAATTAAGCGCTGTTATAGTTATATTAGGAAACAGAACCTGACAATCAGGCAAAATTTGCTAACGTAGATGAAAATAACCAATATGATTGGGTTTATTTGTTTTTAGCCTTTAGTATTCTTTGATAAGCTTTGTGTTCATCTTGTAATGTATATTTCCTAGATAATAAAATTTGATCTAAAAATTGTAATGATGTATCACTAATTAATGCTGGTGAATCACTAATCTTTTTTAATTCATCTAAACTCATTTGAGGATGTTCAGAATTTAAAATAACATAATTATCACTTTTATATATTGCTGAATTTTCAAAAATTTTTGCATGAAAAGGGTTTTTGAATAAAATATATTTATTACTGCTATCATTAAAATTACGATAGATAAATATGTTATCAAAACAAACACCATATTGATTAACATTGTCGATTTCAAAGCCAAATGTTTTTAAAAGATATAGTAGAAAAGGTTTCTTTTGACTTTTATTTGTTACTAATTTAGTATATCCTTCATTAACGCAGATATTAATCCAGTTAGCTATTAAATAACTACTAATGCCTTGGCCTCTAAATTCTGGTTTAACATAGGCTCCGATAAAAATACTTTTATTATCTAAATCATCTAAATAAAAGTAAATGTAACCTTCGCAAGTGAAATTACCATTACAGCTATAGGTATATATTTTTAAAAAGTATTGATCTTTGTTCAAAGCATTAAAAAAAGATTTAGATAATGTTAAACGATGATAATGATTTTGATTATCAAAAAATTCACTAATTATTTTTTCGCTGTTATAGTTTAAACTTTTAAAAAAATTCATATTTGCTCCTTTTAATTACGCGATGAGATATTTTAACAAAAATAAACCATTATGTCAAAAAAGAATAAGTAATTTTTATTGATTCACTTTACATATTAAACTTTCCTAAATTTACAACTTGATAAAGTACTGCTATAATTATGTTAGGAGGATTTACAAAATGGAAAAAGAATATGATGTTCCACTTAAACGAGGAATGAGGATGTCTCAGGAATTAGATCAAGTAATAATGGATGGTTTAAATGGATATAGAGCTAATCCTAATGATGAATTTTTAAAAAAATTAATTCCTTTTTTAACCGATTTAAAATTAGATGTTTTAAGGCAAAACGTTGATATTGTGGAATTAACCGCAGATAAAGAAGATAAAGATATACTTCTAGCGAGTGCTCAAAGATCTTTAGCTAATGCTCAAAGTGAAGCATACCAAATATCTGATGAAATGGCTAATTTGCGAGCTCAAAATAGTCGTGATGATTATACGCCATCTTTATAATTAAAAAAATATAAAAAGATTTTCTCAATTTTTGGGAAAATTTTTTATTTTTATCTTTTTAAATTGGCCTCAAAATCGGTAATAATACCTTTTTTAGCATAGTAACATAATAAAAGAGCCTCTTTTAAGATTAAGCGACGACCATATAAATTCTTATACCATGAATCGATATCCGTGATATTATCTTTGGCACCGCATCCATAAATTAAAGAATCTTTATTTAATAATTCTTTAACCATGGCTAAGCATCTTTTTAAATGAAAGTCAGATGTTATTAATGTAAAGGTTGTATCATCAATATTATATTGAGATTGTAAAATTTGAAAAAATAAATTAATATTTTCTAAAGTGCTTTTTGATTTACTTTCAATAATTATATCGCTATCAGGTATGCCATGTTGTCGTAGATATTCTCGCATTTTTAAAGCTTCGGGTACTTTTCTATCTTTATTGAAATAACCAATACCTCCAGTTAGAACAAGTTTATCAACTAAATCTTCGTTGTATAGTCTTAATGCTTCATTAACCCGATTAGGGATCATCGAAATTCCTCCGAAAACAATTCCAAAATCAGTTTTGTCATTTGCTTTGGGATAATTGGAGTCAAAAACAATCTCTGTTAAATCTTTTTTATTATTATATTTAGTTAATAATTGTGGATAGGAAACATCTGTTATTTTCATAAAAAAAATCCCCCTTAAATTTGTTTGTTATTATATCAGTAATATTTAATACTGTCAATTTAAGTGTATAAAAAATATGGCAATCGCATAAAAAAATAATGTAAAATTATGGTACAATTACTTTTTAAATATATAAAAGTTAGATATTCTTA
>CANRJV010000026.1 GCA_947631045.1 uncultured Bacilli bacterium
GCCGTATACGAGAACCGTATGTACGGTGGTGTGAGAGGGACGAAATAATTTAATTATTTCTCTCTACTCAATTGTTTCAAAAGCTCAAGAATATTTAAATATTCTTATGCCATAATAAGAGAAGATATTTATATTAAATTGACATATTTAAAATAAATATTATTGATGATTTAGAAAATGAGTAGTATTATTAAAATAGAGGTAGAAGTTTATGGCAAATAAAGTAAAAAACAATAAAAATTATAATCAAAAATATCCTTATAAAAAAGATGCTAATACAAAAAAAATTGATAAAAATACTATAATAATGAAAACACTTGTCGTTTTAGGAGTAATTGTTTTATTTGTGACTATTGTTTATTTAATGAATTACTTTTTTGTCGAAAAAAATTATATTAAAATAAATATGTCCACTGATCGTAAAATGGAATATATAAAAGTTGAAGGAGAAGATGAATTAATAACTACACAAAAATATGTCAGTGACTTAGATTATAGCATGCGTTATGATACTAGTTCATTTAAAGTATTTAAATATCGTAAACAAGATATATTTAAATATTTAGATTCTGAAAAAGTTTTAGTAGTAGTTGAAAAATCAACTTTGCCTAATACTTGTAATAATGGTAACAATAGTGAATATAGCAGTTGTGTAATCACAGTTGACAATTATACTGAAGAACGCTATATTTCTACAAATGGTGAAATTTATAAATTGACAATAAAAACTCCAAATAGTAGTGATTATGAAGAAGGCATTAAAAGCCGAATAGATTATATGCTTAGTACATTTGAAAGCACTATTAAATAGCCTCGGCTATTTTTCTATTGGAAGGGAACTTATGATGAAAGTTAATTGTTTTAGTGTTACTTTTTGGTTTAATATTTTTGATAAGCATAACGATATATTAAATTCATTTCAAAATTTTTTTCAAGATGAGTATTCTAATTATCATGTATATAATTCTTCTGATAATATTTTTGCACCTTTAATAGAAGCCACTTGTCCTCAAAGCAATATGTCTTTTAGTAAAATAAATTTTAGTTATACAATTCACGATGTTTTAATGAAAGATTTAGAGAATTTTAAATCTAAAGTTTTAAATTTATATGATTTATTAACTCAAAGTGGAGTAGAAATTCTTCACAGTGCTATTTTTGCTAATGTTGAATTTGCTTCTAAAGATGCCTTAAAGACAATTACTAAAAAAACTATTTCTTCTAAATTTTGTAATGATGAATTAATAGACATCACTTTAAAACTAGGTAAAAAATACGAAGACTTATTTTATAAAATTATTTCTATTTTAAATAAAAAACAACTTAAAATACCCCAAAAATTTGATGCTAATGGTAATTTAATGCCATTACCTTTAACTTCTTGGTATGGTGCCAAAGATGATGGCGAAATTATTGAGATTTCCTATGAAATAAATGATAAATATTCTTTTGATTTTACTAAAAATTATCATACAACTGAATTTTATCTAAATAAAATGATATATGTTTTTGAAAGCGATTTAGAAAGTGATATTGATTTAGTTATTAAAAAAGGTGAATTTTAAATTCTCTCGATTTTTAAAATTTGTTTTAAATAAAGGTTTTTATTATTTAAATATAGAATCTTTTTTTCACTATTTAAATAATTTATTTTTCCTTTTAGATTATTTATTCTACCATCATAATAATAGCTTAATGAAATATTTAGTCTTAAATTATAAGCTTCAATAATTTGCTTTTCTAAAATTTCTAATTGATCTTCGGATAGAGAAGGATAAGAAACATAATCTTTATCTTTTTTTATATCTTCAATAATATTTTTTCCATTAAAGCAGGAATTAAAAGGCTGCCATTTAATAATACCTCTATCTATCATGAGTCATGACCTCCAATTTTCTGATTTCTTTCCTTAGCTGTGGAGTCTTGTAAAAGATTGGTAGCCTTTAAAAGACTATTTTTCCCAAATTTATTTTTAATGTTATCAATTGTAACATTAATACTGTTTTTCTTTTGTTCTTTTTTTTCATCAAACAAACTTAATTGAACATTATCTCTTTTTTGCAAGTCTCCACAAGCTATCGTTACTTTTCTAATAGGTAAATATTCATAAAATTTATCAAAAATAATTAAACAATATTTTAAAATTTCATAAGCGGAATCAGTAGGATTATCTAGTCTAGTGGAATGATAAAATCCATTATCTATTTCTTTTGAGTAACCAATTCCCAAACTAATGCATTTAGTCATTTTATTGTTTTTTCTTAGTCTTTCTGTTAAAACATCCACCATTTCTGAAATAATGATTTTAATATTATTTTCATTATAATCTTTAAATAGCACTTGAGAATGACTAAAAGATTCTGTTTTGGCAATTTTTTTAAAATCGGCAATTTTACTAGAATCAATTCCATTAGCGTGATTCCAAAGTTCAATTCCCATAATACCAAATTTATCTTTTAAAATGTTTTGATCATAATGAGCTAAATCTCCCACAGAATAAATACCTAACATATTAAAATTTTTCTCCATTCTTTTGCCAATTCCCCACATTTTTGAAAGGGGAGTAATTGGCCACAATTTTTTTTCTACATCATCATAAGTCCATTTGGCAATGTTATTGGGTTTAGTTTTGGCTTCCACATCCATCGCTACTTTAGCTAAAAGCATATTGGGCCCAATCCCGCAGGTGGCGGTAAGCCCTGTTTTCTTATAAATAGTGTTTAAAATCTCTTGAGCTAATTCTTCGTCAGTTTTCTTATACATTTTTAAATAGTCGGTTACATCTAAGAAACATTCATCAATTGAATAGACGTGTAAATCATCATCACTTACAAAATCTAAATAAATGCTAACTACTTCTTTACTTTTCGCAATATATAAACTCATTCTGGGTTTTGCAATATCATATTTAATATTCTTATCTATTTCGTAAAGACGGCCCCGTGATTTTACACCTTGCTTTTTTAAATAAGGCGTAACCGCTAGAGTAATGGCCCCATTTCCTTGTTTCGGATTAGCCACCACCAAAGGATAAGTAAAAGGATTAAGGCCTCTTTCGATACATTCGCAAGAAGCGAAAAAACTTTTTAAATCAATACATAAAATATTTCTCTTAAAATTCATTTAAATCCCTCCAGCAAACATTTGTTTATAAATCAAGTATAGTTCATTTTCCCCTAAAGTGCAATACCTATTTTTGGCAATTCTATCTTGTTTAATTAAAAGATTAATATTATACTAAAGGCATGAAAAAAATTTTATTAAAATTAATTGATTTGTATCAAATGACCCCTTTAAGAAGTCATAGTAATTGCAAATATTATCCAACTTGTTCCAATTATGCTAAAGAGGCTATTAGCACCTATGGTAGTTTTAAAGGCAGCATTTTAAGCCTTAAGAGAATTTTAAAATGTAATCCTTTTTCGAAAGGTGGAATTGATTTAGTTCCGAAAAAAGATTGTCAAAATAAATAAATAGTGTTAAAATTAAGACATAAATCAGTGATGAGAAACATGATTATTAAAGAAATTTTCCAAGAGAGTTAATGGCTGGTGAAAATTAACAAAGGAATTTAATAATTACTATTCTCTAGTGAGTCCAATCAACTCCGGCAAAAGCCGTTATCGAAATTAAGTTAAGCAAAGGATGGTACCGTCAATTTGACTCCTCAAGTATCATTCTTTTTTCTTTTCTAAGGAGGCGGAAAATGACAATCGAAGTATTTACGCAATCGGCTATAAAACTTAACGGTCAGAAAAAAATATATTTTGACCCTTTTCAAATAACTCAAAAGTTAAATGATGCCGATTATATTTTTATAACTCATGACCATTACGACCATTACGATAGAGAATCTATTCAAAATATTATTAAAGATGACACCATTATTATTGCTCCGCAAATTTTAGAGGAGGAAGTTAAATCATTATCTAAAAAATTTGTAATCGTTTTTCCTAATAAGAGTTATGAAGTAGAAGGTTTAAAATTTTCGACTGTTAGGGCTTATAACATTAATAAAAAATTTCATTCGAAAGATGCTGATTATGTGGGCTATATTCTTACCTTTGAAGGCTTAACCTATTATATTATGGGCGATACGGATGCCTTAGAAGAAAATAAAAATGTTCAAGTTGATGTTTGTTTCATTCCCATTGGAGGCCATTTTACCATGGATTACCTTGAGGCTTCTAAGTATATAAATGAGATAAAGCCTCGCAAAGTTATTCCCATTCATTATGGCAGTATAATCGGTGATTTGGATTTAGGAGAAAAATTTAAAAAGTTAATTGATAAAGATATTGAAGTAGAAATTTATATTAAGGAGGAAGAAAAATGATAAATATTAAAGAAGATGAAAAATTAAGCATCTTAAATCATAGTTGTGCTCATTTACTAGCTCAAGCAGTAAAACATTTATACCCAGAGGCTAAATTTTGGGTTGGCCCGGTTGTAGAAGAGGGGTTCTATTACGATATTGATTTAGGTGATAAGGTTATTACGGAAGAAGATATTCCGAAAATTGAACATGAAATGAAAAAAATTGCCAAGGATGGTAAAAAAATTGTCCGTCATGAAATTTCAAAAAGTGAAGCTTTAGAAATGTTTAAAGATGACCCCTATAAAGTTGATTTAATCGAAAGAATGGATGAGAGTGAAACTATTATCTCTTGTTATACCCAAGGAGATTTTACTGATCTTTGCCGGGGTCCTCATGTAGAAAGTGTCAAAGAATTAAAACATTTTAAATTAATTAAATTTAGTGGAGCTTATTGGAAAGGTGATAAAAATAATAAGATGCTCCAAAGAATTTATGGGGTTTGTTTTAATACCGAAGAAGAACTTAATGCTTATTTAACTGAACTTGAAGAAGCATCTCAAAGAGACCATCGGAAAATTGGTAAAGCGTTAAATATTTTTACGACGCATGATTTAGTTGGCAAAGGAATGCCATTATGGTTACCTAATGGAGCCATAATTCGTAAACAACTAGAAAATTATATTTATGAAAAAGAACAAAAATTGGGTTATCTTCATGTTTATACCCCATGTGTTGGTACCGTTGATTTATATAAGACTTCTGGTCACTGGGATCATTATAAAGAAAATATGTTCCCTTCTATGAAAGTTGACGATGAAGAGTTTGTTTTAAGACCAATGAATTGTCCTCATCATATGTTAGTCTATGCTAACGAACTTCATTCTTATCGAGATTTACCAATTCGAATTGGCGAATTTGCAACCGACTTTAGATATGAAGCGAGCGGCGCTGTTAAAGGACTTGAAAGAGTTCGTTGCATGTGTCAAAACGATGCCCATCTTTTTGTCCGTCCAGACCAAATTGGCGAAGAATTTGAAAAAGTTGTTAAACTTATTTTAGATGTTTATCATGATTTTGGCATTAAAGATTATAAATTCCGTTTATCTTTAAGAGACCCTTTAGATAAAGAAAAATATTTTGATGATGATAAAATGTGGGATGAAGCCGAAAATAAATTAAGAGAAGTTTTAAATGGTTTTGGTATCGATTATTATGAAGCAGTGGGAGAGGCAGCCTTCTATGGTCCAAAATTGGATGTAGAAGTAAAACCTGCGGTTGGTCCAGAAGTAACTTTGTCTACTTGTCAATTAGACTTCTTACTTCCAAGAAGATTTGAACTTTCTTATATTGATAAAGAAGGTAAAAGTCAAATTCCTGTTGTCTTACATAGAGCGATATTCGGAACGTTTGACCGCTTTACTGCCTTTATTTTAGAAGAAACTAAAGGAGCATTACCTTTATGGCTTTCTCCGGTTCAAATCAACATTATTCCTGTCAACAATGAATATCATCTAGATTATTGCGAAGAACTAAAAGAAAAACTATCTAGTTATAGAGTTGAATTAGACAAAAGAGAAGAAAAATTAAGTTATAAAATGCGGGAGAGTGTTGTTCGAAAAATTCCTTTAACTTTAATTATTGGTCAAAAAGAAGTTGATGATAAGACGGTTAGCTATCGTCCTTATGGCAGCAATGAAACAACCACTCTTAAAGTAGATGAATTTCTTCAATTTTTAGAAGAAAAAATGAAAAATAAAAATTAACGAAGTCTAAAAGTGATTGACAAAACATATAATATAGTGTTAAACTATTAGTGTTTTAAAAAGGAAAGCGATTTATATCCACCTGATTGCGAAGTAGCAATAGGTTAAAAGCCAAAGAAAAAATTAAAAATAGGTTTTTAAAGTGGGTATAAAATACTCACTTTTTAATTTGTTGGAGGTGCTTTATATAGCAAAGACAGAAGAGCTACAAATTAATGACCAAATAAAAGTAGCAGAACTTATGGTAATTGGTCCAAATGGCGAAAAAATGGGTGTCAAAAATTTACCCGATGCGCTAACTTTAGCCAGCTATGCTGGACTTGACTTAGTTTTAATGAGTGAAACAAGTACGCCCCCAGTAGCCAAAATTATGGACTACAATAAGTATCGTTATGAAAGACAAAAGAAATTAAAAGAAACGCAAAAAAGACAAAGAGAAAACAACAAAGAAGTTAAAGAATATCGTTTATCAGTTCGTATTGATGTTCACGATTTTGAAACCCGAAAGAAAAATGCGGCTGAGTATTTAAAAAAGGGTCACAAAATCAAAGCCTTTATCAGATTTAAAGGAAGAGAAATGGCTCATACCGAACTTGGTAAAGAAGTTTTAATTAATTTTGCCAATGCGCTTGAAGAATTTGGTCAAATAGAAGTAGAACCGAAACTTGAAGGTCGGCAAATGTCTTTATTAATCGCACCTAAAAAGTAAGTAGAAGGAGAATTATTATGGGAAAACAAAAAACACATAAAGCCAGTAGTAAAGTGCTTAAAGTAAAGAAAAATGGAACTATTACTTATAAAAAAGGTAATGGTAACCATAAAACAGCTAAAGACTCAGCAAAAGCTGTACGTCAAAGAAGAAATAAAGGAATTTTAGCGAAAGGAGAAGCTAGCAGATTAAAATCTGTTATCTAGTGAAGGGGGAAAATATATTATGGCAAGAGTTAAAGGCGGAAACGTATCAAAAAATAGAAGACGTAAAGTTTTAAAACAAGCAAAAGGTTATTTTGGAAGTAAACATAGATTATATAAGACTGCTCAAGAACAATTATTCCACAGTGGTGCTTATGCTTATCGTGATCGGAAACAAAATAAAAGAAACTTCCGTAAATTATGGATTACACGTATCAATGCGGCATGCTGTTTAAATGATATTAGTTATTCTCAATTTATTAATGGTCTTTCCAAGGCGGGAATTACTATTAACCGAAAAATGTTATCAGAAGTTGCAATTAATGATGAAAAAGGTTTTGCAGAATTAGTTAAAACTGCAAAAGATGCATTAAATGGTAAAGTTAGTAAACCAGTAGCTAAGGAAGAAACACCAGCATCCGAAGTTAAAAAAGAAGTTAAAGAAACTAAAAAAGAAGATTTAAGTACTAAAACTTTAGCCGAACTAAAAGCTTTAGCTAAAGAAGCCGGAGTTAAAGGTTATAGTACAATGAAAAAAGAAGAATTACTAAAGAATTTAAAATAGTAATTCTTTTTTTGGCTAAAAATCTTGCGAAGACGCATATTTTTCGATATAATTAAATTTAGGAAAATAGGAGTGACATTATGCGAAGATTTATTGCTAGTTTAGATATTGGCTCATCTTATATTAAATTAGTAGTTGGTGAAGTAGTTAAAAATAAGATTAATATTTTAGCATGTGTAGAAACTCCTTCTAGAGGTATAAAAAAAGGATATGTTATTAATGGGGAAAGTGCCCAAGAGGCTTTTTTAGAAGTTTTTAAAAAAGCTGAAAACATTTTAGGTGTTCCAATTAAAAAAGTAATTGCGACTGTTCCTAGTCTTTATGCTGAATGCTTTTTAAGCGGTGGAACTGTCACAGTAGGAGACCCCGAAAAAGTTATTACCAATGCCGATATTGTAAGAGCCATGCAAAAATGCGTTTATAATAAAATTGTCGATAATCGGGAACTCGTTACGGTCTTACCAACATCTTTTAAAGTTAACGATGAAATAGTAACCAATCCTTTAAATATGGTATCTGAACAATTAACAATGAAGGCCATTGTGGTTACAGTTCCGAAGAAAAATATTGAAGGTATCAACGCTTGCTTGAAAAGTATTGGTGTTGATTTAGTCGATGTAGTTATTTCTCCTTTAGGAGATTATTATGAACATAAAACAAAAGAAGAAAATAAAACAATTGGTGCTTTAGTTAATATTGGAGAAGAAACTACCACCGTTTCAATTTTCAATCGGGGTATTTTGACTAATTTAGAAGTAATTGATATAGGTGGTGTCAATATTACTAATGATTTAGCCTACGTTTATAAATTAAAAGAGGAAGATGCTCTTTATTTAAAAGAACATTTAGCCCTTGCGCATACAAGATTAAGCCAACCTAATGAAGCACTTAACTTTAATGATAAATATGGGGAAAAGATTAAAATTAATCAATATGATGCTTCCGAAGTCGTCATGGGAAGGCTTACAGAGATTATAAATTTGGTTAAAAAACAAATTAATCTCTTAACAAAGAAACAAATAAGTTATATAATATTTACAGGAGGAGTTACAGAGAGTGAGGACTTTGATATTTTATTAGAAGAATTGCTCGGTAATTTAGCCATATTAGGCAAGACAGAAGAAATAGGGGCTAGAAGTAATAAATATAGTACGGCAGTAGGTATTATCAAATATTACAATAGTAGATTAAAATTAAGAAATGTAGAATTTTCCATCTTTAATAAAGAAGAACAAGAAGAATTAGGTGGAACCGATAAAAAAGTAAATATTTCCGATAATTCTTTATTAGGAAAATTATTTGGATATTTTTTTGATAATTAAGGGAGAGAAGAAAAATGAACGAATTACAAATGGATCAAATAGCTAAAATTAAAGTAGTTGGAGTTGGTGGCGGCGGTTGTAACGCAGTTAATCGTATGATTGAAGAAGGCGTTAAAAGCGTAGAATTTTATGTAGTTAATACCGATTTACAAGTATTAAATGCTTCTAAGGCTCCGAATAAAATTCAAATTGGTAAAACAATTACTGGCGGAAGAGGAGCGGGAGCAAACCCTGAAATAGGAAGAGCAGCCGCTTTAGAAAGTAAAGGCGAAATAGAAGAAGCATTAAAAGGTGCTGATATGGTTTTCGTTGCTTGTGGAATGGGTGGCGGAACTGGGACTGGAGCTGCTCCTATAATTGCGGAAATTGCTCAAGAACTTGGTGCTTTGACCGTTGGTATTGTTACTAAACCATTTAGATTTGAAGGAAAAAGAAGAAGTGAAAATGCCTTACTTGGTATTGAAGAATTAAAAAAACATGTTGATACCTTAATTGTAATTCCAAATGATAAATTAAGAGATATTATTGATAAAACTACCAGTTTTGATGATGCCTTTAAAGAAGTAGACAATGTACTTCATAGAGGTGTTCAATCAATATCTGATTTAATCGCTGTTACTGGAGTAATCAACTTAGACTTTGCTGATGTTAAAGCCGTTATGGAAAAAAGTGGTACCGCTATTATCGGCATTGGTTGCAATGCTGGTGAAAATAGAGCGATTGAAGCGGCTCGTCAAGCAGTAGCTAATAGTTTACTCGAGGCTACTATTGATGGGGCAACTAATGCTATCGTTAATGTCACTGGTGGCGCTAATCTTACCTTATTTGAAATTGAAGATGCCGTGGAAACAGTTAGAGAAGCAGCTAAAAGTGATGTTAACATTATCTTCGGAGCCATCAAAAATGATAGTCTAACGGATGAAGTTATTGTTACCGTTATTGCTACTGGTTTTGATGAAGATGGGGCAGAAGAATTATATGGCCCAGGAGAAACACCAAAGAGAAGAACTGTTCCTACTGATGATGATTTAGAAATCCCTCCATTCTTAAGAAATAATGATTTATTTTAATTAAAAACTATAATACGACAATTTTTGCCGTATTTTTTTTATATAATAAAATGGGTGATGAATATGAAAATCTATTTAGATTTATTATTTATCTTAAATTTCGTTTATGATATGTTACTTTTATTAACGGTGAGTGTTACTTTAAAAAGAAACATTCCTTTTAAAAGAATTATTTTTGGTAGTTTATGGGGAGCTATATCTACTTTTATAATTTTAATTCCTTTAAATCAATATATTTTATTAATTTTAAAAATTCTCGCTGGCCTTATTATGCTTCTAATTACTTTTTCTTATCATAATTTTAAGTATTTCTTAAATAATCTTCTTTATCTTTATATGACAAGTGTTATTTTAGCCGGTTTTCTTTATTATTTAAAAATAGAATTTAATAATTTAAGTTACATCCTTATTTTATTAATTGCTCCTTTAATTTTATATCTTTATTTTAAAATGCAAAAAGAGTTAAAAAGGATTATTAACTATGAAAGAAAAGTAACTATAACTTTTAAAAATAATCAAACTTTAAATCTTACCGGTTTTATCGACAGTGGCAATAAACTTCGAGATCCGATAACTAATAAATATATAATCTTAATAAATAAAAATACTCTTAAAGGCATATATAATATTAGAAGTCCTATTTATGTTCCCATTCGAACAGTTAATCATCATAGTTTACTCGAATGTATAAGTATTAAAAATATTATTATTGATGATAAAGTTTATACCAATTATTTATTAGGAATTTCGGAAGATTTTAAAGAAGTATCAGGCAGTGAATGTTTACTTAATTATCATTTAATAGAAGGAGAAGAAAATGTTTAAAAAAATACTCGCTTTTTTAAAAGCAAAATATCATGATTGTTTTTTTGTGGGAGCTACTGATAAATTACCGCCACCTTTGCCAAAAGATAAAGAATTAGAATATTTAATTAAAGCGCATCAAGGCGATATAGAAGCGCGTAATATTTTAATTGAGCATAATTTAAGACTAGTAGTATTTCTGGCTAAAAAGTATGAAAATACCGGTTTTGATATTGAAGATTTAGTATCGATTGGTTCCATTGGTCTTATTAAAGGCATTAATACTTACAAAATTGATAAAAATATTAAACTGGCTACTTATGCTTCGCGGTGTATTGCTAATGAAATTTTAATGTTTCTAAGAAAAAATAAACGTAAAAAAATTGAAATTAGTTTAGAAGAGACTTTAAATTATGATGCTGAAGGCAATGAATTAAGACTTGAAGATATTTTAGGAACGGATGATGATATCGTTCCTCATGAATTTGAAAATACCATGGATAAAGAAACCTTAAAAAAAGAAATTGCCGTTCTAGATGACCGCGAAAAAGAAATAATGACTTTAAGATATGGTCTTAATAATACCGAAGAATATACTCAAAAAGAAGTAGCGGAAATGCTTGGTATTAGCCAATCTTATATTTCCAGAATTGAAAAAAAGATTATTAAAAAATTACAAAGTATTATGAAAATATAAAGTAATGGTTAAGGAAAACCATTATTTTTTTGACGATTTACTTCTATAATGTTATAATTTAAGCGGTGGAAGTTATGAAAAAAGGTTTAGTTATATCATTTGTAATATTAAATATCTTTATTACTTTAACAATATTTAAACTTTTTTTAGTAACTAAAAATACTATTACAATTATTTCTTTAAAAGAAAATTTAGCTTCTTATAATATTGAAAATCTTGATAGTTCTAAGGAAGACTATAAGGCTAGTTTTGTAAAAAGTAGTAAAGGATATTATAAAGCTTTAAAAGATAGTAATGAAGTTAAAGAAAAATTAAGTGAAATGGATAAAACTCCAACCTATGCTGAACTTTTAAAAATGGCTCAAGATAATTATGGAATGAGTGAAGATGTCTTTAAAGTAGCCTTTGGTTGGGCCGTAAATGAAGGATATGATGGTGCGAAAAATTTGAGAGGAGAAGTAGATACTTACTTAGGCTATTTATGTGATTGTGTTGGAATAAATCTTTATATGGGATATGATTTAAAAACAGCGGATGCCCTTGCTCGTAAAATCGCTGGAGGAGATAAAAGTTCTACTTATTATGCCAGTAGTTTAATTAATAAAGCCAATAGGGCTATAAATAATCCTAATGCTTATGCTCCTCAATTTAAAGGAATGTATTTAGCTCTGAGATATCCTGATGAAAATGCTCATGATTGTTATGGCCCATCAGTGGCAGATCAAAATTATTATAGAAGTCGTGGAGGCGTATTATACTATCAAGGTGGGGCTTATCGTTGGGCACCTAATTATCCAATTCAAATTTGGACTTTGTGGTATGATGGGATAAAGCATTGGGTTGGTGATGTCGAAGAAGAGAATAAAGGAAGTGGAACAATCCATCCTAATGTTGACCCGGAATGGCATTTTACTCCTTCAACTCCTAGTCAAAATTATGATCAAGCTTGTTCAATAAAAGGAACTAGAGAAGCTGTATCTTTCATTGGAAGAATGATAGTCATTGCTTGTTATATTATTCCTCTTATAATAATAGTTTTGGGAATGATTGATTTTGGTAAAGCTGTGACATCTAATGATGAGAAAGCTATTCATAAAGCAACTTCTACCTTAATAAAAAGAATTGTCGCTGGGGTTGTTGTTTTTGTTATCCCTATCATCTTAAAATCATTGTTAAATGTTGTTCATATTAATGATTTAGTAAATGATTCTGATACCTATGATTCTTGTCTTGCTTGCCTATTTAGTCCATTTGAATGTGCTGATAGTATGAATGACGAATAAAAAATAATGGTTTAATATCAAGGGCCATTATTTTTCTTTTTCTATAATACTTTTCGGATAAGGTTTCTTTTCATCAGTTAAATAAAGCAAATAATCAGTGGAAACATTATATATTTTGGCTAATTTTTTTAAAATATCAATTGGGATTTGTCTTTTGCCAATCTCATAATAGCTATAAGCAACTTGACTAACATTTAATAATTTACTTATATCTTTTTGTTTTAAATTTCTATCTTCTCTTATTTCTTTTAGTCTATTCATACTTTACCTCAACAAAAAAATTATATCATGGTTTAAGGATATATAACAAATATTTAAGTTTAAAATAAATTTAGTGAATATTTTTTATGATATTATGCCATAATTTTTATGAAAGGTAAAAATATGGCTAAATACAAAGTAGATATTACAGGACTTAATACCAGTGAAATAGTAGTTTTAAATAATCAAGAAACTATGGAATTATTTAAAAAACTCCAAGAAGGTGATAAAGAGGCTAAAACTAAACTTGTTAATGGCAATTTAAAACTAGTTTTATCAATTTTAAAAAGATTTAATAATACGCGTTATAATATGGATGATTTATTTCAAGTAGGAGTCATTGGTTTAATTAAAGCCATTGATAATTTTGATACAACTTTAGGTCTTCGTTTATCTACTTATGCTGTTCCTTTAATTTTAGGAGAAATCAAAAGATATGTTCGGGATAATACTTCTGTGAGAGTGAGTAGAAGTATTAAAGATTTAGCGTATAAAATAATTCGTTTTCAAGATGATTATTTAAGCATTCATGGTGCTTTACCTAGTAATGAAGAGATATCCCAAGAACTGGGAATTAATGAATATGAAATAAGTTATGCCTTGGATGCTTTAAAAGATCCGATGAGTATCTTTGAACCAATATATAATGATGGTGGTGATACTATTTATTTATCGGATCAAATTGCCGATGTTAAAGATATTAATACGGATAGGGATATGCTAATTTCCCTAAGAAAAGCTTTACAAAAAATTAAGGAAAGAGAAAAAGAAATTTTAATATCGCGCTTTATTGTCGGCAAAACCCAAATGGAAATTGCCGATACTTTAGGAATAAGTCAAGCGCAAGTATCAAGAATTGAAAAAACCGCCATTGAAAATGTGCGAAAATTAATTAAATAACATATAATTAATTAGGTGGAGCTATGCTTTTAAGTGATTTACAAGCTAAAGATATTATTAATATTAAAGATGGTAATAATCTGGGAAGAATTATTGATGCCAAAATTGATAATACGGGAAAAATTATTTATTTTGTCTCCGAAGAACGTAAAATTTTAAAAAAAGTAACCCGTGGTGGGGAAACTTCTTTTGAATTTGATAAAATTAAAAAAATTGGTGAAGATGTCATTTTAGTAGAATTATAAAGAGTAAAAT
Source organism: uncultured Bacilli bacterium (assembly GCA_947631045.1). Lineage (GTDB taxonomy): Bacteria > Bacillota_I > Bacilli_A > RF39 > UBA660 > SIG200. The sequence goes on from CANRJV010000026.1 coordinate 14,151, forward strand.
ACTCTTTTTTTCTTGGGTATTTTGTAAAAATCCTTTTTATGGTATAATTAAATAGTGATAAATATGAAGAAAAAAATAATGTTAATCGCGGTATTTTTTTTAATAATAGATTTAGTCACCAAAATAGTTATCGATAATTATTTAGATTTAAATGAAAGCATAACTATTATTCCCGGATTTTTCCATTTCACAAAAATATATAATGATGGAGCTTCTTGGAGTTTATTTTCCGGTCATCCTTTAATCTTAATTTTAGTGACTTTTATTATTTTAGTTATTCTTCTCATTTATCAATATAAATTTGTACCAAAATGGCGTAATGCTATGGCCTTTGGTCTTCTTTATGGAGGCATCATTGGTAATTTAATTGATCGTATGCTTTATGGTTATGTGATTGATTTTTTAGATTTTAAGATATTTAACTTTAATTATCCAGTTTTTAATATTGCCGATATTGGGATAGTTATCGGAATTTTGCTTCTTATAATAGCAATATTTAAAAAGGAAGATGAATGTGGAAATAGTAGTAAATAAAGAAAATGAACGAATTGATAAATATTTAAGTGATAATACTTCTTATAGTAGAGAATTAGTTACTAAAATGCTTAAAGAAGGATATATTTTAGTAAACGAAAAAGTTGTAAAGGCGAGTTATAAAACTAAACTTAATGATAATGTTTTAATTAGTGATGATTATGAAATTCATCAAGATATTGCCCCTAAAGAAATGAAACTTAATATTGTTTATGAAGATGATGACATTATGGTCATTGATAAACCAAGTGGCTTAGTTGTTCATCCTGGAAATGGCCATTATGATAATACCTTAGTTAATGGTCTCATGTATTATACCCATAACTTAAGTGATGTTGGCGGTAGCGAAAGAGTGGGAATTGTCCATCGTCTTGATAAAGATACTTCCGGTTTAATGCTAGTTTGCAAAACTAATAAAGCCCATGAAATACTGGCCCAAGACTTTAAAGAGAAAAAAGTTTATCGGGAATATTATGCTTTATTATGTGGGAGATTTCCTTCAGATACCGCACATATCGATGCCCCGATTGGGCGTAGTAAAACTAACTTTAACAAAATGGAAGTTAGAGCCGGTGGTAAAAGTGCTAGGACTAATTTAAAAGTTTTAAAAAGATATCAAAATTATACTTTAGTTAGTTTAGTTTTAGAAACGGGAAGAACCCATCAAATAAGAGTCCATATGGCCTATATTGGTTACCCGGTATTTAATGATCCTGTTTATGGGAAAGGGGAAGCTACCGAATTTGGTCAATTTTTACATTCTAAAGTCATTCGTTTTACGCATCCTATAACCCATAAAAAAATGGAGTTCGAAAGCAATCTTCCTCCATATTTTCAAGAATATTTAGATAAATTAGATCATAATGAGTAAATTACTAAAAACATAGACCGTAAAAACAAAATAAGGTAAACTAAGTAATTGATACCTTTGATAGATACTTTTCATTTTCCGAATTAGGAAGAATGAAGCAATCATCAAACTTAAACTGATTAATATTGAATAAACTAAATGGGCATGATAAGAGAAGACAATCGATAATAAGAAAATAAGAATATAATTGGCACATAATAAGAATGTTAAATCATTATCTAACTTATCGACCCAAACGATTTTACAAATTGGAATTGTAATATAAAAAATTACGGCAAAATAAAAGCAAAAAAATAAATACAATATAATCACCCTTTACTAATAATATGAAAAAGGTTAAAATAATATGAAAGAGGAATAATATGAATAATTTAATAATAAATGATAAAGATGAAATGATTATGAGTTTAGTTCATTATTTTATAACCGAAGAAGACTATACTCTTATAAATGTTCAAGGCGTAAGTAATGAAATTTGGTTAGAGAACCTTGAAGGGCCTTATAAAATAGTAAGAATAAATTCTAAATATATTCATAATAATGAACAATATCGTTTAGATCTTTTTAAAATGCGTTATGTTATTAAACAAATAAAGAAGAAAACTTTATCTTTAAAGATGAATGTTTTAAATATTTGTCTTGATATGGGTTCCTCAGTAGATTTAAAAGAAATTGATAAAACTATTAATACAGTTAATGTCTCTAATTTAAATGAAATTAAGAAAAATAAATTTATTAATAGTGTTTTTCCCAAAATAAAAACAAACCATTTTAAAAAACCGGATAATATAAAAGAAATCATTGATGTTACGGAAGATATTAATAAAAAAGCAGAAAAAGAAAATAATAAATTTGAAGATATTTTTAAACCTAAACCTATTATTGTAACTAAGATGCTTATTATCTTTAATATTTTACTTTATATAGTAACTTTATTTTATACGAAAGATTTTACTAAATCTTTAATCTTACTAGGGGCTAATTCTAGAGCTTTAGTTTTACAAGGTGAATATTATCGTCTTCTAACTAATGCTTTCTTGCATGGTAGTTTATTTCATCTCATAGTTAATATGTATTCTTTATGGATTATTGGTAGTCAAGTAGAAACCTTTATTGGAAAAGGTAAATTCTTAATAGTTTATTTATTAAGTGCTTTTATGGGTAGTTTATTTAGTGTTATCTTCTTAGAAAATTCAATTTCCATCGGCGCAAGTGGGGCTATCTTTGGTCTTCTTGGTTCCCTTTTATATTTTGGCTATCATTATCGTCTTTATTTGTCAAATGCTCTAACAACACAGATAATTCCAATTATTATTGTTAACTTAATTTTAGGATTTACTTTAAGTGGTATTGATAATGCCGCCCATATTGGAGGACTCATTGGTGGTTATCTTTCAACCATGATTGTTGGTTTAAAATATAAGAGTACAAAAGCCGAAACCATTAATGGTTTAATCGTCTATCTCTTACTTGTTGTTTTCTTATTTTATATTTTATTTAAAGTAGTTTAGGTAAAAGCCCCCTCATTTTAAGAAATTTCGCATATCTTATAAGTGAAGGGGTTTTATATATATGAGTTTAATTATTAATGAAGTAAGTGATGCTGTTTTAGAAAAGGGTGTTCATTATCTTACTAGTGACTATAAAGATCGTAATAAAGATCGAGAGCATAAGGGAATTGATTTAATTGGCAAAGGTAAAAGTATTGATAATGTCATTGCTATTGCCTCGGGTAAAGTTATTACTAGTAAATATTCCAAAACGGCCGGTAATTATGTGGAAATTGAACATGCCAATAAATATATCACGAGATATTTACATATGAAAGATAATTCTTTAAAAGTAAAGAAGGGCGATTATGTAACAAAAGGTGAAATTTTAGGCACCATGGGTAATACTGGTAATAGTCGTGGGGCTCATTTACACTTTGCCGTTTTAAATCCTAAGTTAGTTCCTGCAGATCCTCTTCCATACCTCCTTGGCGAAAAAGACTTTGGTGAAAATGAAGAAGATTATTTTAAATCGTTTGTCAAAAATGTTCAAAAAATAATTGGTGTTAAAGTAGATGGTATTCCTGGACCAAATACTTTAAATAAAACGATAACTATATCTTCTAAAACAAATAATAAACATCCTTTAGTGTTAGTTTTACAAAATTACTTACTTTATCTTGGTTATGACGAAGTAGGTATTCCTGATGGAATTGCCGGTTCCCGATTTACCAAAGCTGTAAATAGATTTCAATTAGAAAACGCTTGTGTTAGTGATGGCGTTATTACCAAGAAACAAAAAACTTGGCAAAAATTACTTAAACTTAAATAATTGTTCCATAAGAAGTTAGCAATAACTTCTTTTTTATCGAAAAAATTTACTGCTAATAACTAACAAAATAAATTCAAAAACTTGACTCCGGGGGGGGGTGTTATATAATAAGCATATAAGATGTAGATAGTAAGAAGTATTTATGTAGTTATTAACATAAATTATTTTTTGTTTGATATTGGTATTCGGCATTATAAACAAGGAGAAAAAAATATGGAAGAGAAACTAAGAAATAAAAAGGTTATAGTAGTAAGTAGTACATTGTTAATAATGACTATAATTGTATTATTAGTAATAACATTAAAAGATAGTTATGCTTATTATGGAAATAGTAATGAATTAGAAATAATGAAGGCTACAATAGGAAAGTTAAAACCCACAATAGATAAAGTATTTATTGAAAGTGAAAATCAACAATATACCAATAAAACAAATCCTAGTGTAACAATAGAGTGGCCTGATGATAATATAACAGAGTATTGTGTAACAACAGAGAGCACATGTGATGTATTTACACAATTATCAGAACTAAAT
>CANRJV010000027.1 GCA_947631045.1 uncultured Bacilli bacterium
GATATAAGCACCTTTTTAAGTTCCATAATAAAATGTTCGGGAAGTTCTTTATTTAAAAACTGTCCGAAGGTAAGATAATAACTAACTAGGAAGCAAAGACTTCCTTTTTATGTGATATTCGACAAAATAAAAGAAATATCGACAAATGTTGTCAAAACTTCCTATGGACTTTTAATATATAGGTGTGCTTTAATAGTAAGTCGAGACGAGGAGTCTTGCCTACTTTCAGGGGGTTTTGGGAAACCGGAATCATATGGAGGAGGGTGGTTCTGATGAAATTAAATATCTTCGGATTTTTAAAAGTAATGATTTTTTTGTCTAGTCAAATGACAAAACAAAAAAAGACTATCCTTATTCGGATTGAGTTTCGAATAGGATAGCATCCACTTAGGCAACGATTTCTCGTCTCCTAATTAAGATTATACAATAGGATAATTAAAATGACAATAAGGAAAGCTTTATAATATAATTAAGCAAACAAAAACTTCAGAAAATACTCTGAAGTTTTATATTTAATTTTCTTGGCTAGATGAACTATTTGCTAAGTTATTTAAATATATACCATATTGTCTATTTAAATTATCATCTATAATTTTCATATTATATTTTCCACGATAATTTTTCATAGAGTCAACAGATATTGTTTTGGTGTTTTCAAGTTTTTCATTTGCTAAATCTTCAATTATTTCATCTTTTAAATCTTTAAGACTGGCTTTATCTCTTGAAGCATTACGATAAATTACATGGTAACCAAGTTCAGTAGTAATAACTGATTTACTATATTCACCATCTTTTAATTTATAAGCAGCATCAAGTAATTCATCATATTCATCTCCTAAATCATGATAATTAATATAACCTAAATTACCATTATCGTCTTTAGTAGCGTCATCTTCAGAATTTTCTTTTGCTAAAGTTTTAAATGTTTCTAATTTATCATCAGCTTCATCAAGTTTTTTGATTAAATCTTTCACTTTATTTTGGGCATCTGTTTCTGCTTGTTTCTTTTCATCAGCAGTCATAGAGTCCGTTGCTTTAGAAGTAATTAAAATATGATAAACTTCAATATCTTCTTTTTCTTTATCATTATAGTAATCTTCAACTTCTTTATCAGTTACAAGACTTTTGGCATATTCTTCTAAAGCATGTGATTGCATAAAGCTTAAATATAAATATTCTTCATAAGCATCAATGCTAGAATAGTTTGTACTTTGTCTTAACATATTTAAGAAGTTTTCTTCACTTCCATAAGCATTAACATAAGCTTCAATATAATTTTTGGCATTTTCTTTAGCTTCTTCAACATAATCATCATATTCTTTTTCAAGGATATAAGTATCGATTAATTTCAAAGTAGCTTCTAAACCAAAATTGGTTTTTAATTCTTCAAATAACTCTTCCGCACTTATTTGATATTCTTCGTCATCTTTAGCAAATGTAACAACAGCTTCTTCACCATTTTTTAAAGTTGGGATTTTTCCACAACCACATAGAGTAAGAAGGCACACTAAACTTAATATTAAAAATTTTTTCATTTTGACCATATCTTCCTTTCTCTTTTACTATTATACCAAGGAAGTTTCATAATTACAATAAATTAAGCACTCACACTTTAAGAATATAAACCATAAATTATAAATGAAAAGACATAAAGGAGGAGTGAATTATGAACTGTGGAAATAACGGAATCGGCGCTGCTATTATTTTAGTATTATTTATTTTACTTATCATAATCGTAGGAGCATATATTTAAGTTTAAGGAGGTAATTTTATGGCTTGTTCAAATAATGGTTCATGTAACCAAAATAACAACAATACAAATAATGCTTACAACTACTTTTTTATAGTAATAGTATTATATATATTACTTGCTATAATAATTGGTGGAAGTTTTGTTTTTTAAAAGGAGCAAAAAGCTTCTTTTTTTCTTGACACGACATCACAATTAAATTAAAATAAAACCTAATTCAGGGGAGTTTGTTATGGAAAATATTAAAGCCAAAGAAATAGGAGAAAAATTATTAAAGGTAGCTAAAGAAATAAGGAAAAGATCTTTAACTTTACAAGACTTAGTTAAAAAGAAAAAAGTTTTAGATGAAAGTTTTGGATCTTCTTTAAGAGCTCTTAAAATTTTAAAAGAACAAGAAGATAATATTTATGAAGAAATTAAAAGTAATGCTTCCTTGATTACTGAAATTTTAAATTTTGACAATAATGCTTCCCAAGATGCAACGATAAATGCCGATTTAAAAGAATCTTTAAACCTTCTTTTTGCTTCTTCCGAAGATAAACTTATAAAAAGAAGAATTAGTAATCGTTTAGCTGATCTTCTTTTTCGAAGTGAAGAAGTTTCTTTAATTCCCAAAGGACAATATAAAGATTTTGAATTACGGATTCAACAGTACTTAGATGATGATTTTGTTAATACTGTTCTTATGTTAATGATGGAATATTTAAATAATCCCGAGTATCAAGATATTAAAGATGAATTATATGAAGCATATTTTAATTTGAATTTTATGTTTAAAATTCCGGAAGATAGTGCGGTCTTTTTAGCCTTTTCTTCTCCTGATAAATTATATTGGGATACTCCGACCATGGTTAAATTTTATAATTTAGAAGAAGATAAAATGCTTGAACAAAGAAAAACTACGGGTAGTAATATTTTTGATGAAGTATTTGCTAATATAGTTAGTATTGATGATGAAGATTTAAAAGATAAAAGAGTCTTTTTAACTTTTACTTTATCTGAAATTATTAGTCGGGCTGGGATGCTTTTTATGGGCAAAGAAAGAGTTGAAGATATTAAAACTTCTGTTAAACTTGACTATCCGAAAGATGCTAATATTGAAGGAGAAAGTTTACAAGAACTTGCTAAAAGAGCCTTAAAAAGAGTCCATAATTTACTTTCAAAATATGATTTAGATGCCAATTTACCAGTTCCAACTAATTTTGAATTTATAAGAGAAGAACACCAAGTAAATTTAAGCAAAGAAAATTATGAAGATTTAGAAAAATTATTAGAGGTTACAAAAGAAATTAAAGACGTAATTAATTCGATAACTTTAGAAGAAATAAAGGGTAAGAAAAATCCTGATTTAATTATTAAGTTAAAAAATTTACGCCAAATTGAACAAAGTATTTATAATAAAATAGGTTCTGATGCTAATGTTGTTTCCGATTTACTATATTATATGATTGGGGATACTACTTATAGCTTAAGTGAAACAATTTTAGCCATTAAAGACGGAATAGATGATGAAATTATTAAAAGTCGCATTCTTTATAAATTATCAATAATTTTAAATAGTAAAGAAAATTTATTAGATCGTTTAGCTGAAGATGTTATGGAGTCTTTAGATGATTGTGAAGATGAAGAAGAAACGGAAGTTATGGAAGTAGAAGAATCCTCTTTAAATGAAGATGAAGAAAATTCAGTTAATAATTTAGATGATGGTTTAATTGCGGAACGTAAATTATTTTTAGATAATAACATTGAATTTTCAATTGCTAGAGATATGGTTGGGTTAATTTTAAGAGTCTTAAATGAATATTTAAATAGAGAAGATTTACAATTTATTAAAGATATTTTAATTCGGATAAAAAATGATTTTGGTTTTGCCTTTAGTAATGTGGAAGAAGAATTTTTAGAAAACGATTTTAATATTAATCCGGAAATGTTTTTAGAAGCTAAATTATTTAGTAGCTTATCTGGTGGAGATTCTTCCGATTTAGAAAGAATTCAAGATCATCTTGTTGGTGATGTCTTATTTTCTTTACTTCCTTCGCTTAAAGATATTGATGTTTTAGATAACGATACTTATGGGGAAGCTATGTTTATCCAAATTCTTATTCGTTCTTCTTTAATTTTAGCTAGTGATTATTTAGAAGGCTGTTTTTATCAAACGCTTCAAAGGGAGATTATGAAATCGCATACTAATAAAGGACTAAAAGATATTATCGAGGAAAGTTTTGATCATATAGATGAAGATAAAAGTATACCGGTAACAATCTCCTATGGAATTTTTTAGAAATACTTGTCAAAATAAGTTAAATAGAGTATAATACCTACTTAAGTCAAAAGGGGAGATTTTAAAATGAATGAAACTATGGAAAATGATTTAACTATTTTATTTGTTCAATCAGCTAATCTTTTAAATCATTATAAATGTATTTCTATAACACCAAATACTTTTTTAAGAAATAGAATAAATGAAAAAGTAAGCTTAAAAAAAGCATTAGAAAGCGAAGTTTATAATCGTTATGAAGGAAACTATGGTCAAATTTTAAATGTTATTTCGGCATTAACTACAAAGGAAGATTTAGACCACCTTTTTGAAGAAAGTATAACTAGTGCCCTAGAAGATAAACCAGTTTTTTTAATAAAAAATCGCGTTATTATTCGTTTATATGCCATGCTTTTAGATGCTTTAGATAATAACAAAATGGCTATGATAAATAGAGAAATTCAATTAGATTTTATTAAAACAATTATTTATTTTCTTAACGAATCTATTGTTAAACCTGATAGTTTAGAGTTAGAGGCTTATTTAAAATCAATCAGAAATAATTTAGCTTTTTTATATGATGATATTGAAGGAAGCAGAATGCCTTTTACTTTTGTTGGAACTAGTCAATTAATTTGGAAATCCCAATCATTATGTGAATTATATGGTATATCTAGCGAAACTTATACTAAAATGATTTCCAATATTGTGAGACCTATTTTCTCTTTTGCTCTTTATAATTTGCATTATTGTTATGCCGAAAAAAGTAGCGATGAAAATATGGTGGAAGCATTAAAAATAATAATTCGGGTTTGTCTTTTATTCTATGGTATTAAAGATATAACTAAATTAGATGATTTATTAAAAGGATATCAAGATAGCGAAAAATTTAATAATTCTTTTGAAGATTGTTTAAATTCTTATTATCATGATAAATCTTTACCTTCTACGGCCATATTAGGAAGATTTAAATAAAGGAGAAAAATATGTTAAGTAATATAATAATTGAAGATTTTAATACTTTATGGCTTATTACGGAGTCTATTTATGAAACTTATAGAGATCTTTGTACTTTAGAAAGAGATGGCGAAAAAGAAACTCCTAAATATAAAAGTTTAAAAAATGCTTTAGAATCTTCTTTAGCTTTAGAAAAAGATATTTATAGTCGTTTTCCTAGAGATGCGCAAACGATAAATAATATATATAAATATTTTATTGATACCAAAGGTATAGTTGATACTAAGATGAAATCAGTTTTAGAGGATATTATCAAAAATGATAAAAAATCTTTAGTAGCAAGAAGAATTCACCATAATTTAGTTCGTGAATTTATGGCGGTGGTTGATGAAAGAGAAATTTCTTCTTATTTAATAGAAATTGAAGGAATAAATAATATGCGCCTTAAAGCATATATGGATAGTTATGAAAGTAGTTGTACCGATTATTTAAATACTTTATTAGTTATTTTAAATGAATATCTTTGTAATGAAAGATTTAAATATATTCAAGGAGAGTTATTCCAAGTAGCTTATAATTGTTTCTTTATTGATTCTTTAATTGAAAATGAAGTAAAAGACCATAATATGAGTATTAATCCGGAATTATATTGGCAATCTCCTGCCCTTAAAGGATATTATAAATTAGATGCAGCGGCTTCTTCTTATTTAAAAGAAGTTGTTGCTCATAACGTTTTAGGAGAGAGTGGCGAATATTTATTTAATAATTACCCTTATAATTTTATTAGAGCACCTTTTTATTATTTTATGGCTCAAATTGTTTTAAGAACTTCGGCTTTATTTTTAGGAGATACTTTTGAAGATGTTATTAGTGGTTATTCCTTTGATGTATCTAGTAATGCTTATCAAATTCTTCAAAATAGGTTAAATGAATTAAAAGAAATGATTGCTCAAGATAAAAATCTTCCGCAAATAATTATTGGATTAAATAGGGGATAATTAAATCAAGATAAAAAGCAAAAAATTCATAAGGTTATGTATGAATTATTTCAAGACAAATTAAAAAGGACTAAAGTCCTTTTTAAATGCTCGGAAGAGGCTCAATATTAATATTGCTATCATAAGCTTTTAAAACTTCACTAAATTCATTATAGACACTTTCATAATTATTTAAATATTTACTTTCCATTTTACTGAAAGGAATTACTAAATAATCATTTTTATGAATGTTATTATTATAATAACGATAACTATAATTTAAATCAGCACCAATGTTATCAATTTTAATCGTTGTAGTATCATTTTCAGTATCAACAGTTTTGGTTATATCTAAAGTGGCAAACATGCCGACAACCCCAACTTTTCTGACCATTGCTTGTTCGGCTCCCATTTGGTTTGAGATAAAATTGCCAAAAGAATAAAAGACTACGGTATCATCTATCCATTCCCAAGGTTGAATACAATGGGAGTGGGTACCTAAAATAATATCAACCCCATTATCAGCTAAAAATTTGGCTTGAGCTCTTTGCTTTTCGGTAGCGGTTTGTTTGTATTCATCGCCCCAGTGCATAGATACAATTAGAATGTCTACTTTATCTCTGACGGCTGCAATATCTTCTAAAGCTTTTTCTTCTGAGAAAAGATTAACTAGATAAGGTTCATTTGTTAGGGCACTGCCTCCTAAGCCATTAGTTCCATAAGTATAAGAAAGCATGGTATAAGTTATGCCATTAGCATTCATAATTTTATGTTCATTCCTTTTTTCTTCGGATGAAGCCATACCGGTGGCTAAAATATCATTTTGACTTTCCCACCATTTGGCACTTAAGCGAGCGCCATTTGCTCCCATATCCATGGAATGATTGGAAGAAAGACTAACTAAATTAAAACCGGCATCAATCATATTTTGGCCAAAAGCACTAGGAGTATTAAAAATAGGGTAACTACTTGGCTTAGATGAAGTATCGAAAACTGTCTCTTGATTATAATATTTGATATTATAATCTTTTATTTTCTCTTTAGTGAAAGTTAGCATATTACTAAAATCATAAGTGTTAGTACTACTATTATAAGCGGCATTATATAAAGGGGAGTGGATTAAACCATCTCCCGTTGCAATTAGCTTTGCCGTATAAGTTTTAATAGGATCTTCTTTTTCTAAAATATTTTTAATTGGATTATCAGGATTTCCTTCATTTCCTTTAAAAACTAATTTAAAAGTAAATATGCCTAAAAGAATAACTGCTAAGATGAAAGTAAATAAAATTAATTTTTTTTTGACTCTTTTTTTAAGCCTTGCCATTATTTTAAAACCTCATAAATATCTTGTGGAGTCTTTTCCGCTCTTAGACCATGATTAGGTAATAAATGTAAATGATAGTGTTTAATTTTTTGAGAATTACCATAATTAACGGCCATAGTTAATTCTTTAGCATTTAATCTTTCCATAATATGATTAGCATATTTTTTAGCTATCTCATTAACGTGTAAAACTAAATCATCGGGAATATCCATTAAAGTATCATAATGTTTTTTGGGTATTACTAAAGTATGTCCATCGACATTAGGATAAGCATCTAAAATTACAATAACATCAGCATCTTCATATAATTTATAACTAGGAACTTCTCCCTTAATTATTTTACAAAATAAACATTCCATCTTAATCACCAATTTAATTGTATCATAGATTATCTTGAGAAGTAAATTAAAGAACTTTTATTTAACACTTTTTCCTTTAAATTTAAGAATTTCTTAAGATTTATTTAATCTTCATCTTTTGTAAAGTATCTTTTTCTTTTTTACTAAGTTTTAAAGACTCTCTTCCTTTTTGTAAAGCTTTGTTATAAGTCCAAGGATCAAAATTATCTTTATTTTGAATCATAAAATCCGTGGTTTTAGAAAAATATTTTCCTAAAGATATAGATAAACACCACGAAATAGCCATTTTAACATAATAGTAATCACTTTTAATCTCTAAGCATTTTTCGAAAACTCTATCGAGATATTCTTCTTCAAGATAATAATTTAGTAAGATAACAAAAGCAAATCTTAATTCATATTCTTTACTACTTTTAAAATAGGGCGTTAAAAATTCCCAAAATTCTTGTTTGTGGTCTTTGACTATTTTAAGACTACTACAAAAAATATCATTTAAAGCCCAATTATCAATTTTAGGAAGATAGTTTTTAATTAAAGGAAGAACCTCTTCATAAGAGATTTTGGCCTTCCCAATAATTAAACCTGCCAGCATGACCTCTTCAAAAGAATTATCCTTTAGATTATTTAAAATAGTTTGATAATTGTATTGTTTTAATAAATCTTGGGCTATTTTTCTTAAAATCGGAATTTTGATGCCTAGAATTGGATATTTGGTTTTACATATTTTACTTTGAAAATCCCGGTATTTTAAATCAATATAGGGAATTAAAAGAGAAGATATATCCATAAATAATCACCAAAAATATTATAACGGATAATTGTTAATAGTACCAGATTTAGTAACATAAAATATATTAGTTTTACCTTTACACTAGAGCGAGTAACTTTATTAAATTTGATTGCAAAATAACATATGATAATATATAATATATCTCACATAAGAAGAGGTGGGTTTAAGATGAAAAATTTCCTTAAAAATAAGATTTTTAAAAATATACTTTTTGGCTTTATAGCCTGTATGCTTGTTACAACTATGTTTTTATCAGCGAAAGCTTATTATAGGGCAGTTGAGGCTGATGATCATAGTAAATATTTAGCTATAGTTGATGATTTACCTTATGATACAGAAAATCTTTTATATCTTTCAGATATTGATTATGTAGAAAGTAAATCATATGTTAAAAGTGGTTATTATTTAAGAAAAGATAAAAATAGCAACAGTGGTCTTATTACGGTTAATTTAGATTTAGATGAAGATGGCACAAGTGAAGCTAAAACTTTTATTAAAGGATTATCGGCTTGGGCAACATCTAATTTAGTTTATGATGTATCTAGTCTACCATATGATTATTTTGAAGCTTATGTTGGGGTAGATGCTAGCCAAACTTCCACATATTACAATAGTGGCGTTCGTTTTACAATTTATACCTCTATGGATGGTGAAGATTGGAAACCTGTTTATAACACAGAGTTAAAAAAAGGTTGGGATAAAGCCGATTATGTTAAAATAAGTTTATATAATGAAAATGAAGAAACTGAAGAAAAAACCAAAGTTAAATATCTAAGATTATATGCGGATGAAAATGGTGATTCTTGGTATAGCCATTGGCATGATGATGCTGTTTATGCGGATGCTAAATTTATTAAAGAAGGTTATGAAAAAGAATACCGAGAATATCCTATTATTAGCAAAGTAGAAGAATATAATAAATTAATTGATGAATATAAAACGAGTATTGAAGAAGGAGATTTTTCTAAGTTAGATATTTATAATTTAACTTTATTAAAAAGAGAATTTGTTAAAAGAATCGGTTATGATACTTTACAATCTTTATTTAATTATAGTGATGAATATCAAGATGTCGTAAATGTTCTTTTTGATGATGAAGAAACTCTAGAGATGTATTTACTGGGCGGTAAACCTGATGGTAATTATGTTACTTCCTTAGAATTATTAAAAAATTTATTTAATACTTATGGTGATGATTTTGAAAATGAAGAAGATGGCCTTTTATATAAAAAGATGGCGATTACTTTATCTTTAACCCATTCAGCGAGTGTTGGTACTTGGATAAGTGGAGCTCCCGAAGATCCTCATGATCCAAATGGTTCTGATGCCATAGATAGATATTTAATTTATAAAAAATTATATAAAGCGGGTAAATTGGAAAATGATATCTTTAAAAACATAAGTATTGAAGAAATGCGTTATGTCATGAATAATATCATTGATGATGAAGAAATTATTTGGCTTAATGATTTTACAAGATTAAATAATAGTAAAAATCCATATACTTATATCAATTATCAATTTGGTTATGATTATACTTTAGATAAATATTATGACCCAGCGAGAGAAAGCGAATGGAATAATAAAACACATGGTAATTTAAAATATGCTTATCACTTTAATGATGGTGAATATTTTACAGATAAAACTATCTTTAATGAAAATGATTATCATATAACTTATCAAAAAGGTTATCCAAAATTATGGATTGTCTTTGAAGAAGGTTCCGTTTGTGGAGGACTTTCCAAAACTGGTTCTAACATTCATGGTTCATATGGCGTACCATCTAGTGTTATTTCGCAACCTGGTCATGCCGCTTATATCTTTATGACTCTAAAAGATGGTCAAAAATATTGGGAGCTTGGTAATGATGTTTCTGGTTGGGGTCAATCAGGTAAAACGGAAAAGCTTTCGGTAAGAATGCCTAATGGTTGGGGCGATGGCTCTTATGTTGGCTCTTATCCTGCTAGTTATGTTTTACTTTCCCAAGCAGCTTGGAATGATTTAAATAATTATAATAAAGCAGAGAAAATTTTAATGCTTGCAGATGTCTATAGCGATAAAGAAATTCAAAAGACAATTTATGAAGGAGCATTAAAAATTCAAAACATTAATTTTGATGCTTGGCTTGGTTTAATTGAAGCCATGGAAGGATCTAAAGATACCGATTATTATGATTTAGCTAAAAGAATAACCGAGAATTTAAAAAATTATCCTTTACCGATGGATGACTTATTAAACCAAATTATGAATAGAATGCATACCGATACTTATAAAGTAATGCTTGCTAATTTAACCGAAGAAGTTCTAGAAGAAGTAAAAAATCTTCCAGATGAAGCCTATCTTCAAGCGAGAGTGGCTCGGCAAGTAGCAACATATCTTTTAGATAGTCATGAAGAAATGGCTTCCTTCTCCTTTGATGGCGATGAAGCTGGTAAAATTAAATTAAATGAAAAAATTATTAGTGAGGGTGCTGTTTGGCAATATAGTCTAGATAGTCTTAATTGGAGTGATAATGTAGAGGGTCTTTCCCATGAACTTACCGATTCTGAAGTAGATACTATTCATGAAGAAACCGAAATTTTAGTTAAAATTATTGGGGATAATGAGACAGTTTATGATATCCCAATTGAACGATCTTTCTTAGCACCAGAAATATCTTTTAGTGACCGCGAAAATACTATAAATGTCGATGTCGAAAATGGAAACAATAAAAAAGGAGGTTATAAAAAAGATGCTGTAGAGTGGAAACTTGCGAGTGAAGATGATGGAGCATGGCAAAAAATAAGTGAAGTTGAACCAGATTTAACAGGTAATAAAAATATTGATATAAGAGTAGGACGTCATGATAATTACTTAGCTAGTGAACCAATGACTTTAGAATTTACAGCCATTGGGGAAAGTGATGAATATTTATATGTTGATGCCCAAAAATTAGATGTTTATAAAGTTTCTTCGGAAGAAAAAGGAAGAAGTGAAAATCAAGATGCCGTTAATGTTTTAGATGATGATTTAAATACGGTTTGGCATACTTATTGGGATGGTTCAGATAAAGAACGTTACTTCATTTTAGAACTTGATGAACCAACAGTTATTTCTGCTTTAGAATATGTTCCACGGCAATCAGGAGTTAATGGAATTGTTACTAAAGCTGAAGTTTATGTTAGTATGACTGGTAATGATGATGATTGGACTTTAGTTAAAACTTCTAATAGTTTAAATTGGGCTTCTAATAAAAATGCTAAATATGCCGTTTTTGAAACTCCAGTAGAAGCTAAATATGTTAAATTAGTAGGAGTAGAATGTGATGGCGATGGCCGTAGTTTCATGAGTGCTGCTTCCATAAATTTATTTGAAAATGCTTTATCAAAAACTATTCCAACTGCCGAAATAGAATATAGTTCTATGGAGGAAACAATAGGTCCGGTAACTGCTAAATTAGTTAAAGCTAGTAAAAATATTAAAATTACGAATAATGGTGGTAGTGATACTCATATCTTTGATAAAAATGGTAGTTTCACCTTCTTATTTGTCGATGACTATGGTAATGAAGGTAGTGTAACCGCTACTGTTACTTGGATTAAAGAAGATACGCCTAGTAGTAGCCCTACTAATCCTAATAATCCCGGATTTGATGAACCAGGAATAGAAGAACAAACTAATCCAGATAACAATAATAACAATAATAATAGCAATGATAACAATGTTAATAATAATGAGAATAACCAAAATTCTAATGTTCCATCAATAGATGGTAATTCTCATAGTAGTTCTAATAATTCTAATTCTAGCAATTCAAATAATTCAAACAATGGTAATTTAAATACTCCATCTTCAAATAATAATAATCAAAATAATAGTAGTAGTAATAGTAGCAATAACAATAGCACTAATAGTAATAATAATTATTATTTTGATGATGATGAAACAAATATTCCAAATAGTAATGAAGACAATTCTTCAGATAGTTCTATAAATGGTCATACATATCCAAATAGCGAAAATAATGAAGATGGTATTATTAATAAAGGAACTACTAAAGCTAAAGAATTAGAAAGATCTCTTAACAGAGGTTCAAATAATGGCTCAAATGGTGAGGATTCTAATATTTGGTTATCACCAAAAATGATTGCTCTTTATATAATTGGTTCATTAATATTAGGAGTATCTATTGTCTTAATATTTACTAGTAATGGAAAAGTATTGAAAAAGAAATATAAATATCATAATTAAGAGGTAAGATAATCCTTACTTCTTTTTAATTGTTATTTTGTTATATTAGGATTATAATAAAATTAA
This sequence comes from uncultured Bacilli bacterium, assembly GCA_947631045.1. Lineage (GTDB taxonomy): Bacteria > Bacillota_I > Bacilli_A > RF39 > UBA660 > SIG200. The sequence continues at coordinate 12,714 of CANRJV010000027.1, forward strand.
TTAGAGGTGTATGTATGGAGAAGTTTACAACATTTTTTCTTTTGTTTATTATTTATTCGTTTTTAGGTTGGTTACTAGAAGTAACTTGTAAATTATTTGAGTTAAAAAGATTTGTTAACCGTGGCTTTTTAATCGGGCCTATTTGTCCAATATATGGTTATGGTGTTTTAGGTATCTTATTTTTAATGGGTAATGGGGAAGTTGATGTTTTAGAAGTTTTCTTAAAATCTATTTTAATTTGTTCCGTTTTAGAATATTTTACATCTTATATAATGGAAAAATTATTTAAAGCTAGATGGTGGGATTATTCTAAAAGAAAATTCAACATTAATGGTCGTATTTGCTTAGAAACTATGTTACCATTTGGTCTTTTAGGAACCTTTATCTTTTATGTTTTAAATCCTTTTCTCTTAAATATTGTTACATCCATTCCTATAGTTATTAGAAATATTTTAGCTATTGTCTTATTAATTATTTATATAATTGATAATATAATTTCTTTCAATGTTATGAATAAAATCAAGAAAGAGATTAGTAAGCATCATATTGATAATACCGAATTAATTAGAAAAAAGGTTACCTATTGGTTAAAGAAAAATTCATTTTTTTATCGTCATATCGCTGAATCTTATCCTAAATTTAAAATTAATTTTCATAATAAAGAAGAGTAATCTTCTTTTTAATATGACTACTTTTTTTAATCAATAAATGTTATAATTTAGATATAGAACATATGGAGGTTTATATGCTTGATTATATAATTATTGGTATTCTTGCTTTAATAATTGTTTTATTAATTATTTTAATATTAAAAAATAATGGAAGTAAAGATTTAATTGAAAGAATGGGAAGATTAGAAACTTCTTTTACTAAGGAAATTGGGGATTTTAAATTAAATTTTAGTAAAGATTTACGGAGTGATTTTGAAGTATTAGATAATAAAATTGAATATAAACTTAATTTAATTAATGATCGAGTTAATAATCAACTTTCCGAAAACTTTGAAAAAAGTAATAAAACTTTTATGAATGTTTTAGAAAGATTAAACAAAATTGATGAGGCTCAAAAGAAAATAGATGGCTTAAATACCGAAATAGTTTCTTTACAAAGTGTTTTAACAGATAAAAAGACAAGAGGAACATTTGGAGAAGTTAATCTAGAATATATTTTAAACAATGCCTTTGGCCCTTCATCAAGTGGCATATATAGTATTCAACATAAAATGAGTAATGGCGCCATTGCGGATTGTCTTTTATATGCTCCGGCTCCTTTAGGAACTATTGCCATTGATAGTAAATTTCCTTTAGAAAATTATCAAAGAATGGTTGATAAAAATCGGAGTCGAGATGAACGTAATTCATATGAAAAAGAGTTTGAAAATGATGTTAAAAAACATATTAATGCAATTAAAGATAAATATATAATTCCCGGTGAGACTAGTGATGAAGCAATTATGTTCTTACCTGCTGAGGCTATATTTGCGGAGATTAATGCTTATCATCCCGAACTTATTAACTATGCTTATGAGAAAAAAGTATGGATAACGGGTCCTACTACTTTAATAAGTACTTTATCGATAATTAGTATGATTTTAAAAAATATGGAAAGAGATAAGTATGCTAAAGTTATTCATGAAGAATTAGATAAACTTGGAGTAGAATTCAATCGTTATAAAGAAAGATGGGATAAACTTTCTAAAAGTGTTAAGAGTGTTAATCAAAGTTTGGATGATCTTCATATTACGACTGAAAAAATTACGAAAAGATTTCAAAGTATTCGAAATGTCGAACTTGATAAGTTAAAAGATAGTCCCAAAGAGATTGAATACGAAGAGAGTGAAGATGAAAATGAAACTATATTTAATTAGTAATAATGCCTTACTTGATGGTTTAAATTATAATTATGATGCTGATTTAGATATGATTAGAATGACTAGACCTCTTTCTTTAGAAGGAGAAGAAAACGCTTCAAAAATAAGTTTAGTAAAAAATCTTCAAGAAGTTGAAAAAATTTACTCTTCTTTTCAAAGTAGTGCTTTAGGTAGTGCTAAATATTTAGCAAATAAATTAGATTTAGAAATTAATATGGCTTTAGAATTAAATGATTGTAAAGTTGGCGAGTTAGGAAGTAAAAATATGCAGATGTTAAAAGGCATGCAAGAAAGAGAATTTACTTATAAACTTCCTGGAGGGGAATCTTTAATAGATGTAGGAAATAGATTAGATGACTTTCTTAAAAAAGTTAGTGAAGATAATCAAAATATTGCTTTGTTTACTCATCGAAGAACTATTTTAGGTTTTTTGCTTAAATATGCTAAAATTGGTTATAATTTAGATGAAAATTTAATTTTAGAATTTAATAATTCTATTGTTTATGATGATAGTGAGACACCTTATGATATTTACGAAATAGAAATAGAAAATAAAAAAATTATTAATATAACATTAATATAAAAGTGGGTAGTTTTAAACTACCCACTTTGCTTTAAAAAAGAGGAAAACATAGATTAGATATTATTTTCTCAGGTCATAAAATAATATAAATTTGGACAAACGCTTTTTATCTATGTTTTCCAAAAAAATTATAGCGCAAAAAAAATAAAAATAAAAGGGAATGTGAAGTCCTTTTTTATTTTTTAGTAATTTTTATTTCAAAATTAAATTTATTAGCAAGTTCAATTAAATCTTTAAAATAATAGTTTGTTCTTCCATATTCATTTGATTGTTGCCAATCTCTAGATTTATTAATCTTTTTAGCAAATTCTTCTTGGGTTAAATTTGTGGCTTCTCTCATGAAACGAAGAATTTCATTAGGTTTATAATCGTTTGCTTTAAATTCCATATTTTACACCTACGTTTACAATTATAAATTATTTATTTTGAAATTTATTATATGGCGTATTGACAATACGTGTTGCTGTTTGCTATATTTATATTATGATACGTAGTGATAATACGCTGCACTACATTCATTTAATACATAATAATATTTAATTTATAAATGTTATAGTTTTAAAATGAAATTTGTATTCATTATTTGCAACAAAAACATAAAGAGGGAAAGAATGAAAAAGAAAATAGATAAAGAAAAAGTAATAATAATAAGTTTAATAGTAATAGTTATGATAACAGTCATAAGTAAAGTAGTAAAAAATACTTATGCTTATTATGGGAATAGTAATGAATTAGAAATAATGAAAGCTACAATTGGTGACTTTGCTGTAGAAGAATTACCTCAAGAGAAATTAAAGTATGATATAGATCTGGTATTATATATGGAAGATGCTGAAACCAAATACCGATATCATATAGTGCAAAATACACCCATAACAGGATATGAAGTAAATAAAGAAAAATCAGAATGTAATCCGAAGAATGCTCAATATAGTAATTACACAATCAAGAGTGATGGAACAATAGTGATAAATGTCAGTGAAAATGTACCTAATAAAATAGTATGTAAGATATATTATGACAAAATAAAAAGTGCCGATATCATAACTTATGCTTTAGTAGAAGATGAGAAAGGATATAAAGAATACAATGGAAAGAAATACATAGTAGTAAATAGTATCCCAAATGAAGAAGAATATACATACGACACATCAATATGTTTAGATAATAATGTCACAACAAGTGTAATATACAATCAAGAAACAAAAAGTTTTAGATATGAAACAAATGGAAAGAATACCTGTTATGCATACTTTAATAAGAAAGGGTAATAGTAATGAAGAAGAAGATAATAATTGTGATATTAATAATAATAGAGATAGGATTAATAATGATAAATTATAATACTACATTAAGTAATAAAGAGATAGATAAGATAGAAACCAAAGAAGAGACGAAAGAGATAAGAGAAAATAATACCTTAGCAATAATGGTTAAGAGTAAAGACGCAACAGAATACACACCATCAAAAGAAAATACATGGCCAACAGGAGATTACAAATATGCAGGGTCTTTATGTGTCGGGAATGATGGAAGAGAAATAGAAGAAGATGAAGTAATAAGTTTTAACAATGACAGTCATACAGCAACAATAACAACAAAGGACACCATCTATTGCTATTTATACTTTGCCGAAGGAGAAGATGCAGTAACCAGAATAAAAAGATTAAGTAGTAGTTCATTAGAAGCCGAAGGAGATGTAAAAGCAAGAGGAGATGTCTTACGCCGTTTCCAAGGAGATAAAGACAAAGTCCAAAACAATTATATCTGTTTTGGAACAAGTATCACCGAAGAATGTGTAAATAATACCGACAGATACATGTACCGAATAATAGGCTATGCCACAGATAATGATGATGAAACAACCAACACCAAAAAAGGCCAACTTAAGTTAATAAAAAAAGAAGCCTTAGAAGAGGCCATGCAATGGCATTACAATTATAATGATAATATAAATTGGTTTCAAAGTGATTTATATAATAGAATAACAACAAGTGCTTATTTACAAAATTCATATTATGTTCCGATTGGCTGGGAAAATAAAATAGCGGACCATACATGGTGGACGGGAGATATGATTTGGACAGCAAATGGTGGAAGTCAATCAGGAGCCGAAGTATACAAAATTGAAACAGGAAAATCTCCATCAGAATATGATGTATATAATGCCAATGGTCAGTCACAAATTTATGTCAATAATGGAGTAGAAGGAGATCCATATTATCATAAAACAATAAAATATGACAGAGTACGACAAACATGGACAATTCATCAAAGTGCAAAAGTTGGTTTAATGAATTTAAGTGATTATTATTTAGCCTATGGTGGAGGAGATAAAACTTGTGCTGGAAATACCGACTGTGTAAATACATGGGTACACTTAAGTAAAAATGATCCAAAAGCCCCAAGTGTTCATGAATGGTTAATGTCCCGTTATGGTTTTCGTGTTGATTGGGGACGGTATCAAGCCCTCAGTGTGGGTTCGAATGGCGATTCCAGCCGCACCTTCTTTACCGCCTTGTTATCTGTTCGCCCAGTCCTTTATCTAGGGTCCAGTGTGACTTTAAATGGTTCAGGAACACTAACCGACCCATTTATAATAATTCTTAACTAAGGACAGTTTTTAAAAAAGTGCGAAAATAAAGGAAAAAAGCAGTAAAAAAGTGCGACCAGCGGTCAAC
>CANRJV010000028.1 GCA_947631045.1 uncultured Bacilli bacterium
ATTTAGTTCTGATAATTGTGTAAATACATCACATGTGCTCTCTGTTGTTACACAATACTCTGTTATATTATCATCAGTCCAAATTATTGTGACACTTGGATTTGGATTATTGGTGTATTGTTTATTTTCTGCTTCAATAAATACTTTATCTATTGTAGGTTTTAACTTTCCTATTGTAGCTTCTATTATTGGTAATTCATTACTACCACCATAATAGGCATAACTATCTTTTAATGTTATTAATAAAATAAAAACTACTATTAATGATGCTAAACTAACAATTATTACTTTTTTATTCCTTAGTATCTCTTTCATATCTCTTACTCTCTTTACTTTTATAATGATTAATAATTAAAAAAATATACAAAATATCTATTATTGTTTAATATACTGAATTTATGTTGCATATTAAAAAAAACTTTGTTTTGTATACTATACATTATCTATGATAATTAAATTATACTAATTATAAAGTTTCAAGTCAAGTGCTGTAAGCACTTGTTAATAAATTTTTATAGTCTTATGGACTATGGGTACCGGACATTATATTTAAGATAATTAATTTGGGAGTTAATAAATAATGGCTACATATATTGAAGAAAAAACAAATTTACATAATGATGAATATTATTATTCCGTTATTAGAACTAACTTAAAAAGAATAAGAAAAGAACTAGGCTATACTCAACAAGACATTGCTGATATGATTGGAAGCACTAGACAATATATATGTGATGTTGAAAATGAAAAACGTTATAAACATATTACTATTGCTCTTTTAGGAAGAATTGCGGATGCTTTAGAAAAAGATATCGCAGAATTCTTTAGGATAGATAATGACAACAACTAAAATTGATTATTACGATATTGTTAGAAAAAATATTAGAAAATATCGCAAAGAAAAAGGCTATACAATTAAAAGATTAGCTCAAGAATGCGAAATGTCTTTAGATTTTTTATCCGAGATTGAAAATGAAAAAAGAAGAAAAAATTTTAGTCTTGAAACTTTAGGGAAAATAGCGGAAACCTTAGAAATAGATATTGTTAAATTTTTTGAAAAATAAAACTACTGATTTTTTTCAGTAATTTTTTTTAATTCAGTAATTAATTTATACATTAAAGTATAAGAATTACTATTTTTATTTTTTATTTGTTTTTTAGAATTAATAATGGCATTATCTGTTAAAGGATAAATAATTTCATAAATATTTTTATTTTTCTGATAATCAGGAATATATTTTTTTAAGGCTTTGATTAACTCTTTATTAGTAAATTTCTTAGTTGTATAAGTAAAATGATTATAAATCCAAATTTCAAAACTAGGACTAGATAAAATTAAATCAATACCATAATTTTTAGCTAATATTTCAGCTTCTTTTATTTTATTAATTTTAAAGTCTTCTGTATCGGTATCAATTAGACAATATATTTTATCATTATTTTTAGGACTAATATCTTTTTTCTTCATCGTATTTATAGTATCTTTAACTATTCCCACGGGATCAGTACTATTCCCATCAGAAATAACTATATTATAATAACTATCCCTTCTTTTAAAATTATTAACATATATTCTTTCCGTTTTATTTTTTCCCTCAGATCCAATTAAAATAATTGGTTTTCTTACCCTTTCTTTTCTTTTATAATCTTTAATTATTCTTTTAACCATGTTTCTAAATTGTTATCTATAAAAGGTATAGCTCCATATCTTCCCATTAGATAACCCTTCTCCACATTTTCATCTTTTCTCACACTAAAATCAGCTAAAGAATATAAATCACTTATTCCGGTTTTTTCATCTTTTTCCGTAAACCAAATTTGATCTCTTCGCATAAAATCTAAATTTAATAAATTAGTATCATGCGTATTAAATATTAATTGGGAACTATTTTTAGGACTATTAAATAAATCAACAATATATTTTACTAAAAAAGGATGTAAACTACGATCTAATTCATCAATTATTAAAACCTTCTTTTCTTTAATCGCATCATAGATAAAAGGTATTAAAATAAAAGCAATTAGTGTACCTTCCGATTCTAATTCAATATTTAAATTATAATCTTTTTTATTAATATTATGTTTAAAGAAAACTTGATAACTTTCTCTATACGTTTTTTCCCTAGAACCATAGATATTTATCGGTATATGAATAATATTTATTTCAAAATCAGTAATATTAAAATCAGCTTTTTTTAAAAAATTTAAAGCAAAAGTTTTTAATTTGTCCTCTTTATCATTTAAATATAAAGAAAAAGCTTTATCTCTTAATTCATTTATATTAAAGCATACTTCTAAATCAAGAGTTAAAAAATCATACGCAGGTTTAGTTTTTTCATAATTCCAATTTGTTGCTGTACTTAAAAAGAATTTATTATCAGCTGTTTTATTTTTTATTTCTTTTAATACCTTTGTATCTTTTTGAGGAAAAGAATAATCATTAGTATTTATTCGATCAAAAATTTTTGATTCTCTTCCATTAGGATAATAATATAAATACTCTTCGATTATTTTTTCTTTAGAAGTACTAAAACCATAGACATATTTTATTTTATTTTTAATAAAGCGAATTTCAAATTTACTAGGCTTTTTAGAATTATTAAACTTAAATGCTTCAATTGGTAATTTTTCATTAATATCTATATTGGGAGAATTTTTAATCATATGACTAATTATTCCTAAAGCTACAAATAAATTGCTTTTACCAGATGCATTAGCCCCATATATAGCCGCTGTTTTTAAAACGTTAAAATCTTTCCAATTAATTAAATTTTGTTTTAAATCATTAGTCTTATTGGCGACCATACTAAACATGGTCTTTTTTGCAAAAGATAAAAAATTTTCGACATAAAACTCTAAAAGCATTATAAACATCCCCTAACTAGTAATTATTATATGTTAAAAAAAGAAAAAAATCCAGTATTTTAATAATTTAATACTGAATTTTGCATTTTTTTCACAAATTTTATTAATAAATTATTTATTTTTGAAATTTATCTTGTATTTCTTTTAAGAAGTTCGGATTTTCAAAATAATTAATGCCCATATTATTTCTTACTTCTTTTAATGTTTCATTAGCTCTTTTCTTGGCTTTTTCAGTTCCATCTTTTAAAACATCATAAACATAAGAAATATTTTGCATAAGTTCTTGTTTCTTTTCTCTAATTGGGGTAATTAATTCAATTAAGATACTAGTTAAGAATTTCTTAATGGTAACATCTCCTACTCCCCCTTTTTGATAATGCTTTTTTAAATCATCTAAATTTTTATAATCAGGTAAATATTTCTTAAAATGTTCATCATGACAGAAAACATCTAAATAAATGAAAACGGCATTATCTTCTACTTGACCCGGATCTTCAACTCTTAGGTGATTAGGGTCAGTATACATTGACATAACTTTTTTCTTGATTTCTTCATCAGAATCATCTAAATAAATACAATTGCCTAATGATTTACTCATCTTAGATTTACCATCTAAACCCGGTAATCTTTTGGCATAAGTACTATCAGGTAAAACGGGATTTGGCTCTACTAAAGTTTCCCCATAAATTCGGTTAAAAGAGTGAACTATTTCTCTTGCTTGTTCTAGCATTGGTAGTTGATCGTCTCCAACGGGAACAATATTTGCTTTAAAAGCCGTAATATCCGCCGTTTGACTTACCGGATAATTTAAGAATCCTGATGGAATAGATTCATCAAACCCTCTTAATTTAATTTCGGATTTAACGGTAGGATTTCGCATAAGTCTTGAAACCGTTACTAAATTCATATAATAAAAAGTAAGTTCTGTTAAGGCTTGGACTTCGGATTGGATAAAAATCGTAACCTTACTTGGATCTATTCCGCAAGCAAGATAAAACATGGCTACTTCCATCACGTTATCTCTTACTTTTTGGGGATTTTCAAAATTATCAGTTAAGGCTTGAGCATCCGCAATCATTAAATACATTTCATCGTAGTTAGCTTCATTTTGAAGTTTTACCCGATTCATTAAAGAGCCCACTAAATGGCCAAGGTGAAGTTTACCTGTTGGTCTATCACCAGTTAATATAATATTTTTCATAATATCACCTGTAAATTGATTATAACACATATTTCCCTACTTATCTATTTTTATAATTTAATAAATGTTATATAATATAATTAAATTGGGAAGTGATTATATGTTAAAATATGAAACAAATTCTAAATTAGTTCAAAAAGGGCAAATTTTTGTGGCTCTTAAAGGACACACGGTTGATGGCCATGATTATATTCCAGAAGCCATTAAAAATGGGGCCAGTAAAGTTATCGGGGAAAAAGATTTAACTTTAGACATTCCTTATGAAAAAGTAGAAAATGCCGAAGAATATTTAAAAGAACAATTAGTTAAAGAATATGGCGAATATGTTAATAAATTAAAAATAATCGGTGTAACTGGTACTAATGGAAAAACTACTAGTTGTTATTTAACTTATGAATTATTAAAAGAATTAAAGAAAAAAGTAGCTTATTTAGGTACCATTGGTTATTTTTACAATGATACCAAAAAAGAAGTTAATAATACCACACCCGATATTTTAACTTTATATAAATTTTTAATAGAAGCCTTAGATAATGGATGCGAATATTTTGTAATGGAAGTATCTAGCCATGCCTTATCTTTAGAAAGAATTAAAGGTTTAGAATTTACAACTTGTGCTTTTACTAACCTTACGGAAGACCATTTAGATTATCATAAAACAATGGAAGCTTACTTAAATGAAAAACTAAAAATTTTACACTATTTAAAACCAGAAGGATTAATGCTTTTAAACAGTGATGATGAGAATAGTGAAAAATTTAAAACCCATAAGTATTTAACTTATGGCTTAAATGGTGATTATAAAATTGAAAATTATCATATTGCTCCCGACCACACGGATTTAGAATTTAGTTTTGATGGGAAAACTTATCAAGTAACAACTAATTTAACCAGCAAATTTAATATCTATAATTATCTTACTAGTCTATCTTTAATTCATAGTTTAGGAATTGATATTAAAGATATAATTTCCATAACTAATAAAGTTTACCCTCCTAAAGGAAGATGCGAAACTTATAAAGTAGGTAAAGGTTATGCCGTTATCGATTATGCTCATACTCCCGATGCCGTAGAAAAAGTTATTAATGCTTATAATGAACTTAAAAAAGGGAAAATTATCACGATTATTGGCTGTGGTGGCGATAGAGACCCTATTAAAAGACCAATAATGGGTCGGATTGCTACTAAAAATAGTGATTATGTCATATTCACTAATGATAATCCAAGAACCGAAGACCCGGAGAAAATAATGCAAGATATTATTAAAGATAATAATATGCCTAATTATGAAGTTATCTATGATAGAGAGACCGCGATTAAAAAAGGCGTTAGTATGCTAGAAGATGAAGATATCTTATTAGTTCTGGGCAAAGGCCATGAAGATTATCAAATAATTGGACACACTAAATATCACTTAGATGATGCGGAAATAGTTAAAAATTTAATGAATTAAACTTTAAAAAAGCACTTAGTGAACACCTAAATGCTTTTATTTTAGCTATTTTTAATTATTAATTCTTTAATAACATCTTCTAAATATTTTACTTTATCCCCTTTTATCTTAGTAATATTAATTTCTTCTCCCCAGACTATTTTAGGATGGCTTCTAAAGCTAAATTTTCCAATGATGGCAAAAGGTATTATAGGGGAAGAACTTTTTTCCGCAAAAGAAATAACACCTGGTTTAAAGGGTAATAAAATATCATCTTTATGAAAAGTGCCTTCTGGAAACATCCCAATAACTTTATCATTCTGCAAAATATTTAGTACTTCTTCTTTTGCTTCCGGATTAGAATTTTGTCTATCTATTTTTATTAAATGCATTTTTTTAAATACCCACCCAAAAGGGCTTTCAAATAATTCTTTTTTGCCTAAAATATGAATAGGCCTTTTACAAGATTTAAACAATAAATAAGAATCAAAATTACTAACATGATTCCCCGCCAGAATACATTTACCTTCTAAAGGAATATTTTCTCTATAAAGGCATTTGCCGCCAAAAAAGATATTACCTAAAAAAACTATGATTCTTGATATAACATTATAAAAAGCATAACTATTATTTGATTTGGACTTTTTCATTTACTGCACCCTCTAACAACTCAGGATTATCTAAAATATATTGCATTAATTTAATTGACTTAATAAAATAGAAACCATCGGCTATTCTTTCATCAATCGTTACCCCAAATTCACAATAGTATTTCTTTTTTCCATTAACTTTTTCTTCTCTAATTTCTCCAATAGTTATTATTCCGGAACAAGAACCAAAATCTGTAACATTATGATAGATGCCCCCAGTTTTAAAAGTCCCTAAATTAGAAACAATCATACTACTATAGTAAAGATTATCTTTCACTAAAAATTGTGGTAAAATTCCCCATTTATCAAATAATTTAAATATAGCGACAACGGGTACTCTTAAAATATTAGGAAGTTTACTTAATATTTGAATAGCTTTATTAGCCCCTTCTCCCGTATCTTTATTATGACGAACATTATCAACTTTTTCTTTAATTTTTTTACTTATGGTAAAAATATTATCTTTCTCTAAAATTGGCATGATAACCATAATCTCTTCTGATTTATCATCAAAATCAACTTTCATCACAAATGATAAAGATATATCATTATGTTCATAGACATGACGATTACTTATAAAACGATTAAGTAATGGGCGATTATATAAAATTTTCCCAAAAAGGGTCGAAAAAGCATGAAAATAAGTAATTGTATTATCTTTTTCTTGAATTTTATGCATATAATTAACTAAAGATGTTAAATCCATTTTTTGATTAATATGTAATTCTCCTAAAGAACGTTTTGGTTTTAAATCAATGAGTATTTGACTCATTGCTGGAACATCGTGACATCTTCTCCCGTCTCGTCTATCTCCCCATTTTCTTTTTGCCATAATTTATAGCCTCCTTTATTAATTTTTTATTGAATTTTTCCATTTATATGATATAATTAATTACATGCAGGTGTAGTTTAATGGTAGAACTATAGCCTTCCAAGCTATTAACGTGGGTTCGATTCCCATCACCTGCTCCATTATTTTGCAATATCAGTCTTAGGACTGCTTTTTTATGCCTTAATTTCCGTAATTAGAAGGTTTAGTTCCTTATTAAGTTAACAGTTTTCCCAATAACTATTCTCACACTTTATATTGTAAACGATTAAGAAAAGAAATTCAATTAAGTGAGTGTAATGAATGTAAATATTAAAAATATTGAATATTTAAACTACAGGAATTTTATAAACTTTTTTGAAAAAATTACTTTCTATTTTATCTATTTAATATATAACTTAATTCTTTTAATTTTTTTATTTTCCGTTCATTTACTGGATATATGGTTGCTACATAAGGATTTTTATTTTTTCTTAAATTTAATTTAACAACAACACATACGGTTTCGTCTATTTCTTTAAAATAAAGTAATGATTTTCTATTTGAATCATGATATACAAAACTTGGCTCTTTAATAATTTGAGGAATATTGGCTATGGTATTATTAAAACTATCAACGCTTAAAAATTCTTTTACATGTTTAGCAATATGAATATATAATGATAATGGTTGCATAATATTAGCATTTCTATATTCATATAATTTATATCTTTCTACAACTTCGTCTGATATTGTACCAACTTTTTTATCGATATTACCTTTTACCATTATTCCCTCCTTTAAACAAAAAATTTAGCCCATAGCATAAACTATGGGCTTTTTAGAATAATTCAGCAGTCTCCCAGTTTCTACATGTATTCTTTCAGCTAAAAGCTTACTCTGACCTTATAAAATAAGGCGTCGGTGCAAGAAGAATATTTACACCCTTAAATTATTCTATTAAATATTATGACTAACATTACTCATAATATGTATACCTACAAAGGGTACATAAAAATTATTCGGGATTTCTCCCTCAACATATTTATACCATTTTTTAAGCAAAAAATCAAACATTTTTCATATTTTTTAGACATTTAAGTAAAATAATTATGATATAAATTGATTTATTACATAAAATAAAATTGTTGTCTCACAATATTAATATGAAAAATGATTTAAAAAAATATAATACTAAAAGAAATTTTAATAAAACTAAAGAGCCCAAAGGAGAAATTTCTAAAAATAAAAATGCCAAATTAAAATTTGTCGTGCAACACCATTTAGCTAGGAAAGACCATTATGATTTAAGATTAGAATGGCACGGAGTTATGAAAAGTTGGGCTGTTCCCAAAGGACCATCATATAACCCTAAAGATAAAAGACTCGCCATTATGGTAGAAGATCATCCTCTTAGTTATCGCCATTTTGAAGGGTGTATTCCTAAGGGTGAATATGGTGGTGGTACGGTCATGGTTTGGGATGGAGGAACTTGGACTCCCCATACTGAAATACCTTCAAACTTTAAAACTAACATGTTTAAATTTACTTTAAATGGTTCAAGGCTTAAGGGAAAATGGACACTCGTAAAACTAGATGATGATGATAATTGGCTACTTATAAAAGAGAAAGATAATTTTGATGAATACAAAGATATAAAAAAGCTAAAAACGAGTATTAAAAGTGGAAGAACAATGGAAGAAATAGCCGAGAGAAAAAAGAAAACTACTACTTCTTTAAAAAAGGGCATTGTGGATAATATTGAAATTACAAACCCTGATAAAATAATATTTAAAAAAGAAAAGATAACAAAATTAGATATTGCTCTTTATTACCATAAAGTATCGGAAAGAATGCTCCCCTTTTTAGAAAAAAGAATTATCAGTACTATTAGATGCCCGGAAGGTAATTTAAAAGAAATATTTTTTAAAAAGCATTTAGAAAACCAAAATAAAGGCTTAGGTCAAATTATTTTAGAAAATGATTCTGGTAATAAAGAAGATTACTATTATATTAAAAATAAGGAAGGCTTAATTAGCGAAGTCCAAATGAATAGTTATGAATTTCACATTTGGGGAAGCCAAATTAATCATTTAGAAAAACCGGACATTATGGTTTTTGATTTAGATCCCGATGAAAAACTAAATATTAAAAAACTAAGGGAAGGAGTTAAAGATTTAAAAAGTATTTTAGACAATTTAAATTTAAAATCTTATCTTAAAACAAGTGGTGGTAAAGGCTATCATATTTTAGTACCTATCAAAAATAAAATGAATTGGGAAGAATTTAGGCAAACTGCTAAAAACATTGCCCTTTTAATGGAAAAAACTTGGCCCGATAAATATACCAGTAATATTCGCAAAAACAAACGAAAAGGCAAAATATTTATTGATTGGGTAAGAAATACCCGTTCATCCACTAGCGTTGCTCCCTACTCTCTTAGACTAAGAGAAGGATGCCCTATCTCAATGCCTATAAAATGGAGTGAACTTGATAAAGTTAAACCTAATGAAATAACCCTTAAAGAGGCAATTAAAAGATTAAAAAGAAAAAATCCTTGGGAGGATTTCTTCGATTAATCTTTTTTTATTTTCTAGAACAAGTTCCACCATTCTCTGTAAAATATTTTTCAATATTTTCTAAAACTTTATGAATATTAGTAAAATAAACCGCTTCATCAGTTGTTTCATAAGATAGATCCGCACTATAATTAAGTTTTTGAGGAATAGTAGTATCGCCACTACTTTCAATAACTTGGCCATTTTGATCATAATAGGTTACGGTATAATTATAATTTTGATCGTTTAAGGTACAATCTAAAGTTTTGGTTTTTATTTCATTACTAAAAAGATAAATGGAATCTTTAATAATATTTTCTAATTCGTTTAAAGAAGCCTTCTTTATATCTTTAAAATTTGTTTCTGTATAATAAACGCGCATTTTTTTAGTCGTATCGATATTTACATAATCTAAATCGGGAGCGGTACTTCCAAGACTTTTACTTAAATAACTATGGGGAGTAGCCGTAAAAGTTAAAAAGATTATATTAACCTCTTCGTTATTTTCGAAAATAGTTGTTCTCATCATTTTTGCTCTATCATAGTAAGGAGACGCAATTTGAAAATTCCATCTATTTTTAGAATCTGGCTCGTGATATAGAACATACATTTTTTCATTATAAGGCAATGTAAATTCATAACTATTATAAAAACGAGTTAAGCCTAATAAAGTTAAAAATATCAAACTAACAATTATTAAAACTCGACGAAATATTTTTAAATCTAATTTATTTTTAAAACTTTCTAAAATTTTTAAATCTTTTTTACTATCCTTTTTAATACTTATTTTTAAATTTTCTAATTCTTTCTGACATTCATCACAATTTTTTAAATGATTTAAAACTAATTCTTTACTTTCTTTAGAACAAACATCATCTAAATATAATGGCAATAAATCTTTTACAATATTACATTCTTTTTTCATCTAATTTCTCCTTTATTTTTAGTTTTGAACGATAGTAAGTAACTCGGGCCCAACTTTCGGTTTTAGAAAAAATATTTCCTATTTGTTTAAAAGATAATTCTCCGTAAACTCGCAATATAAATACTTCTTTATATTGTTCTTCTAAGTTATGAACTATTTTTAGTAGTTCTTCACTTTTTTCATTACTAATTAACTGATTAATTATATCTTCTTCTTTAACATAATTATCTTTTAATGTTACATATCTTTTATTCTTTTGGTATGTATTATAATAGATATTTTTAGCAATAGTACAAAGCCAAGTAAGCATTTTATAATCCGGATTATATTTTTTAATATTTACTAAAGCTTTATAAAATGTTTCTTGGGCTATTTCTTCAGCAAGATGATTATCTTTAGTGATAGTTAATAAATATTTATAAACGCTTTTATAATATTCAACATATATTTGCTCGAAATCACTATCCATTTAAAATTACCTCGTTCATATATTATACAATTTAAAATACATTTTGTTACAAAAATTATCTTATTAAAAATTTTATAATATAAAAAACACCATTAAATGGTGTAAAATTCAATATAAATACTTTGAGATGGATTAGAGATTAGATATTATTCAATTTTTTACTTTCATAACAACTACAATCGCATCTTCTAAAGTTTTTTCAATTTTTTCATCAAAGATATTCAATTTATTTACAGAATATAATTCATCTCTCATCTCCTTAAATTTATGAATTTCAATTAATTCAAACCCAATATTACCAAAAAAGTTTTTTATATGATTTATATCTTCAAAGCGATCATTTAGATTATTTCTCGAAGTAATTAAAGATAGATTATTATTAAAATTTGGCAAGGCTTTATCTTGGGAATCAATAAATTTTTTAGGAGTAACATCACAAGTTATCCAAATACCACCATATTTTGATAATAAATTATAAATATTTTGAGCCACTATTTTCTTTTCATCAAATGTCAAATATCTTAGAAGTCCTTCATTAATTACCGCAATTTCTTCCTTAGGTTTTAAATAGCTTTCCAATTTTTTAAAGTCATCTTTTCTTAAAGCATTACCACTAATAATATTTAAATTTTTAGGAATATCACTCTCAATACCATTTAATATTTCTCTTTTATTTTTTACAACTTTTTCTAAATCTAATTCGATATAATTATATCCTTTTTGAGAATAAATTAATCCCCGTGACGAATATCCTGAGGCCAATTCTAATACTTGTTTTATATTAGATTTATTTAAAAGTTTATTTATTAATTTGTACCTTGCTTCAATCTCGGGAGCTAACATTTTATTCAAAGTAACTTCTTCATTACAATGCTTTTCTAACCAATTATATATTTCCTTTTCGTAAGGTATATCTGTAAAAACTCGAGGATATGATGTGACAATTGCTGTAGGGCTTATTTCTTCATAATCATTATCATTTATGATATTAAATTGTTTAATTAATTTAGCTGGATAAATTTCATACAATCCAAATGAAGTAACTTCTAATTCAAAGGGTTTAAAATCCTGCAATATTTTTTCTTTGATCGATAATATTTTCTTGTAATCTTTATCGATATGAATAGTAATATGAAAATGATAATTTTCGGGATTATATCTTTCACTCGGTAAAATTTGATATAGCTTTTTTTGAAATAATTTTAGTTTTTCATTCTCTTTAATATTAAAATATAGAACATAGCTATTTTCTTTTCCCTTCATTATTTCAATATTATTGATAGATATTTTTAATTTAGGAAATTCCATTTGCGATAAAGCTTTTTTGACATTTTTTTCATCTTCAATATCCCAAGCTGATAAAGTAAAATGATATGGAAGCGTATCCATTTCTATCCGATTATCAACATTTTTGCCAAATGGAACTTTGCATAATTTTTCCTTAATTTTCTTAGTACAGCTTTCTATTTTTTCCATATTTCTATCATCAAAAGCAGAAACAAAAGTTATTCTTTTATTCATAAATAGATGCCTCCATCTATTAAATATTATATCAAATATACTTTAATGTGTCTTTTTATATTATAATAAATAACCTCTTTCTTCAAATAAATTCTTATGATAAAATACTTAAATATAAAGGAGGGGGGATTATGGGAATAACGCCGCATGGCATTTTGATTAGTAATGCTTATACAAGTACACAAGATCATAAGGAATATCCCAAAAATTATACTCATTCTAAGCATAGTAATTGTTTTAGTCCTTCAGAAGAAATTCCCACTAGAGAAGTTGGCCGTGATAATGCTGGAATAAGCTTGCAAGAAGCCCAAGAACATTTTTTAGAAAAGCTTAGATTAGAACAAGGCGAAAAAAAAGAATTAATATTAAAGCGCCAAATTAAAAGTAGGTAACACCTGCTTCTTATTCCTAAGGGAGCAAAGCCTATTTAACTTCATCATATGATGAAATTTTTTTAATTATTTTAAAATATAGGAGGTTTCATTTTATCAGCATTTTTCTTTCCCCTATAAAGTTTTAAAGAATTCTCTTCTAATCTTTGGCCTAATTGTCTATTAAATTCAGTTACTCTTTCAGGATCCGCTAAAAAGCTTTGGAATAAATCACATTGAGGATTAATACTAGATATTATATCCTTCATCATTTTATCTCGTTCATCAAGACTATCTTTTAAATTAATTGATTCTTCTCTATCTAAATCCATTGTCATAATGCCATAACCAATTAAAGCACTAATTTTTTCTAAATAAGCATATTGCATTTTGTACATTCCAAGCTTATAAGAACCTTTAGGAAGACTTATCTTTTTAACAATAAAAGTTCTTGTTTCATTATTAACATTGCTTAAAACATAGACTGATTCTTGTCTAACATCTTTTAAGACTTTTTCAATGCTATCCTTAATTGCTTCACCTTTTAAAGCCGTATCTTCATCGCTTCTCATAAAACTTGATAATATATCTCTAACAGTTTCTTTTTGTTGGGTTTTACCAGTACTCTCTTGTAAAAGACCTTCATTTTTTAAATATTGTCTCGGTTCTTCATAAGTTGTTTGACCACTTTTTATCATATAATTACCTCCAAAATTATTTTATCATATACATTTTAAAATGTAAAATTTAAAAAAAGCTGTTAATTTAAAAAAAGCCCGTAAATACGGGACTAAAAAGCAACGTGGGGCGATAACAAAGGTTATCTGAAACCCTAAAGTAAAAGTTGATAAACAACTAATTCTTGTAAAGATTATAACACATCTATTTTAATTTGTCATAGCAGAAAAATGATTTTTATCAATTTCTGTGAAAAATGATTTTTATCAATTTCATTGATTTTTCTCATTAAATACTTTGCACTTTTTAGAATTTGATCTGGTGTTCTTACAGTTTTATGAGATAATATATTACACACATCTAATAATGCTGGTATTTGTATATTATCTTGATGTGAACAATTTACATCACCACATAATGCAATTTTAACATTTGTTATATTATCTAGTGTTGGACTAGGTTTTTTTACTTTAAACTTCATAAATTGTTCTAATACTTTTCTCATGACATTTGGATAATGATACATTTCACACTCATCTAAATCATCTGCATTATCTTTTTTAGAAAATTCATATATTTCTTTGAAATCGTGCATATAAGGTGTTTCATTTGTCTTTGTTTTTATAATATAACTTCCTTTTTCATTCTTTTTAATTTCATAAAATCTATATGGAGTTTCATTACCATTTGCATCTTTTTTATCAGTTTTACCATAACTCATATTACAAAAATCATCCCATACATGAGTAAAAATAAATACTTGTGGATTACTTAATTCTAATATTTTTTTAATTAATTCTAATACATACACTTTATTAACATCATCTACACTAGATATTGGATCATCTATAATTATATATTTTATTTCATCTTTAAAATTTTGTTGAAGTTTATCATTAAATAACTCATAGTAGAAAAATAATAATGCTAACAAATTATTTTCTCCTTCACTTATATCATTTATAGTTAATGAAATATCATCTGTTCTATGTTTTATTGTGTAGTTGTTATTTATTATATCAAGATAAAAATCTATTCCTAGTTCTTGTAATAATTCGTTTATAAAATTAGCAAAATCATTTGTAGTGGATTTACTATTTTTCAATTCATTAATTTCTTTTGTTAATACGCTATTAGAATTAAATGCAGAAACTATTTCATTTTCTTTATTTTCTAATTCTTTAAGTCCATTAGCAATGGTTTTACTTTCTGATATTTCTAATGCTATTGAGCCTTTAATTAAAGTATTACTCTTTTCAATCATTTTACTTAATTCTTTTTCTTTTTCTTGTTTAAAATTACTAATTTCTAATTGATTATCATTAATATCACTCATAATATGTTTTAATGTTTTAGAATCAAGTGGTTCATTTTTTTCAAAGTTATCAAGTTTTGTTTTAATCATTCCATTTATAGATATTAATTGTTGCTGATTATCGCTTAAAGCATCATAGTTTTTATATATTGAATCATTGACTAAATTACCCATTAAATCCTTATCATCTTTTAAATCTAGTTCTATAATTGATTTTATTTTAATATATAATCCGTTAAGTATAATTAAATCTTTTTGCTTCTTATCTTTTAAATAATTATTGATGGTTTCTTCAATTTCGTTTATTTCAATACTGCTCCCACAAAATTTACATTTTTTTGAGTTATCATGTTTATGAATAGTTAATCCTTGCTCTAACCAAGATAATACTTCAGCTGATGGTATTTCATTCTTTTCATAATTTCTATTCATGATTGATGATATTGTATCGATTTCATCATTCGTTAAAGTTTGTATTGCTAATAACTCAATACCTTGAAGAGTATTTAATTCTTTTTCGTAGCTAGAAGAATCCTTTACATTTTTTAAATCATCTTTTGATTTAACAACTTTTAGTGCTGCCTCTAAATCTTTTTCGTATGAGGAAACTAATTCTTTTACACTTTCGGCTGTTCTTTTCTTTATTGAATAATTCCCTTTTTTTGAATCAAAAATTCTATTAACCTCATTTTTGATATTTTGTTCTGCTTGTTCTTTTTCTTTTTGTATAAATGAAATATCTTTATAATTCTTCATTTTTTCTTCTATTGCTTTTTCTGGTAGTGTGCAAAGTTTATATACAAACTACCGGTTTTTTCTTTTATTTATCTATAATTTTCTATATATTTTTCTTTACCCTCTTTTTTGAAGTAATTTTTTATATAGAAAATTTCTATTTTTATCTATCAAAAAATGACATATACCTGTATAATGATTATCGTCAAATAATAGAAACGAGGTATATGTCATGTCTAAAATTATATCAATAATCATTAAATTTTTAAATAGTATTAATAAATTTATTTGGAAAATTATTATCTTTCTTTCCAAATTTATCAAAGTTGATGAAATTAACCATCTTGATGATAAGCCTGATGACGTTAAATATCGTTTATTTAATGTTGATGAGCTTGCTATTATTGAACCTTTTGTTAAGTTAGAACACAAAGACTGGAAACAACTTGTTAAGGATAATAACATTAAACCTATCAAGCACAAAAATGGTAAAGTTATTTCTATCGATGTTAAATGTCCTTGCTGTGGTGCTCCTTCCGATTACCTTTATGATAATACTGGTAAAGGTATTCAATTTGAATGTAAGGTTTGTTCTTACATCTTTTCTACTAATCCTAATAAAGAAAAAGATGTTATCCTTAAATGTCCTCATTGTAAATATCAACTTGAACTTTATCATCATCGTGACGATTTTGATGTTTATCGTTGTCAAAACAATAATTGCCCTTTTTACCTTAAGAACAAAAAATCTTTAAATGCTCATGATCGAAATCTTTACAAAGAACACCCTGAAAAAATTAAACTTCGTTATATCTATCGCAAATTTAATATTGATTTTCCTTCTCTTCAAAAAGATTATCGTGATTTTATTAAATTTCCTATTGATTTATCAAAAGCTTATTCTTCTCAATATGTAATTGGTTTATGTCTTACTTATCATGTTAATTATGGCTTATCTTATCGTCAAACTGCTGCTATTTTAAAAGATATTCACGAAGTTTATATCTCTTACAAAACTGTTGAAAATTATTGTAAAGCTGCTTCTTCCATCATTCATCCTCTTCTAGAGTTTTATCCTTATGACCTTTCTGATATCATCGCTGCTGATGAAACTTACATTAAAATCTTAGGTAATCAAGCTTATATCTTCTTTTGGTTTGATGCTATTAAGAAGATTGTTACTTCTTATCGTGTCTACGAAAATCGCGATGCTCTATCTTCTATTAAAGCGGCTTATTCTACCTTAATCAAATATGATTCTTTACCTCAATCTTTAAAAGTCATTTCTGATGGTAATCCTATCTATAATGTTGCTAACCAGTTTTGGTCCCAAAATGGCTTGCCTTTTAAACTTTTCCAGGTTATTGGTCTTACAAATCAAGATGATATTTCTAAAGAATATCGTTCTCAAAAACAAATCATTGAACGTTTTAATCGTACTTTAAAATATTATTATCGTCCTAAAGGTGGTTTCTCTTCTCTTGATAATGCCAATTCTTACTTGGTCTTATTTGCTTCTTACAACAACTTCTTAAGACCTAACAAAGCTCTTAATTGGAATACTCCCGTTGAACTTCCTGAACTTATTGGTATTTCCAATATGCCTAATAAATGGATTGAACTTCTTAACCTCGGTTACAAATATTCTGATATTTATGCTTAAGTTATTTTTTTCTCTTTTAACTTGTTTTCATCATGGCTTTTTTTATTAATTACTATTTTCAAAGAACTATTTTTCTATCTTTTTTTGATAGATTTATATTAAAATTTTCATTTTAATATTATTTTCATCTAGTATGCTAGTTTTCCATAAAAC
>CANRJV010000029.1 GCA_947631045.1 uncultured Bacilli bacterium
CCATTATTTTTTAATAGGACATTTTTACTAAAAAATACTTATTTAAAATTAGGACATTTTCATTTAAAAGTCACAAATTAAAAAGGCATCTTCATTTTTCCATTATTCATTTGCTTCATCATTTCTTTCATCATTTCAAATTGTTTTAAAAGGCGATTAACTTCTTCCACACTACGACCACTTCCTTTGGCAATTCTTTGCTTTCTCGTAGCTTTTAAAACTTCAGGATGCTTTCTTTCATAAGGAGTCATGGATAAAATGATGGCTTCAACATGAGCCATATCTTTCGGATTAATCGAAATATTATTTAAACCCATACTTCTAGCTTGGGGTAACATTTTAATAATATTTTCTAATGGCCCTAATTTTTTAATTTGTTTAAAAGTAGTTAAGAAATCTTCTAAATCAAAAGTACCACGTTGCATCTTCCTGGCTTGCTCTCTGGCTTCATCTTCCGAAACAATTCCTTCCACTTTTTCAGCAATAGATAAAATATCCCCCATATCTAAAATTCTTTCAGCCATTCTAACGGGATAGAATTCACTTAAACCATCCATTTTTTCAGAATCACCAACAAATTTAATTGGCACATTCGTAAGATGTCTCAAAGAAAGCGCTACTCCACCTTTAGTATCTCCATCCATCTTAGTTAAAATACAACCAGATAATTTTAAACTATCATTAAATCCGGTAATAACATTAATGGCATCTTGACCCATCATTGCATCAATAACAAGCAAAGTTTCATTTAATTTAATATTGTCTTCAATTTCTTTTAATTCGTTCATTAATTGTTCATCTATTTGTAAACGACCAGCTGTATCAATAATCACATAATCTAGTTTTTCATTCTTCGCATAACTAATTCCATCTTGAACAATTTCTAAAACACTTTTACCTTCTTCGGTAAAAACAGGAATATTTAAAGAAGCCCCAATATCTTGCAATTGCCGAATCGCAGCTGGGCGATAAATATCTCCCGCGATTAAAAGCGGTTTTCGGTTATACTTCTTTCTTAAAATATTGGCCAGTTTACCCGCAGTCGTTGTTTTACCACTACCTTGAAGACCGCATAACATAATAACTACAAAATTTTCTTTAACTTCTAAAGGAGTATACTCTCCTCCTAAAAGGGATACTAATTCATCCTTAACAATTTTAATAAAAACTTCATCCGGTTTTAAACTTTTCGAAACTTCTTCTCCTAAAGCTTTTTCTTTAACATTAGCTACGAATTCTTTAACAACGGTATAGTTAACATCAGCTTCTAGTAAAGCAAGGCGAATTTCTTTCATCGCATCATTAATATTTTCTTCAGTAATTTTACCCATACCGCGAATATTTTTAATTGCTTTACTAATTCGATCTCCCATGTATTCAAACATAATATTATTCTCCTTTTAAAATATCTTCAATTTCTTTTTTGATTAAATCAGCACTTTCTAATTCTAAAACTTTTTGTAATTTAAGATTATTAGAAACTATTTTTAATTTGTTTTCATAATTATCAAGTTTATTCTCCACATTTTTAATAATAGATCCCACTCTAGATTTAGAAATGCCTTTTAATTCCGCAATTTCTTGCATCGTTAAATTCTCTCCATAATATAAATCAAATATCTCCCGATTATTTTCTTTAATTAAATCCTTATAAATTAAGAATAAGGCATTATAATATTCAAACTTGTTCATCATACCATATCCTTAAATAAACCATAGATATAATTTTCAATATCGAAGGGTTTTAAATCAGTCATTTTTTCCCCTAAACCGATAAATTTAACGGGCAAATGAACTTCTTCTTTAATAGCTAAAACTATACCACCTTTAGCCGTACCATCTAATTTAGTTAAAACGATTCCTGTAATATTGGTAATTTCTTTAAAACTTTTAGCTTGCATAATCCCATTTTGACCTGTTGAAGCATCAATAACTAATAAAGTTTCATGCGGAGCTCCCGCAATATGACTACTAATAACTTTATTAATTTTTTCAAGTTCTTTCATTAAATTAACCTTATTTTGAAGTCTTCCCGCCGTATCAATTAAAACAATATCCACGTTTTCTTCCTTTGCTTTTACAAGGCCATCATAAATAACACTAGCAGGATCGCTTCCCTCTTTACCATAAAATAGTGACTTGGTTCTATCTGCCCATATTTCTAATTGATTAACGGCTCCCGCTCTAAAGGTATCACCCGCAATCATCATAACTTTATGTCCTTCACTTACATATTTATGAGCCAGCTTCGCAATCGTGGTCGTTTTCCCGACACCATTAACCCCAACCATTAAAATAACGGTTGGTCCATCTTCATTCATTTTAATTTTATCTGATAAACTTTCACCTTCAACATAAATAATTAAAAGTTCATCCACAATAACTTCTTTTAAATAACTAGTATCGGTAATATTTTCATGTTTAACCCGGTCTCTTAATTTATCCATAAATTTCATGACGGTATTAACCCCAATATCGGCCATGATTAAAATGCTTTCTAATTCTTCAAAATATTCTTCAGATACTTTTGTATATTTAATTCCTAGAATATTTAATTTCGAAATAAAATCTTCTCTTGTCTTTTTTAAACCTTTGTCATAATCTTTGATTTCTTCTTTCTCAGAAATATCTTTTACTTCTTCTTTTTTACTTACTATCTTCTTTAATTTATCAAATAGTCCCATAAATCTCACCTCTTTAATCATATCAAAATTTGACACCATTTAAAACACTTTTTACATAAATAGTAGACATTTTCGCTTATTTAAGATATAATTAATACCAGTTAAAAAACTTTTTATTTAGAAAGAAAGAAGGAAATTATGAAAGAAAAGTGCGCGACTTCCATCGTTGCTTTAGGTGGTCTTGGCGAAGTCGGAAAAAACATGTATGTCATAACTCATGATGATGAAATAATTGTCATTGATGCTGGGGTAATGTTTCCTGAAGTAGGTCTTTTAGGAGTCGATTATGTTATTCAAGATATTAGTTACTTAAAGGAAAATGAGCATAAAATAAAGGCTTTATTTATTACCCATGGTCATGAAGATCATATTGGAGGTATTCCTTTTTTACTTAATCAAGTCCATATTCCAATTATTTATGCTCCCAAAATAGCCAAAGATTTAATTGATAAAAAACTTGAAGAAAGAAACATTAATTATAAAAATATTGAAGTTATCACCAAAGATTTAAAAGTTAATACCAAACATTTCCAAGTAGAATTTGTGAATACAACTCACTCTATTCCCGATAGTTTTGCAGTAGTTGTTCACACTCCTAATGGGGTTATCTTTGAAACCGGTGACTTTAAATTTGACTTAACACCGATTGGCCCAATGGCGGACATTCATAAAATGGCGGAATTAGGTCAAAAAGGAGTTACGCTTTTACTTAGTGATTCTACCAATGCTTTATCAACGGGATTTTCTAATAGTGAATCAGTAGTTGATGAAACTTTAAATGATATTATTGGGCGTCATGTGGGTAGAGTTATTATTGCGACATTTGCTTCCAATATTTATCGGGTTAAACATATTGTGGAAACTTGTAAAAAATACAACCGCAAAATATTAGTTTTTGGGCGCAGTATGGAAACCTCTATTGAACTAGCCTTAAATAATAATTTAATTAATGATAAATCTATTTTTGTTGATAATAATCAAGCTAAAAGTTTAAAAAGAAATGAATTATGTATTTTATGTACCGGAAGTCAAGGAGAACCACTCGCAGCTCTATCTAGAATTGCTAATGGAACTCATAAACAAATTTCTTTACTTCCTGATGATTTAGTCATATTCTCATCTAGTCCAATTCCTGGCAATGCCGAAAGTATTAATAGAATTATTAACAAGATATATTTAAAGGGAGTTAGAGTTTATACTAATTCAGAATTTAGTGATATCCATACTTCAGGACATGCTAAATTAGAAGAATTAAAATGGATGCTTAGAATAATTAAACCCAAATATTTTATGCCCATGCATGGCGAATTTAGAATGTTAAAACAACACGCTAATATTGCGAAATTATGTGATATTCCCGAAGAAAATACGTTTATCTGTAGTAATGGCGATGTTATTTTACTTAAAGATGGCAAAGTCTCAAGGGGAGGCACCATTCAAGCCGGAGATGTTTATGTTGATGGTTCTAGAGTTGGGGATATTGGTTCGGTTGTTATTAAAGACCGCAAATTAATGAGTCAAGATGGTATTTTAATCACCATCTTAAATATCAATACTTTAACAAGAAAGTTATTAATAAAACCTAATGTTACCGCAAGAGGCTTTGTTCTCGTTAATGAAAACCCTGAGCTAATGACAAAAATAGAACATAAAATTGGCGACATCGTTAATAATTTCTTAAAGTCATCAATCTATAATTATACCGATTTAAAAAATCAAATCATTTTAGAATTACTACCTTTCATAAATGAACTTACTGGAAGAAGGCCAATTATCTTACCTGTCATAATGGAAGTAAATAAAAAAGAAGATTAATTAATTTTAAAATCTTCTTTTTTAAAAGAAGCATTATTTTGCTTCTTCTTGAGCTCTTGTTTCCCTTATTACGGTTACTTTAATAGTACCAGGGTATTGCATTTCTGCCTCAATCTTATCTTTCATTTCTCTAGCGATTCGATAACTTTGAGCATCATCTATTTCTCCTGGCTTAACCATAACTCTTATTTCTCTTCCGGCTTGCATTGCATAAGCTTTTTCAACGCCTTCAAATGAGTTACCTATTTCTTCTAATTGTTCTAATCTTTTAATATAATTTTCAACTGAATCATTTCTAGCTCCAGGACGAGCTGCAGATAAAGTATCAGCTACACTAACTAAAACCGCAATAACTGATTTGGCATCTTTATCACCATGATGGGAAGTAATCGCATCTATTACCGTTTCACTTTCATGATACTTTTTAGCAATTTGTTCTCCAATTTCGACATGGCTTCCTTCTACTTCAAAATCAATAGATTTACCTATATCATGAAGAAGTCCCGCTCTTTTAGCAAGGGTAACATTTTCTCCTAATTCACTAGCCATTAAACCACAAAGATTAGCTACTTCAATAGAATGTTGTAAAGCATTTTGACCATAACTAGTTCTAAAATTTAATTTACCAATTAAATTGATTAATTCCACATCCATTTTGGCAATGCCTAAATCAGTAATAGCTTTATTACCAAGTTCAGTTATTTTGTTATTGATATCTTTGCAAGTTTTATCATATACTTCTTCAATTCTGCTTGGATGGATTCTTCCATCTTTAATTAAAGTTTCAATTGTTTGCTTAGCAATCTCTCTTCTTAAAGGATCAAATGAAGAAATAACTATAGCTTCTGGAGTATCATCAATAATTAAATCAACTCCTGTTACAGATTCGAAGGTTCTAATATTTCTTCCTTCTCTTCCGATTAATCTTCCTTTCATTTCATCATTAGGTAGATCAATTGTAGATACAGTTTGCACTCCCACAACATCATCAGCATATCTTTCCATGCTGTTAATAATTAATTGTTTTGCTTTGTCATTCGCAGTTATTTTTGCTTTTTCTTCTTCATCTCTTATGTATTCAGAGATTTCTAAAGCCATATCTGATTCAACTCTAGCCATAATTAAATCATGGGCTTTATCTTTACTTAAACCAGAAATTTTTTCTAGTTCTAAAACTTCTTCTTTAAGAAGTTTGTCCATCTTATCTTCTTTTTCTTGTAAATTTTGTTGTTTAACTAACAAATTATTTTCTTTTTCTTCCAAAGCCATGTCACGTTTTTGTAACATTTCTTCTCTTTTATCTAAGTTATTTTCCCTACTTATAAGGCGATCTTCACTATCTTTGATTTCTTTCTTTTTTTCTTTAATTTCTTCATTAGTTTGTTGCTTTAATTTATAGGATTCTTCTTTCAATTCTAAAAGAGAGTCTCTTTTATGTTTATCTGCTTCTCTTTTAGCTTCCTCTAATAATTTATTAGCTTTGTTTTGAGCACTTACACCTTTAAAATGATTAATTAAAAATACAATAATGGCTCCAATAAATATCCCAAGAAATAGAAATAAGATGATAACGGCTACATTATCCATTCTCTCACTCCATTTCTAAATTTTTTTACAGAAATTTATAAAATATAATAAATATAATTATAATTATCCATAATCTAATTATAAGCGCAAATAAACTATTTAGCAAGGTTAAAAAGCAAAAAATTTTTATCTCAATAAAATTATCTTTAGAAAATGTCAAAAGGATTGCTATTTTTAATTTGCAATCCTTTTTCATTTAGTATAATTTTTTATTCAACATTATTTTCTTTTTTAGTAAAACCATAATGGTCATATATTTTGTCTTCTATTTCCTTAGCAATATCTGGATTTTCTCTTAAGAACAATTTAACATTCTCTTTACCTTGGCCAACTTTTTCACCATTATAAGAATACCATGCACCACTTTTTTCCATAATGCCAATTTCACTAGCAATATCAACAAGTTCACCTTCATGACTTATTCCTTCACCATACATAATGTCAACACCAGCAGTTTTAAAAGGTGGCGCTACTTTATTTTTTACAACTTTAATATTAGTTCTATTTCCTACTACTTGATCTCCTTGTTTAATTTGCTCTCCTCTTCTTATGTCAAGTCTTACAGTTGAATAAAATTTTAAAGCTCTACCACCTGGAGTAGTCTCAGGATTACCAAATAAAACACCAACTTTTTCTCTTAACTGATTAATAAATATAGCTGTTGTATTGGTTTTATTCAAGGTCCCAGATAATTTTCTTAAAGCTTGAGACATAAGACGAGCTTGAAGACCAACGTGGCTGTCACCCATTTCGCCATCAATTTCCGCTTGAGGAACTAAAGCCGCAACAGAATCTATAACAACTAAATCAATTGCTTCACTTTTGACTAAAGCATCACATATTTCTAAAGCTTGTTCTCCGGTATCTGGTTGACTTAATAAAAGCTCATTAATATCAACACCTAAACTTTTCGCATAAACAGGATCTAGAGCATGTTCGGCATCAATAAAAGCTGCTCTGCCTCCCGCTTTTTGGGCTTCAGCAATCGCTTGTAATGCAATAGTAGTTTTACCAGATGATTCTGGACCATATATTTCAATTATTCTTCCTTTAGGAAATCCACCAACACCTAAAGCAATATCTAAGGCAATAGATCCTGAACTAGTAACATCTATTTTAATATGTTCGTCAGCCCCTAATTTCATAATTGCGCCAGCCCCAAATTGTTTTTCAATATCTTTTAAAACTTGTTCTAGGGCTTTATCATTATTTTTTGTATCTTTTGACTTCATATTATCTCCTTCTACACTCTCTGATAATTAAATTTTACCTTAGTTTTTTTTCAATGTCAATATTAAATCGAACTTTTGTTTATTTTTCTTGTCATAAAAGAGAGTTCCCTTTAAACTCTCTTATCTTTGGCTATTAAATGATAAATTTCTGACCAATTATTTACCCTTGTTATTCCTTTATATACAATATTGTTATTAAAAGTAGCCATCATTAAGACTTTTATTTTTAAATGATCAGCAATATATGAACATTGATTAAAAGAATCATCAATCATTATAGAAATTCTTTCTTTTTGACAAACTTCACTTTTGTACTTACTTCCCACAATTAATTTATCAAAAGGAATATCATTTTTTTCTAACCATTTTAAACATTTTTCATAAGGGTTAGTTAAATGAATACTATCTCTTGCCGTGATGATAAATATTTTATGACCATCTTCTTTTAATTTTTGTAAATATTTTCTAGCTTCTTCAAAAGGAGGAATATTTAAGACTTCCTTATCAAAAACTTCATTAAAAAATTTAACTACTTCTTCATTGCTCCAACCTAAGCAACGAGGAAATTTTTCTTCTTTATTTATAACTGGTTCTCTTTTTAAAACATTCTTAGTAAAATCAATGGCTTTATCATACAAATATTCCGTCGTTTTACTAAGAGTATCATCTATATCTATACCAATATTCATTATTTTTCCTCACGATAATTATTACCTAACAGTTCAATATCATCAGTTAAATATTTAATTCTTTCAATAATTCTCTTAGACTTAATAGCATCTTCGCTATCTTTAGTAATACTTAAAGTTCTTTCTAATTCACTAATAGTAAGATTAGAAGTAAAAAATGTTGGCATACCACTATTCATTCGTGTTTGTAAAATAGTACCTAGAATTTCATCTCTTCCCCATTCTGTTACTTTTTCGGCTCCAATATCATCCAATAATAAAAGATCAACTTTTTCAAGTTCATATAATCGGTCACCAACTAAATTTAAATTTTCTTTTAATTTCCGTAAAAGTTCCGGTACATAAACTATTTCCGTACTTACACCAAATTTGTTTCTAATTTCATTTAATAAAGCCGCAATTAAATAAGTTTTGCCTGTTCCAAAATTACCATGTAAATATAATCCTTTGGAAGATTTAAATGGATCAAAATTATCATAATAATCTTTTAGCCATTTAATAATGGTAGCTCTACTTTTTGTAATTTTAATATCTTTCATCCGGGCACTCGCTAAAATGTTTTGACTAGTAGTTTTTAATTTGGCTTCTTTTAAAGCTTTCTTTTTATATTTACAAGGAATATAGGAAAATATTACATTACTTTCTTTTAATTCAGGAAAATAAACATAGCCTTTAACTTTATTTTGGCATTCATAAAGATTTTTACACGTTTTACAATGGGCTAGTTCTTCTAAAGAGTCCATTAAGTTAATTGTATTTTTTCTAGCTTCTTCATCTTTTAATTTTAACTTTCGAACTAGGGCTTGATAATCTTCATTTTGCTTAGCTTTTAAATATTCTTTTTCTTGATTCTTTGCTACTGTTTTACTATCTACTTTTATCTCCATCTTAATTAAACTCCTTTAATAAATCTTTTAATTCCGCTTCCTCTTCTTTAGACAAATCATCTTCCTCGATTTTTTGATTAAACCAAATTGGGGTTTTAACTACTTCTTTCTTCGTTGATTCCGAAGATGTTTTCTTTAAACTTCTTTGATGTTCTTTTTCGGCAAATTCCATCGCCTCTTTAGCGGTTTTTAAATTAGCTCTTTTCCACTGAGCCGCGATTACTTCCACATAACCACTGGTAAGTTTATTATTATTTTTTCTTAAAACATAATCAATTAAAACATTAACTACTGCCGGAGGCATTTCTAAATCAATAATTAAATGTTCTAGTAATTTTAAATCTCTACTAGTGGGTTTAACATTATGATATTTATGTCTTAAAAAATCATATGGAGAAGTATTTTCAAAAACTTGAATAATTCTTCCTCTTTTCGAATTATCTCCTAAAGGGTTTTTCAAATACTCCGGTTGACTACGATAAACTAAAGTTGGCAAAGCCCCATTTTTAAATTGATAATCCTTACGAGCCATTATTCTTAAACCATTTTTATCGATGTTACCAAATTCATTTAAGACTCCCCTAATAAGTTCCGTCATTTTCAAAGTATCAATATTATAAATAAAAGCTAAATTATTAATAAGTTCTCTTGTTTTTTTATTAAATGCTTTTTCATTAATAATACTTTTCGGAATACTAGCAATAATTTCATCAAAATTAATGCGTGATGGATTTGTAATAATAGGACTATTTTTTTTATCAACTAAATCTGAAGATAAAGTAAATCTCGATGTGTCATAAACTTCATCCATTGTTTTGGTAATGTCCGAATATTCTTTTAAATCTATTTTTGGAACTTTATACATATTTTTTAAATTTTCATATTCTTTTTCCCCAACATTATTATAAAGAACAATGTTTAAAATAGGATGATTAAAAAATTCTGAGGGAGTTAAAGGAGAGTACAATTCATAGACATAATCATTAATTGAACCTTCTTTAACATAAGTTTTTAAAAGTCCAAAAGCCTCGAGAGATTCTCTAGCCAATTTAATATTTCCTATATCGCTT
Organism: uncultured Bacilli bacterium; assembly: GCA_947631045.1. Classification (GTDB taxonomy): domain Bacteria; phylum Bacillota_I; class Bacilli_A; order RF39; family UBA660; genus SIG200. Next base: position 9,965 of record CANRJV010000029.1, read on the forward strand.
TTTAAAGTAACCATTAGATGATGATGGATTAAATCTCTACTCATAATATTAGAAATACTTAAATCATTCCATAAAGTAAAATATAATGATACTCCTAAGGAACCAATTAAAGGCTCATATAAACTCATAATTATATTACGATCCGTATCTGTTAAAATACTTTTATTAACTATAATATAACGATCAGCCGGTAAAAGAGTAACATTTTTCATGAGAATCACCTTTCATGATATATTATAAAGGAAAGTTTTTTTATTAACAAGTTATTTGTTTATATAATGATGAAATAATTAAATCTCTAATTTTTTCATCTTCCAAAATATTAATACTAAAGGTTCTATTCCCCGCTTGATTTAGGGATAATCCTAAATGATAGACTTTCTTTCTATCAATTATTATATAACGGTCATGATAGGTATCGTCATATTTTATTTTTAAGTTATGATATTGTTTATTATATTTTTCAATATCTATCTCTTTTAACAAACCATTTTTCTTTACTATCAATGTCACTTTAACATCTATATCTCTAATCATATCTAAAATGCTTTTATCAGCATATCTATCTATAATTATTATTTCTTCTTTTCCCTCTCTTAAGATATCTACTATTTTTGAATAAGCATCATATATTTGACCATAAAAATATACTTCATTAACATTTTCTTTCTTCTCTTCAAATTTATTAAATGATTCTTGCAGCTTTCTTATTTCGCCATCATGTTTTATAACCATATCTTTGACATATTGTTGCTCCATTAAATTATTAGAGATATATTTTCGCATTAAAACAAAAGCATCCATTATCGCAATACTTACTTTAGTAGCAACGTCACTTTTTAAAACTGTAGCTAACATTGCAACGCCTTGTTCAGTAAAAACTCGAGGGTTCTTATACTTGCCTCCACGAGTTTCTATATTTTTATTTTTTTGGTCACAATCTGTGACCAAAAAATTTTTAATTTCTTGATCATCTAATTTAAAAGTAAACCTATCTGGAAATTTTTCGGGGTTTCTTTTAACAACTTGAACGATTTCTTTTGTGCCATTTTTACATTGATATAATTTGGCTAAATCACTATCTAACATCACTTGTTGCCCTCTTACTTCATAGATTAAATCTCCGATTTTATGCGGGTTTGCGCGCACTTCTACTAAATCAAAATTTTCAGCATCTTGAAAATCATTTAATATTTTTTTATAAATTTTTTCCTTGTTTTCATTCCTTATTAAATTATTTAAAATCTCGATTCCTTCCCGAGAAAACACGTATGGCAAGTATTTAACATGTTGCCCTTTTGAAACCTTTAAGGTCACAATTTGTGACCTTAGAAGTTCTAAATACTCCTCTTTTTCTAACTGAAAATACATGTCACTAGAAAACTTTTCAATATGTCTTCTTACCAATTGGTTCAATTCTTTTGTACCATTATTACATTGATATAATTTGGCTAGATCACTATCTAGCATTACCCTTTTTCCTCTTACCTCATAAACTAAATTTTCTTTTACAATTTTTTCAATTTCATTATTCATATTACCAAAACCATTCCTTTTATTTTTTCTCTAAGGTTCCAATTTGGAACCTTAGAACTATTTTTTCCCCTTTTTATTCTATCTATATAAAGTTTTACTACCTTGCTGTATGATAACTATATCATCGAACTATTGTTTTGGCAAGAGTTTTTAGTAAATTTTAACAATTTTTTATCATTTTAAAATTTGCGGTTTCAAATTGAAACCGCAAATGCTACTTTTTCTTTATACTTTTTAATTATTTTACTACTATGTTAACTATCCGATTAGGAATAACTATTGTTTTAACAATTTCTTTTCCAGAAATATGATTTTGAACATTTCCCTCTTCTAAAGCTTTTTTAATTATCAATTCTTGATCTTCATCTTTATTAATTTTAATTGAGGCTCTTAATTTACCATTAACTTGAACCCCTATTTCGATTTCATCATCAATAGTTTTAGCCTCATCATAAGTTGGCCAAGACATTTCAACTATTTTTTTAGAAGAACCAATTTGTTCATTTAATTCTTCGGTAATATGAGGAGCAATTGGGTTAAGAAGGATTAATAAAACTCGATAATCATCTTTCGTAATAGTTTCACATTTTTCATAGAATCCCGTTAATATCATCAAAGAAGAAATAACCGTATTATATTTCATATTACTTAAATCATTAGTTACCTTTTTAATAGTTTTATTAACGATAACATCATCAGTATACCCTTTATCATCAGTTACTTTACTCTTTAATCTTTCAACACGATCTAAGAAACGTTTGCAACCTCTTAAAGATTCTATACTCCAAGCCGCATCTTTTTCATAATCACCAATAAACATTTCATAAGAACGTAAAGTATCGGCTCCGTATTCTCTAACTATGTCATCAGGATTAACAACATTACCTTTACTCTTACTCATCTTTTCATTATTAGAGCCTAAAATCATCCCATGAGAAACTCTAATATCAATTGGCTCACTATTAGGTACTAAACCAACATTATGTAAGAATTGGTTCCAAAATCTGGCGTATAATAAATGTCTTGTTGTGTGTTCCATACCGCCATTATACCAATCAACTTTACCCCAATAATCTAAGGCTTCTTTAGAGGCAAATTCCTTATCATTATGAGGATCCATATATCTTAAGAAATACCAACTTGAACCAGCCCAGTTTGGCATTGTATCTGTTTCTCTTTTGGCTTTGCCACCACATTTGGGACAAGTAGTATTAACCCAATCAGTAATTTTTGCAAGAGGGCTTTCACCATCATCAGTTGGTTCATATTCAGCTACATTAGGAAGTAAAACCGGAAGTTCACTTTCAGGAACCGGAACCCAACCACATTTATCACAATAGACTAAAGGTATTGGCTCACCCCAGAATCTTTGTCTTGAAAAAATCCAATCTTGAAGACGATAATTAACTTTTTGATTACCTAAGCCTTTACTCTTTAAATATTCTAACATTTTATTAATGGCATCTTCTTTATTTAAACCATTTAAGAATTCCGAATTAATATGAATCCCATCACCAATCATGGCCCCAAGATTTTTAGCATAAAGATAAGTTTTCACATGTAATTCATCTTTAACTTCTTCTGCTATAGTATTTTCATTTACCCATTCTAAATCAAATACTTCATCATCATCTAAATTTTGTTTATCTTGGGTATAATCTTTTAACTTAAATAAGAAGCCCGTCGAATCAATATTAAAATATTTATCTTTATTATAAGCATAATAATGATGATTAATTACAGGTAGTTCACTTACTAATTCGATATTTTGGTAACCAGTTTCTTCTTTTATTTCTCTTAAAGCACATTCATAAGGAGTCTCTCCTTCTTTAATTGTACCCCCGATAAATAAACGACCACCTTTTTCATGCCAATTAATAGTTAAATATTTATTTTCTTTTTCATCATATAAAACCGCCACGATGGAATTTTTCTTAGTTTCTCCTTCATGAGGAGTTCCTGTTACTTCTTCTAAAACCTGAATAATTGGAATGTTATATTTTTGGGCAAATTCATAATCTCTTTCATCATGAGCTGGAACAGCCATAATGGCTCCAGTTCCATAACCCATCATAACATAATCGCCAATCCAAATTTCGACATCTTTTCCATTAACCGGATTAACAGCCGTAACCCCCTCTAATTTAACACCCGTTTTTTCTTTTACTAATTCCGTTCTTTCAAAAGTTGTTTTTTCTTTGGCATATTTTTGATATTCTCTGACTTCATCCATATTTTTAATTTTATCTTTCAAAGTTTCTAAAATAGGATGTTCAGGGGCTAATACCATGAAAGTAGCACCAAATAAAGTATCACATCTTGTGGTATAAACTTTAATATCTTCATTTGTCCCTTTGACTTTAAATAATACTTCAGCCCCCATACTTTTACCAATCCAATTTATTTGACCTAATTTAATTTTATCAGCAAAATGGGTATCCTTTAGACCATCAATTAAACTCTCGGCATAATCACTCATGCGAAGCATCCATTGTTCTTTTTCTTTTTGAATAACTTTGCTTCCACATCTTTCACAAACGCCACCCGAAGAATCTTCATTGGATAAACCTGTTTTACAAGTAGGACACCAGTTAATATCTTTTTTGGCTTTATAAGCCATACCATGTTCATAGAACTTTAAAAATTGCCATTGGGTCCATTTATAGTATTCTGGATCAGTGGTTGAAAATTCTCTTTCCCAGTCAAAAGAAATACCTAAAGATTTAATTTGGCCTTTAAAAGTCTTAATGTTTTCTTCCACGGCTTTGGAAGGATGAATATGATTTTTAATTGCGTATTGTTCAGCCGGAGCTCCAAAAGCATCCCAACCCATTGGGAATAAAACGTTATAGCCTTGCATTCTTTTCATTCTGGCATAAGCATCTAAAGCCGTATAACTTCTAACATGGCCCACATGAAGACCAGAACCAGATGGATAAGGAAATTCCACTAGAATATAATATTTTTCTTTATCACTATTGTTTTGAGCGTGAAAATATCCTCCCTCTTCCCATATTTTTTGCCATTTATTTTCTACTACTTTACTTTCCATAAAAACACATCCTTACTTGTTTTTAATAAATACAGATATATTTTAACATACTTAAGAATTTAACAAAAGAAAAAGATGAAAATTTCATCTTAAACTTCTTCCATAAATTCTAAAAGGCGGATAAACATCGCAATAAACAACGGATCAAGACCAACACTTTTCAACTTTCGAATGCTAATTCTTTTTTTATTAATTGGAAGATTACTAAACATAATCGCCCCAATTTGTTCTTTTAATATTGTCTCAATTTTTAAATCACTAATAATTTCGTTAATATCTTCATTAATAATTCGGGATGCCTCAATTTCAATATTACTACCACTACAAGTAACAGTTAAACTCTTTTTAGTATCGACTCCTTTAACTTCAACTAAAAAATCATTTTCATCAGGATAAGAATTATAATTAGTAACTATTTCCCCATTTATTTCAACAATTACTCTTTCTGGTTCTCTCGTATTTCTAAACCGAATAAAATAATCTCGATAATCAGGAATAATACCTGTTTTTCCTTCAACTGGGTGAATAGATAAAACATAATTATCTTGACTATAATCAAAATCAATCGCCGTAATTATATAATAACCTTCCTCATATAAAGAAGAAATACCATCATCTTCATATAACCTATAAACATTACTACTGCCGGGGAATATATCAATATCCATCGCTTTAGGAGGGTTAGTATTATTAATATTTTCATCAAGCTTAGCTAAAGGAATAATACATCCGGCTTTGGCAAAGACCGGATAATCTTCATCTTTAAAGAAAGAAACATATCTTTTATTCCCAATAAATTTTTTCCCTGTTTTAAAATCATACCAAACACCTTTAGGTAAAAATATCTTTTCCACTGAACGGTTCATTACTTCATCTTTGGGTTTAGTAATGGGAGATACTAATAATTCCGTCCCAAAATAATATTCATTCCGATAATCCGGTTCATCAAATATTTCGGGATAGTAATAATAAAGAGGCTCGATTACCGGTAAGCAAGTTTTATAATATTTATAATTTTCCGTATAAATATAAGGAATTAATTTTTGCCGAAGCTTACAATAATCTTTAACAATAGTATAAGTTTTCATATCCCAACGCCATGGTTCTCTTTTATAATAAGCTCCTCTTTTAGCACTAAATCTAAATATCGGATTATAAGTAGAAAATTCGGCATATCTTAGATATAACTCACTATCTTCAATTCCATTTTTATATCCCCCAACATCATGACTCCACCAAGAAAGACCAATATTACTCGCCGTAGAATTAAAAAATGGTAAATATTTTAAAGTATCCCAACTAACTTTAGTTTCTCCCGAATAATGAACAGGATACTTATGAGCACTTTTACCTCCATTACGAGATAATATTAAACCTCTTTTTTCTTGAAATTTTTTATAATCATTAAAATGATAATAATTTAATGCTCTAGTTACAATTTCATCTTTACTATCTAACCAGAAAAAATCTACACCTAATTCATATAAAGGATTGATTAAATTATTAAAATAACTAACTATAAAATTTTTATCTAAAACTCTAAAAGGAATCATTCTATTTGTTGGTAAATTTAATTCAGAACACATATTTAAATAATTATTTTCCATAGCATTAATGCCTTCAGAGCCATCTAAATTAAGACCAATTCTAATTCCTCTTTCATGCATATATTTAATAAATTCTTTGGGATTTGGAAATAATTCTTCATTAAAACTATAACCGGTTTTATATAAATTATAATTATTTTTATCTTTTTTATGCCAAAATTCACTTAATAATAAAACTGATATTGGAACATCATATTTATTAAAAGTTCTAATTAATTTTTTAGCATCTTCTTCACTATAAATTTGATCACGATTCCACCAAATACCTAAAGCATATCTTGGTATCATTGGAGGATATCCAGTTAAGGTGAAATAATCTTTTAAACAAAGGCCAAAATCTCTTCGGTAAGCAAATAAATAAATATCTACTCTTCGAGTATTATTTGGAATCATAAAACCATCATAGTCAATAAACATCGAATAACTATCATCAAGGGTTGCAAAACCATCAGTCGAATATAAACCTTTTCCTAAAATAGTTTCACTACCAAAATCTTCAATACTAAAAGCACTACCTTTAAAATTACGAGCTTCGGGATGACCATAATACCAAATTTTATCAGTATTAACAAGTTTTACTTTAAGGTTAGAATCGGGAGCAAAAGAAGGCCCTTTAAAGGCTTTTTCTTTGGCATATTGTAAAATAAAATATTTGGTTGTTATAACTAAGTATTTTTCATCTTGTTCCACTTTCATTTTTGGTACTTCAAAATTACGGTTAGATACAATCTCTGTTGCCCCATCATAAAAAGTACCATCAAGTGAATATTCTAGTCTTACTAAACGTTCACTTAAGACGGTAATTCGATAGTTAACTCCTTTAAATGTGGCTCTACTATCACTAACTAGATTTTCTGCATTAACTTTAAAATGATCACCTAAACTAGCCATATCTAACCTCTTTTATTTTCCCTATTATAAGAATAACAAAAATTATTCTTTTTTTCAATCTAAAAGAAGAGATTTCTCTCTTCGTAATCCTAGTTTATTCTAAAATTGTCCGGAGTTAAGTAGCAATCATATCTTACCTTCGGACAGTTTTTAAATAAAGAACTTCCCGAACATTTTATTATGGAACTTAAAAAGGTGC